>NZ_SDWT01000009.1 GCF_004137255.1 Nocardioides oleivorans | reverse complement strand
TTTTTTAACATTTTGACAATTAACAGAATCTTCCCCTGACTTTTTACACTCCTTATATTTCTCCGTCGCTTCTTTGGGATGATTAAGCCACCAATCTGATGATTTTGTATCTTCACCACATGCGGAAAGAATGAAAATAGACATTAAGAGCGTACAAATTTTTTTCATCTTTGATTCCTCGTATGGACATTACAATTGCTGATACAATCAGCAATTGTAATTCTAGTCAAGAGCAAAAATACCTATTGAACTATATTCTTTGCAATCAGTTTCGAATCCAAAACGAATCTCTTTTATGTTCAAAAGCAATCTTAATAAGATCATTGGCTTTAAAGATGAAACCGAGGCGCAACCTAATTTAACCCTTGCATTTAATAGCTGACTCGCAACTGTGTTTGGTGTTGAATTTCTAAAATGAGCTATTTCATCAACTGTAAATCCTATACTGTATAAAATAGTCACGTTCTTTTCTGAATCAATTAATCCATCATCATCGTAAAAAATTTGATGAAGTTGAGAAATGCGTATAGCATCATGTTTAGTCATAAAAACCTCTAGCCAGGTTGTTGTGATTAGCAGGCGAACAAAACACCACTTTTGTTCGCCTGCGACTACTTCTAGTAGCCTGCGGCAGGCACAGGCAAAAACATCGTTTTTGGACAATCATGGATAAAATGTTAACATTTTGACCATGATTGTCTATCCTGCATTGTATTGTTCTATCGATTAACAATCCCTCTCAATTAGGGTTGTAAATGCTATTCGATCTCCATTAAATACAAAATTGGGGTTTATAAAATAAAATCCTTTACGCATTGTCTTTGCTATAATCTGAGCTTTTTCTAACTCGTTAATTCCTCTCTTTAACGTAGCATAACTAAGTTTTAAGCTATCATAGCTTTTTAAAAAGTCATCAAGAGCCCTTGAATCCAAAAGAACCTGATCCTTTGCAAAGGCTTGTTTTTGAACAGCCCATAAAAGAACATTAAAAGCTTTAATTCCTGCCGATGATAAATCAAACGTTAACCCAATATTCGCAGTAAACAACTTAACAAATTGCTCACTATCTACACGCTTAAAAGTGGTTACATGTGTTCCAAACTTTTCTCCCGTGTTTTGATTAACCAAAACATTGTCATCCCGCCCAAGACGAGATACTTGTATCCGTTTCCCTTTCATCGGGATCGTCATAAGCTCTAAAAACGGGTTTGTTTC
>NZ_SDWT01000008.1 GCF_004137255.1 Nocardioides oleivorans | reverse complement strand
AATGTTTGTCCGGCGGCGTCCTACTCTCCCACAACCTCTCGGTTGCAGTACCATCGGCGCTGAAAGGCTTAACTTCCGGGTTCGGTATGGGACCGGGTGTTTCCCGTTTCGCTATGGCCGCCGTAACTCTTTCAACTCAACTGTCCCGGCACGACCCCCACGTGTGGTGGGTGTGCCTGGGTGTGTTGGTTGGGAACTGCTTAGTGGACGCGAACATACGTGTTCGTCTTTTGCGCGTGTACTCGACACTCGACACTCACCATGTAGCTGCCAGTGTCCTGGCGGTGCGTGTGTGTGTGGTTTTGTACGTGGTTGGGACAAGCCCTCGGCCTATTAGTACCGGTCGGCTGGGCATTACTGCTGTACACCTCCGGCCTATCAACCCCATGTTCTGTGGGGGGCCTTACCCACTTACGTGGTGGGAAACCTCATCTTGAAACGTGCTTCCCGCTTAGATGCATTCAGCGGTTATCACTTCCGAACGTAGCCAACCAGCCGTGCTCTTGGCAGAACAACTGGCACACCAGAGGTTCGTCCATCCCGGTCCTCTCGTACTAGGGACAGCCTTTCTCAAGTTTCCTGCGCGCGCGGCGGATAGGGACCGAACTGTCTCACGACGTTCTAAACCCAGCTCGCGTGCCGCTTTAATGGGCGAACAGCCCAACCCTTGGGACCTACTCCAGCCCCAGGATGCGACGAGCCGACATCGAGGTGCCAAACCATCCCGTCGATATGGACTCTTGGGGAAGATCAGCCTGTTATCCCCGGGGTACCTTTTATCCGTTGAGTGACCACGCTTCCACATGCCGTGGCCAGATCACTAGTTCCGACTTTCGTCCCTGCTCGACATGTCTGTCTCACAGTCAAGCTCCCTTGTGCACTTACACTCGCCACCTGATTGCCAACCAGGCTGAGGGAACCTTTGAGCGCCTCCGTTACATTTTAGGAGGCAACCGCCCCAGTTAAACTACCCATCAGGCACTGTCCCTGATCCGGATAACGGACCTAGGTTAGACATCTAGTACGACCAGAGTGGTATTTCAACGTTGACTCCACAACCACTGGCGTGATCGCTTCACAGTCTCCCACCTATCCTACACAAGCCGTACCAAACACCAATACCAAACTATAGTAAAGGTCCCGGGGTCTTTCCGTCCTGCCGCGCGTAACGAGCATCTTTACTCGTAGTGCAATTTCGCCGAGTCCATGGTTGAGACAGTGGGAAAGTCGTTACTCCATTCGTGCAGGTCGGAACTTACCCGACAAGGAATTTCGCTACCTTAGGATGGTTATAGTTACCACCGCCGTTTACTGGGGCTTAAATTCTCAGCTTCGACCCAAAGGTCTAACCGGTCCTCTTAACCTTCCAGCACCGGGCAGGAGTCAGTCCGTATACATCGTCTTACAACTTCGCACGGACCTGTGTTTTTAGTAAACAGTCGCTTTCCCCTGGTCTCTGCGGCCCTTCACGCTTCCCCCAGCAAGTGGGTTCACGATCCGGGCCCCCCTTCTCCCGAAGTTACGGGGGCATTTTGCCGAGTTCCTTAACCATGGTTGTCTCGATCGCCTTAGTATTCTCTACTTGATCACCTGAGTCGGTTTGGGGTACGGGCGGCTCGTTGCTCGCTAGAGGTTTTTCTCGACAGCATAGGATCACCCACTTCGCCTAACGGCTCCGCGTCACGTCTCAGGATCCACACTGAAGTGGATGGTGCGGATTTGCCTACACCACTCCCTACACGCTTGCCCACAGACAACCATCGCTGTGGCTGGGCTACCTTCCTGCGTCACCCCATCGCTTGACTACTACCAGCTCGGGTCCCACGCTCCACTCACCAGCCTCGCCCCGAAGGGTCCGGTCCGATGAGTTTCGGGTGGTTAGCATCACCAGGTTCGTCATGGGCGCAACTTCGCCGGTACGGGAATATCAACCCGTTGTCCATCGACTACGCCTGTCGGCCTCGCCTTAGGTCCCGACTTACCCAGGGCAGATTAGCTTGACCCTGGAACCCTTGATCATTCGGCGCACGGGTTTCTCACCCGTGATTCGCTACTCATGCCTGCATTCTCACTCGTGTGGCCTCCACGCCTGGATCACTCCGACGCTTCACTGCCCACACGACGCTCCCCTACCCATCCAACGCACTGAACACGGATCAAGTCCGTGCTGATGTATTCGCTGAATGCCATAGCTTCGGCGGATGACTTGAGCCCCGCTACATTGTCGGCGCGGAATCACTTGACCAGTGAGCTATTACGCACTCTTTCAAGGGTGGCTGCTTCCAAGCCAACCTCCTGGTTGTCAATGCGACTCCACATCCTTTTCCACTTAGTCACCGCTTAGGGGCCTTAGCTGATGGTCTGGGCTGTTTCCCTCTCGACTACGGAGCTTATCCCCCGCAGTCTCACTGCTGCGCTCTCACTTACCGGCATTCGGAGTTTGGCTAACGTCAGTAACCTTGTAGGGCCCATCGGCTATCCAGTGCTCTACCTCCGGCAAGAAACACGCAACGCTGCACCTAAATGCATTTCGGGGAGAACCAGCTATCACGAAGTTTGATTGGCCTTTCACCCCTATCCACAGGTCATCCCCTCAGTTTTCAACCTAAGTGGGTTCGGTCCTCCACGTCGTCTTACCGACGCTTCAACCTGCCCATGGATAGATCACTTCGCTTCGGGTCTTGAGCGCGCTACTGAATCGCCCTATTCGGACTCGCTTTCGCTACGGCTACCCCACACGGGTTAACCTCGCAACACACCGCAAACTCGCAGGCTCATTCTTCAAAAGGCACGCCGTCACCCCCCACAAGTGGAAAGCTCCGACGGATTGTAGGCACACGGTTTCAGGTACTATTTCACTCCCCGCCAGGGGTACTTTTCACCTTTCCCTCACGGTACTTGTCCGCTATCGGTCATCAAGGAGTATTTAGGCTTAACGGGTGGTCCCGCCAGATTCACACGGAATTTCAGGGGTTCCGTGTTACTTGGGAACACGCTCCAGAGCCAGCGCTTTACGTCTACGGGCCTATCACCCTCTACGGTACGGCTTTCCAACCGACTTCGACTTCCACACTGGTTTCTTACTCTGCTCAAGCACGGCAGCACTCGATGAGCGGTCCCACGACCCCGTACCTGCAACCCCTGCCGGGTATCACACAGACACGGTTTAGCCTCATCCGATTTCGCTCGCCACTACTCTCGGAATCACTGTTGTTTTCTCTTCCTGTCGGTACTGAGATGTTTCACTTCCCGACGTTCCCTCCACACACCCTATGTGTTCAGGTGCAGGTAACACGACATGACTCGTGCTGGGTTTCCCCATTCGGACACCCCCGGATCACAGCTTGGTTGCCAACTCCCCAGGGCTTATCGCAGGCTCCAACGTCCTTCATCGGCTCTTGATGCCAAGGCATCCACCATGTGCCCTTCATAGCTTGTCTCAACAACGTCAAAACAACACACACCCGAAGATGAGCGCCGACAACGTGCCAGACACGCACAAAAGAAACACACCAGCCCACCCCACAATCACAGGGCAGACCAGCCGCCAGCCAGTCCCCTCAAGACAAGGAGGAACCAGCCAGCACTACATAACACTATTCACAACCAGACACCCCGAACCCCCATGAGGGCCAGGCACGCCGGCTGCAAAAGATGCTCGCGTCCACTATGCAGATCTCAAACAACAACCCCACCAACCACCCGACAGCACGCAACACGCACCACCAGACGAAAGGAGGACCAGAAGCCACCAACCGATACGGCTGATCCTTCAGGACCCAACAGTGTGTTCAACCACGTCCTCACCAACGTGAGGCCCATGACCAGGCAACCCCCACACCTGCATGCAACTGCATGCAGCTCGCGGGGACCTGACAGTCGACGTTCCACTAGTGAGACACCACCATCGTGCCGAGACATTCGCCCGGCATCGGGGTGTGTGCTCCTTAGAAAGGAGGTGATCCAGCCGCACCTTCCGGTACGGCTACCTTGTTACGACTTCGTCCCAATCGCCAGCCCCACCTTCGACGGCTCCCTCCACAAGGGTTGGGCCACCGGCTTCGGGTGTTGCCGACTTTCGTGACGTGACGGGCGGTGTGTACAAGGCCCGGGAACGTATTCACCGCAGCGTTGCTGATCTGCGATTACTAGCGACTCCGACTTCATGGGGTCGAGTTGCAGACCCCAATCCGAACTGAGACCGGCTTTTTGGGATTCGCTCCCCCTCACGGGATCGCAGCCCTTTGTACCGGCCATTGTAGCATGCGTGAAGCCCTGGACATAAGGGGCATGATGACTTGACGTCATCCCCACCTTCCTCCGAGTTGACCCCGGCAGTCTCCTATGAGTCCCCACCATTACGTGCTGGCAACATAGAACGAGGGTTGCGCTCGTTGCGGGACTTAACCCAACATCTCACGACACGAGCTGACGACAGCCATGCACCACCTGTACACCCCCAAAAGAAGCCCCATCTCTGGAGCGGCAGGGTGTATGTCAAACCCAGGTAAGGTTCTTCGCGTTGCATCGAATTAATCCGCATGCTCCGCCGCTTGTGCGGGCCCCCGTCAATTCCTTTGAGTTTTAGCCTTGCGGCCGTACTCCCCAGGCGGGGCGCTTAATGCGTTAGCTGCGGCACGGAATCCGTGGAATGGACCCCACACCTAGCGCCCAACGTTTACGGTGTGGACTACCAGGGTATCTAATCCTGTTCGCTCCCCACACTTTCGCTCCTCAGCGTCAGGTCATTCCCAGAGAACCGCCTTCGCCACCGGTGTTCCTCCTGATATCTGCGCATTTCACCGCTACACCAGGAATTCCGTTCTCCCCTGAATACCTCTAGTCTGCCCGTATCGAAAGCAAGCGCCGTGTTAAGCACGGCGTTTTCACTCCCGACGCGACAAACCGCCTACGAGCCCTTTACGCCCAATAATTCCGGACAACGCTCGCACCCTACGTATTACCGCGGCTGCTGGCACGTAGTTGGCCGGTGCTTCTTTAGTGGGTACCGTCACTTGCGCTTCGTCCCCACCGAAAGAGGTTTACAACCCGAAGGCCGTCATCCCTCACGCGGCGTTGCTGGATCAGGCTTCCGCCCATTGTCCAATATTCCCCACTGCTGCCTCCCGTAGGAGTCTGGGCCGTGTCTCAGTCCCAGTGTGACCGGTCACCCTCTCAGGCCGGCTACCCGTCGAAGCCATGGTGAGCCATTACCTCACCATCAAGCTGATAGGCCGCGAGCACATCCCTGGCCGAAAAACTTTCCACCACACCTCATGCGAAGAATGGTCATATCCGGTATTAATCACCGTTTCCGGTGGCTATCCCAAAGCCAGGGGCAGATTACTCACGTGTTACTCACCCGTTCGCCGCTCGAGTACCACCGAAGTGGCCTTTCCGCTCGACTTGCATGTGTTAAGCACGCCGCCAGCGTTCGTCCTGAGCCAGGATCAAACTCTCCATCGAAAAACATCAACCCCAACCCCAAAAGGAGCCAGAGCGACAATCAATAAGAGCCACATCCATGACTGAACAAAACTGACATATAAGTAGAACCATCCCAACCCCACAGGGCCAGAACAATCCCGCCAGAATCATTGTCAAAGAAACCGCGACACCACCACCCACACCCCCCACCCAAAGGCAAGAAGCACGAGCAAACATGATGTCAACGGGGCATAACAAACTAATTCGTCGACTAATCAAACACACTGTTGAGTTCTCAAAAATCAGACGCACCC
>NZ_SDWT01000007.1 GCF_004137255.1 Nocardioides oleivorans | reverse complement strand
TGCGCCCAGAGTCGTGGCAGTCGGTGGCGGAGCTCGAGGGCGTGCCCGATCAGCTTCTTCGCAGCCGTCGACGAGATGCCGAGGACGGCTCCGAGCTCGGCCACACAGAACTCCGCGACCAGGGGGCAGCCGTCGCCGGCGATGGGCTCCTCGTGCTCGGAGCCGGGAGTGGTGAACGCCGCGGCGAGGTGGATGGACTCGGGCGGGTGGAGGTCGGCCCACCGGGCGGCGAGGTCGAGCTGGTCGGCAGCGGCGCGGTCCTCGACGGCCTTGCGGTCGCGCAGGGCAGCGAGCAGGGCCGAGGTAGTGAGGTCGTCCACCCCCACCTCGCCTGTCACCATTGCCTCGCTCATGTGTTCGATTATAGGTGAAGGGTCCGACAGCGACGAGGGTCGGAGATGCGAGGTTCGGTCAAGAGAGGGTCTGGTCTCGTGACGGGCGCGGGGCGCCCTCCTCGACCAACGGTGGAGGGGTGGTGAGCCTTGGTTTCGACACGCTCGCTGGCGCTCGCTGCTCAACCAGCGGCTGGGGGTCTGGTCTCGTGACGGGCGCGGGGGCGCCCTCCTCGACCAACGGTGGAGGGTGGTGGTGAGCCTTGGTCTCGACACGCTCGCTGGCGCTCGCTGCTCAACCAGCGGCTGGGCGGAGGGCCGCCTTGGTTTCGACACGCTCGCCGGCGCTCGCTGCTCAACCGGAGGCCACGCGGAACCTGCTCGACCAGCGCGCGCCCGTGGGCTGAGAAACTGTGCCCGTGATCCCCGGTCCCCGCCGCCTCGTGATGCTCGTGCTCGGCTGCCTCGTGCTCGGGACGGGCGTGGCGTTGCTGCTGGCGGCCGACCTGGGTTCGGACGGGTACTCCACCTTCATCAACGGGCTCTCCCTGACCTCGGGAGCCGCGTTCTGGATCGTCAACCTGCTCGTGGGCGTCGTGCTCGTGGCGCTGGCGGCGCTGCGCAAGGTCTACCCGGGGATCGGGACGGTCGTGCAGATGGTGCTCGTGGGCGTGACCGTGTCCGTGGTGCTCGGGTTGATCGAGACGCCCGGGGACCTGGTGTGGCGCGGGGTGCTGCTGGCGGCGGCGTTCCCGGTGCTCGCGGCGGGCATCGCGCTCTACCTCGGCAGCCACACCGGTGCCGGGCCGACGGAGGCGGCGGCGCTCGCGTGGGACCCGCCGGTGCCGTTCAAGTGGTCCTACAGCGTGGTCCAGGGCGGGGGAGCGCTCGCCGGCTGGCTGCTCGGCGCGACGATCGGGGTGGGCACGCTCGCGGTGATCGTCCTCCTCGGTCCTGCGGTGGACCTCGCAGCCAGGTGGATGAGGGTGGATCTCCGTCAGTCGGGGGATCCGTCCACGCCCGACCCTGCCTAGGGTCGGAGGCATGTTGATCACGGAGTCCCTCTTCCTGCTCCTGCGTCGCGACGACGGCAAGGCCGAGAGCGCCTTCGCCGCGAGCACCTACGGCCTCGCTGCTGCTGCCATCACCGACCTGGTGATCGCCGAACGGGTGACGCTCAGCGACGACAAGGACCCACGGATGACCGTCCTCGACGCCGGTCCCACGGGCCATCCCGCGCTGGACGCGTCGCTGACGAGGTTGCAGGAGAAGGATGGCAAGAAGCTCTCCTCCCTGGTCACCGACAGCAAGGTCGCGGTCGAGGAGCAGGTCGCCTCGGCCCTCGCCGGGCAGGGCGTGATCCGGATCGAGGAGAAGCGCGCGCTCGGCCTCGTCCCCGCGAAGTACCCCGTCCTCGACCCCGAGCCGGAGCGCCGCGTGCGCGAGCGGCTGCGGACCGTCCTGGTGGGAGGTATGCCGGAGCCCGCCGACGCGACGCTGCTGGCGGTGCTCCAGGGCCTGGGCATGGCGGAGAAGGTGCTCGCCGAGGAGAAGGGGGCGTTGTCGAAGAAGGACCTCAAGGCGCGCATCGAGCAGGTGTCGGAGGAGGTCGTCACCGGCGACGCGGTCGCGCAGGCCGTCGCCCAGGCGATCGCCGCGATGAACGTCGCGATCATGACGGCGGTCATCGTCCCCACGATCGTCAGTGGCGGATCGAGCTAGCCCGACGCCGGGCGGCTGGTCAGCACCCGCACCGCGAAGTCGGTGGTGAAGTCGTTGTCGAGGAAGCCGACCACCCGGCTCACCCGGTCGAAGTCGAGCGGCAGCAGCCCCCGCGAGCCGGGCACGTCGGGCGTCAGACCGAGGTCGAGGTCGTCCTTGCCCGACATCATCTCGACGTTGAAGTCGTAGCGCTCGCGCGCGCCGTCGGCCTGCAGGCGTCGTACGACGGTGGCGCCGATGCGGCGCCCACCGGTCTCGGCCGACCAGTCGTCGAGCGCGGCGAGGAGGTTGCGACCGTCCTGGTGGTCGATGTCGGCCCACACGGCGTCCATCGAGCCGGCGACGTCGAGCAGGATCGCCGCCGTCTTCTCGCCGATGCCCTGCACGCCGGGGAGGTTGTCGCTGGAGTCGCCGCGCATCGCGGCGAACGCGAGGTAGTTGGCCGCGCGGACGCCGTACATGTTGAACAGCCGCGCCGGGTTGAGCATCGGCGACCCGTGGATGCCGCCGTCGATCAGCCGCAGCACCTGCGTGTGCGGGCTGATGTGGGCGAAGGCATCCCGGTCGGAGGTGATGATGACGCAGTCCCAGCCGTGGGCCTCGGCCCACGTGGCTCCAGAGGCGTTGACGTCGTCGGCCTCGAGCCCGGCCGGGGTCACGGTCAGGAGGCCCAGCGCCTCGAGCAGCGCGCCGGCCCGGTCGAGCTGGTCGACCAGCTCGGGGTCCTTCTCCGCGCGCCCGGCCTTGTAGTCGGGGTAGGCGTCACGGCGTACGGACCCGGTCCGGTCGTCGAGGCCGAAGACCACGGCGTCAGGTGCGATCGTGTCGATCGACTCGAGGATCTGGCGCAGCATCCCCTGCAGCGCCCAGATCGGACGGCCCTGCCTGTCGGTGAGCCGCGTGTGCGCCCGCGCGTGGTGGTTGCGGTGCAGCAGCGAGGGGGCGTCGACGACGAGCAGCAGTCGGCGCGCGCGGCCGGCGTCGGAGGACGGGTTCTGGGTCATGGCGATCGCCGCCACTGTAGGGCTCCTCCCTAGGGTTGGGACGACACCACCGAGAGCCAGGAGCGTCCCTTGATCTTCATCACCGCCAAGTTCCCCGTGAAGCCGGAGCACGCCGAGGCGTGGCCCGAGATCTCGCGGGCCTTCACCGAGGCCACCCGCGCGGAGGAGGGCTGCCTGTGGTTCGACTGGTCGCGCAGCCTCGACGACCCGAACGAGTACGTCCTCGTCGAGGCGTTCCGCGACGGCGACGCCGGCGGTGCGCACGTCGGCAGCGACCACTTCAAGGCGGCCCAGGGCGAGCTCCCGCAGTACCTCGCCGCCACCCCGAAGATCGTCAGCCAGAGCGTCGACCAGGACGACTGGAACGAGCTCGGGGAGATGCAGGTCGGCTGAGGCTCACCCGGCCGGTGTGAACTGGCTGGCCGTGAACGTCGCGCCCTGCGGGTCGCGGACCACCGCGGTCCGCGTCCACTGCGAGTCCTCGGAGGCGAGCACGGTGCCGCCCAGCCGTTCGGCGGCGGCGGCGGTCGCGTCGCGGTCGGCCACGGTGAAGCTCACGTGCCAGGCAGCCTCCGCAGCCGGGGTGGAGGTGTCGATCCACGCCACCGCGTCGGCGAACCCCGCCGGCGCGGACACCTCGGCCTGGCGCTCGTGGATCCCGGGGTCGACGGTCGCCGCGAGGTGGTCGCCGTAGCCCGGTCGTCGTACGAGCACCGAGAAGCCCATGTCGTCGAGCTCCCAGCCGAGGACGTCGGCGTAGAAGCCGCGGACGGCGTCGACGTCGGCACCGCGCAGGTCGCTGAAGTTCCACGCACCGGGCACGTTGGCGACCTGGACCCCCAGCCGGAGGCCCGCCTGCCAGAGCCGGAAGCGCGCACCGGCCGGGTCCTCGACGACCGCCATGTGCCCGGCAGGACCCACCCCCGCGACCGGTACGACGACCCTGCCGCCGGCCGCGGTCACGCGCGAGGCGGCCGCCTCGGCGTCCTCGACAGCGACATAGGTCGTCCACCCGCCCGGGCTCGGCGGCGCCCCGGGATCGGGCTCGGCGAGCCCGGCGACGTCCTGGCCGTCGAGGCGGGCGATGACGTACTGCCCGCCGCCGACGGCCTCGAACTGCCAGCCGAACAGGCCGCCGTAGAACTCCTGCGTGGCCGCGAGGTCACGCTGCTCGAGGTCGACCCACGACGGGACGCCCTCCGGAAAGGTCCGCTGCTGTGTGTCCATGCTCCGACGCTACGACCGATTCAGGTCAACGAGCGTCCTGAAGGGAGATGGTTCAGGGGCGCAGCAGGATCTTGCCGCGGCGCCCCGGCTGGGCGCTCGCGCGCGCCGCGTCGGCGATCTCCTCGAGCCCGAAGACCTTCTCGACCGGCAGGGTCAGGGTGCCGTCGGAGATGCCGGCGACGAGCTCGCCCATCAGCGCGGCGCGCTTCTCGCCCGACATCGCCGGGAAGATCTTGCTCGCCCAGAAGCCCTTGATGACGACCTGCTTGAAGATCACGTCGCCCGACGCGATCGCCATCGTGGGGGAGGCCATCGCGCCGAAGACGACGAGCACGCCGTCCTCGGCCAGCAGCGAGACGACGTCGCCCGCCGCGCTGCCGCCGACCGAGTCGACGCCCGCGACGATCGGGGCGTCGCCCACGACCTCCTTCACCCGGTCGCGCCAGCCGTCGTCGTCGGTGGCGACGACGTCGTCGATGCCCTGCTCGCGCAGCTCGTCGACGCCGGCCGCGCGCCGGACGAGGCCGAGGACGCGCACGCCCCGCGCCTTCGCGAGCTGGGCGACCATCCGGCCGACGGCGCCGTTGGCGGTGTTCTGCACGATCCAGTCGCCCTCGGAGACCTCGAGGAAGTCGAGCAGCGCGATCGCGCTGAACGGCATCGACACCAGCTGTGAGGCGGCCTCGTCGCCCATCTGCTCGGGGATCGGGATCAGCGCCCTCGCGGTCGCGACGACGTACTCCGCCCAGGCGCCGAAGGCGCCGCCGATCGCGACCCGGGTGCCGACCTCGGGTCCGTCAGCACCCTCCCCGAGCGCCTCGACGACCCCGACCAGCTCGGTGCCGGCACGGGCGGGCATCTCCGGCTTGAAGCCGTAGCTGCCGCGCACGGTCCACAGGTCGTGGTTGTGGATGGGGGAGAGCAGGACGCGGACGAGCGCCTGACCGGGGCCGGGCTCGGGGGTCGGCACCTCCTCGACGGAGAGGACCTCGGACGGGTCGCCGAACTGGGGCTGGACGAGTGCACGCATGGAACCAGTGAAACAGGCGGCTCACGCGCCGTGACGACCAGGCTTCGGAGGGGGTGGGGCGAGGCCGGCGAGGACGTCCTCCGCGACCTCGGCCAGGCGGCGTCGGGAGGACCTCGCCTCCGCGCGCATCAGCTCGAACGCCTCCTGCAGGGGGATGCCTTGCTGCTGGGCGACGGCACCCTTCGCCTGCTCGATGACGACGCGACTGTTGAGGGCGCCCTGGAGCTGCTCGGTCAGCATCCCGGCACGCAGGATGCTCCGCTCCTGCAGGATGGCGATCGTCGCGACGTCCGCCAGCGCCTGGACGACCCGGACGTCCTCGGGGGCGAAGCGCGACCCGGTGCGACTGAAGAGGTTGAGGGCACCGATCGTGTCCTCGCGCAGGCGCAGGGGGAACGCGTGCACGGACCGCAGCCCGCCGGCGACCGCCGCGGGGGCGAAGACGGGCCACCTGGCGGTCGCGTCGTCGAGCTGGGCGTTCACCACCGGTCGTCCGGTGGTGAAGCAGTCCAGGCAGGGGCCCTCGGAGTTCTGCAGCTGGAAGAGCTCCAGCATCTTCCCCGTGTCGTTGGAGGCCGCCATGAACCGCAGGACCCGGCGGTGGTCGGCCAGGAGGATCCCGACGGCGTCCGCGCCGCTGACGTCGGCGGCGTGGTCGGTGAGGGACTGGAGGAAGTCGACGAGGTCGAAGTCGTCGACCAGCGTGTCCGCGACCTCCACGAAGAGTGCGGACAGTCGTGCGGTCGAGATCATCGAGGCTCTCCGATCACCGCTGTGGACGTGCTTCTGTGGTCGAGCGACACCATCATGAGTCTGACCCTTCATCGGTGAGCGTCAAGCGGCCGGCGAGGATGTCGAGCGACACCTCGTGGAGGCTCCTGCCTGTCTGGAAGGCGTGCGCCCGCATCCGGGCGAGCGCCGTGGCCAGGTCGGTGCGCAGCGCGACCATCACCACGCCCTGGGCCTGGAACATCTCGACCCGGAGGTCGATCGCCTCGTCCAGCGCGTGGGCCAGGCTGTCGCTCGCCCCGCTGGCGGTGCCGCGCAGCAGGACCTGCGTGGCCAGCTCGGCCATCGCCAGGCAGCGTGTGGTCCGCTCGGCGTCGAGCACCTGCGGGTCGCGGCCGTACATCGTGAGCACGCCGAACCTGGCCGCCCCCACCTGGAGCGGAAGGGCGAACACGGAGCGCAGGCCCCGGGCGGCGAGGGCGGGCGCGTACGCCACCCAGGCGGCGTCGCCGTCGAGATCCCCGCGCAGGACCGGCCGACCGAGGCGGAGGGCGTCGCGCGAGGGGCCTTCCCCCAGGCTGTACTCGAGCTCGGCAGCGTCGGCTCCCATCCGGTCCGAGGCCGCCGCCAGCGTCTCGCTCTCGCTGTCGGAGCGGACGAGCACCACCGCCGTCGCCATCCCGAGCCCGGCGCGGGCGGCGAGGCACACCCGCCGGAGCTGGTCCACCGGGTCCGCGGGGTCGGTGGCACCCGCGGGTTGCGACTCGACCAGGCGGCGGCACCACTCGAGGGCCGAGTCGCCGGCCCCGTCGTGCGAGCGCTCACCGATGGAGGCACCGTGTCCGGCGCCGCGCTGGGGCCACGCTCACGCGGCCGCGTCCCGGCACGACCCGGCCGCGCCGTCGATGGTCTCGCGCAGGCGCGCGAGGGTGTCCCGCACGAGCCGGGAGACCTGGGACTGGCTCAGGCCGAGCTCGTCGCCGATCTCGCGCTGGGTCCTCTCGTCGACGAAGCTCAGGTGCAGGAGGCGTCGGTCGAACGGTGCCAGTGCCGACAGCACGGGACCGAGGACTGTCCGGGCCTCCGCCAGCTCGAAGTCACTCACCGAGCGCGCGTCCACCAAGGTGTCGGCGAGGACGAGGTCGGCGGTCCCGGGAACGGGGCGGTCGAGGGAGGACGGCGCGAAGCATCCGGCGGTCTGGAGCGCCTCTCGCACGAGCTCCACCGCGACGTCGAGGCGCGCCGCCAGCTCGCGCTCGGTCGGCGGTCGACCCGTCGTCGGGTCGGGCCGCACCTGCTCGCGCTCGACGAGCATCCTCAGCTCCTGGACCGGGCGAGGTGGCCGGACCATCCACCCGTGGTCGCGGAAGTGCCGTTTGGTCTCGCCCGTGATGCACGGCACCGCGTAGGTCAGGAAGTCGTGCCCGGCCGTCGGGTCGAAGCGCTGGGCCGCCTTGACCAGCGCGACGTAGGCGGTCTGCTCGAGGTCCTCGCCCTCGCACCCGCGCCCCCCGAACTTCCGGGCGATGCGCCGGGCGACGGGGAGGTTGACGAGGATCAGCTCGAGGACCAGCTCCTCGCGCTGCACGGGATCGACGTCTCCGCGGAGCCGGTCGACGAGCCGGGCGGTGGTCTCGGCCCGGTCAGGCGTCGGCGGGGTGCTGAGGGGGCGCATGGAAGCTCCGAGGTCGCTGGAAGGCGCCATCGAAGTCCTGGATGGTCGGGCATCGTCGATGCCCCGCTCGTGAAACGTAGCCCAGCTCCGTCCGGGGGCCCACACCCCCAAGGGGCGGGACTGCTGGATCGCCCGGAGCAGGACGGGGTACCCCATGGGCTCGCAACGCTCGCCCGAGCGTCCCCGCACCCGTGGAGTCGCCCATGTCCGTCCTTCCCATCGACTGCCCCCCGTCCGGCGAGCAACCCGGGTGACCGGGGGTCTGCGCGTGTGCCTGATCGCCTCCAGCAGGTTCCCGATCCGCGAGCCCTTCGCCGGCGGGCTGGAGGCGCACACCTCCACCCTCGCGACCGAGCTCCACCGGCGTGGGAACACCGTGTCGGTCTTCGCGGCGCCGGGGTCCCACCTCGAGTGCCCGGTCGAGCTCCTCGACGTGCCGCCGTTCCGCGCGAGCCGCGCGGCACGTGCCGACGTCGCGGCCCCTCCCGAGCTCTGGATGCAGGAGCACCACGCCTACCTGACGCTGATGATGCGGCTGGTCCGCAGTGGAGCCCGCGAGTTCGACGTGGTGCTCAACAACAGCCTCCACCACCTGCCGGTGGCGATGGCGTCGGTGCTGCCCGTGCCGATGGTGACGATCCTGCACACGCCGCCCGTCCCGTGGCTCGAGTCGGCGATCGAGGTCGCAGGATCGGGCAGCACCTTCGTCACGGTCAGCGCGGCGATGGGACGCGCCTGGGCCCACGCCACGACGTCGCACACCATCCTCAACGGCGTCGACGGGGCTCGCTGGAAGCCCGGCCCGGGTGGGCAGGACGCGGTCTGGTCCGGGCGCATCGCACCGGAGAAGGCGCCCCACGAGGCGATCGATGCCGCGCGACGCAGTGGGCGCGCGATCGTGCTCGCCGGTCCGATCATGGACGAGGACTACTTCGAGAAGGAGGTCCGGCACCGGCTCGGTCCCGAGGTGCGCTACGCCGGGCACCTCGGCCAGGAGGAGCTCTGCCGGCTGGTGGGCTCGTCCGAGGTCGCGCTGGTGACGCCCACCTGGGACGAGCCGTTCGGCCTGGTCGCCGCCGAGGCGATGTCGTGCGGGACACCCGTGGCGGGATACGCCCGCGGCGGTCTCGTGGAGATCGTGACCCCCGAGTCGGGACGGCTCGCGACCTCCCGCGACGTGCCCGCACTCGCGGTTGCCATCGACGCCGCCGCCGGGCTCGACCGCCGTGCGGTCCACGCGCACGCGACCGCTGCGCACGGCCTCGCCCGGATGGTCGACGACTACGAGGCCCTGTTCGCGTCGCTGCTCCTCGAGGAGGCCGCGTGATCGGCTACTACGTCCACCACGTCGGCACCGGACACCTGAACCGCGCCCGGGCGGTGGCCACCCACCTCCCGGTGACGGGCCTGTCCTCGCTCCCGCGCCCCGACGACTGGACGGGCGACTGGGTGCTCCTCGACCGCGACGACCGGGGCGAGGTCCCGACCGACCCGACGGCCGGTGGCTCGCTCCACTGGGCGCCTCTCGGCGACGCCGGCCTGCGCAGCCGGATGGCGGTCATCTCCTCGTGGATCTCGCGAGCACGGCCCGCCGCGCTGGTCAGCGACGTCTCGGCGGAGGTCGCCCTCCTCGCGCGCCTCCACGGGGTGCCGGTCGTGTCGATCGTGATGCCGGGGGACCGCAGCGACCGGGCACACCGGAGCGGGTACGCCGCCAGCACCGCGCTGGTCGCCGCCTGGCCGCCCGAGGCGAGCGACATGGTGCGGGGACTGACTCCCGTCGATCGCGGACGCCTGCACCAGGTGGGAGGGATGTCACGCATCCCGCTGGGCATGCGGTCGGTCGCGCCGCCGGCGAGCAGCGACGGCCGCCGCTCGGCGCTGCTGGTCTCCGGCCGCGGGGGCGGCCACCCGACCCGCGAGCAGGTCGAGCGGATCGTGGCCGACAGCCCGGGCTGGTCGTGGCGCGTGCTGGGCGGCTCGGGGGAGTGGAGCGACGACCCGGGATCCGCCATGCGCGACGCCGACGTGGTCGTCCTGCAGGCCGGCCAGAGCTCGATCGCCGACGTCGCGTCCGCGCGACGCCCGGCGGTCGTGGTCCTGGCGCGACGCCCCTTCGACGAGCAGGTGGCGACCGGGGCGGTGCTGGAGGGGGCGGCCTGGCCGTGCCGCGTGCTGTCGCACCTCCCGACATCGGGATGGACGGCCCTGCTCGACGAGACCGCCTCCCTGGACGCCGGACTGTGGCACCTCTGGAGCGACGGGCGCGCCGTCGACCGCTTCGTCGCCGTCATCGAGGCCGTCGCGCTGACCGGGAGCACGTCATGAGGATCCGCACGGCCGTGGTCACCATCGCCCACGGTCGTCACGAGCACCTCCACCGGCAGCGCGAGTCCCTCCTGGCCGGCAGCCTGCGTCCCGACCTCCACGTCGTGGTCGCGATGTCCGACCCGGTGCTCGAGTCGTGGCGGCCGGAGGGACCGGTGCCCACGCGCGTGGTCCGCGCACCTGATGACGCGCGCGGGTTGCCGCTGGCCGCAGCCCGCAACCTGGGCGCCGCCGTGGCGACCGAGGCCGGCGCCACGGTGGTCGTCGGCCTGGACGTCGACTGCCTGGTCGGGACCGACCTGGTGGCGGCGTACCGCGACGCCGTGCGCTCGGAGCCGACGGTCCTCTGGTCGGGGCCCGTGACCTACCTCCCGGCCTCGGCGCGGGGGATCGCCCCGTCGGCGCTCGCGGAGCACGACGCCCCGCACCCCGCACGTCCCGCGCCGGCACCGGGCCAGCGGTGGACCGGGGGTGACCCCGACCTGTTCTGGTCGCTGTCCTACGCCGTGCACTCCCGCACGTGGTCGAGCGTCGGAGGCTTCTGCGAGGAGTACGCCGGCTACGGGGGCGAGGACACCGACCTCGGCCGGACCTGGGCGGCGTCGGGACGTCCCCTGGGCTGGGTCGGCGGAGCGCGGGCCTACCACCAGCACCACGACACGGAGAGTCCTCCGGTGCGGCACCTCGACGACATCCTGCGCAACGGCGCCCTCTTCGCGCGGCGGTGGGGGTGGTGGCCGATGACCGGCTGGCTGGCGTCCTTCGAGGAGCAGGGGCTCGTCGTACGCCTCCCCGACGGCGGCTGGGCACGCGGGAGCGCCACGTGATCCCGCGGACCGTGAGCGACGACGCCGTGGTGGTCGCGTCGGTGCCCGCACGTCACGTCTACGTCCGACACCTCGCGGAGACGGTGGAGACCCGCGTGCTACGGCTGCCCGACCCCGATCCCGACGACCCGAGTCGGATCGCCCGTGGCGCGTGGTGGCCGCCGGTGATGCTGGACCCCGCGTGGATCGCGCGCGAGGACTTCGACGTCTTCCACCTCCAGTTCGGCTTCGACGCGTGGTCGGCCGACGGGCTCCGCACGGTGGTCGACGCGCTGCGGCGCAAGGGCACCCCGCTCGTCTACACGGTCCACGACCTGCGCAACCCGCACCACGAGGACCGCACGCTGCACGACGCGCAGCTGGACGTGCTGGTCCCGGCGGCCGACGCCCTCGTCACCCTCACCGAGGGTGCCGCCGCGGAGATCCGGCGACGGTGGGGGCGCACGGCGCACGTCGTCCCGCACCCGCACGTCGTGGACCTCGCGACGATGCAGAGCGTCCACGACGCTGCTCCCGAGCGCGGGCGCGGGCCGCGCATCGGCCTGCACGTGAAGAGCCTGCGGGCGAGCATGAACCCGCTCACCCTGCTGTCCACCCTCCTTGCGTACGTCGCCGCGACCCCGGGTGCCGTCCTGCAGGTCAACGGCCACCGCGACGTGCTCGAGACCGCCGGCGCCCGCTACGACGAGCCGCTGGCCCGGAAGCTGCGGCTCGCCGCGGCACGCGGTCTGGTCGACCTGCGGGTGCACGACTTCATGACCGACGACGACCTCTACGCCTACCTCGCCTCGCTGGACGTGTCCGTCCTGCCCTACCGCTTCGGCACCCACTCGGGATGGCTGGAGGCGTGTCGCGACGTCGGGACCACCGTCGTGGCCCCCGACTGCGGCTACTACGCCGACCAAGGACCGGTGTTCACCTTCCACAACGACGGGCTGGACCGGGACGGCTCGTCCCTGCGCGCAGCGCTGGAGGACGCGGTGGCGCACCCGGGCTGGGGGGCCGTCACCGTGGCCGAGCGGCGGGCCCAGCGGACGGAGGTCGCCGACTTCCACGCGGAGCTCTACCGCTCGCTCGCGCGGGTCCGAGGCACACTCGACGGGTGAGCGACTCCGACCAGCGCCTCGAGGCAGCGATCCTCGACCTGCTCGCCCGACGGGCCCCGACGGCGACCATCTGCCCGTCCGACGCAGCCCGCGAGGTGGGCGACGCCGACGGCTGGCGCGAGCTGATGGAGCCTGCCCGCCGGGCCGCCGCCCGGCTCGTCGCGCGCGGCGAGGTCGAGATCACCCAGGGCGGCCAGGTGGTCGACCTCGCCACGGCGAAGGGCCCCATCAGGATCCGCCGCCGGTGAGCGAGCCGCGGAGGTGTGCCCCGGATCACACGTGGGACGAATTGGTTGCGGTCCGCAACATATGTAACTTACACACATGACCACTCGTACGGACGCCGCGCAGCGCCCCGGACTCGCGATCGCGGTCCTCTGCGCCGGAGGCCTCAGTGCCGCCCTCACCCAGACCATGGTGATCCCGATCCAGAGCGAGCTGCCCCAGCTGCTCTCGACGTCGGCCTCCAACGCGTCGTGGGTCATCACCATCACGCTGCTCGCCGCAGCTGTGACCATGCCGGTCGCCGGGCGCATCGCCGACATGATCGGCAAGCAGCGCGTCCTGACCGCGAGCGCCGCGCTCCTCACCATCGGCTCCGTGGTGTGTGCCGTCTCCGACTCGCTCGTCCCGGTGCTGGCCGGTCGCGCCCTGCAGGGGCTGGCGATGGGGTTCATCCCCGTCGGCATCTCCTTCATCCGCCAGTTCGCTCCGCCGGAGATGGCCTCGACCGGCGTCGCCACGATGAGCGCCACGCTCGGCGTCGGTGGCGCGATCGGCCTGCCGCTCGCCGCGTGGATCGCCGACTCGGGCGACTGGCACGCCCTGTTCTGGGTCGCCGCCGGCCTCTCCGCCGTGATCACCGCCCTCACCTGGTTCGCGGTCCCGCACGTGCACGACGGCCACGACGGCACGCTCGACATCCCGGGCACGATCGGCCTCGCCATCGGTCTCTCGTCCTTCCTCGTGGGCGTCTCCAAGGGCAGCACCTGGGGCTGGGACAGCGGTCGCACCTGGGGCGCGATCGTCCTGGGCATCGTCGTCCTGCTCGCCTGGGGCGCCTTCGAGCTCCGCCAGTCCGAGCCGCTCGTCGACCTGCGCACGACCGCCTCTCCCGCCGTGCTGATGACCAACCTCGCCGCCGTCGCGATCGGCTTCGGCATGATGGCGCAGTCGATCGTGGTGCCCCAGCTGCTCCAGATGCCGGAGGTCACCGGCTACGGTCTCGGCCAGTCGATCCTCGCGGCCGGCCTCTGGATGGCCCCGGCCGGCCTGATGATGCTGGTCTTCGCGCCGGTGTCCAGCGGGCTGATGAAGAGCATCGGCGCCAAGAAGACGCTCATGATCGGCGCCACCGTGCTCGGTGCGGGCTACCTCGTCGCGCTCGTGATGATGGCCGCACCGTGGCAGCTGCTCGTCGCCTCGTGCGTCGCCTCGGCCGGTGTCGGCATCGGCTACGCCGCGATGCCCACGCTGATCCTCGACTCCGTCCCCGCCCACGAGGCCGGCTCCGCGGTGGGCGTCAACGGGCTGATGCGCTCGGCAGGTACGACGCTCGCCGCTGCCGTGATGGCCACGCTGCTCACCAGCAGCACGGTCGACCTCGGCGGGTTCGCCGTCCCGAGCGAGTCGGCCTTCCGCTGGTGCTTCGTGGTGGGTGCCGTCGCCGCGTTCGTCGGCGTCGCCCTCGCCTCGATGGTCCCGGTCGTGAAGCGCCGGGCCGACGCCATCGGCGTCGAGCTCGACGAGACCACCGACGAGACACCGGCCGATGCCCACGCGTGACGTCGTGCAGGTCACCGACGCGACCCTGACCGCCCTCCGGCACGAGCTCATGCGGCTCGGCCGGAGGCGCGAGACGAACGCGTCGGTGACCGACCTCGACGCCTCGGCGTTCAAGATCCTGTGGCTGGTGGTCGAGCACGGGCCGCACACCCTGCGCGGGCTCGCGGAGGGGCTCCAGCTCGAGCAGTCGACGATCAACCGCCAGGTCCACGCAGCGGTCGACCGCGGGTGGGTCGAGCGCTACGACGACCCGGACTCGCCGGCGATGCTGGTCCGCGCCACGGCGCCGGGCGAGACGGCGTACCGGGTCGAGTCCCGGGCGCGCGCCGACGGGCTCCGGATGATCGTGGACACGCTGGGGGAGCGGGCGGTCGCCGACCTGGCCGGCGGCCTGGCGCGCTTCAACGACGCGATCGAGGACGCGGTCGAGGCCAAGCTCACTCCGTGAAGAGCTGGTCCTCGGCCTCCGCGGACGTCACCTCGAGGCGCAGCCGGAGCACGTGCTCGGGCTCGACGTTGACGCGGGTGAGGATCGCCTGGACCTGCGGCAGCACCCAGCTGTAGGACTGGACGGCGACCCGGGCCGCCTCGGTCGGGACCTGCAGCCACACGACGGGGCCGCCGTCGCGGTCGGGCAGCCAGTGCGCCGCCGTGACCCCCACCGGGCCGAGCGAGGCGACGAGCGGCAGCATGGCCGCGTCGGCAGAGCGTCGGGTGTGGTCGTCGACCATGCAGCCACGCTAGCCCGGCCCCCTCAGGAGGGCGGCGCGACCGTGGCCTCGACGCCGCTGCGGACCAGCTCGTCGCGCACGAATCCGGAGGCCTTGAGCTCCTCGACGTGCGCGGCCACCGCGGCCACGACCGCGGGGTCGAGCCCGCGCGGCAGGCCGACGGACTGCTGGATCTCCATGAAGGCCGGCTCGAGGATCCGGCGCCCGGTCGCGGCGACGTACTGCTCCATCGGCTGGCGCACGCCGGCCGCCGCGTCGAGGCCCTGCTCCTCGAAGACGTCGGTCGCCTCGTCGGCACGCACGAGCTCGGCGTGCTGGAGGCTGCGGGTGAGGAAGAGGTCGTACGCCGACCCGGTGCGGACGCCGATCCGCACCCCGTCGCGGTCGACCTGGTCGGCGGAGGTCAGCGGTGAGTCGGCGTCGACGACGTGGACGCCCTCGATGAGGACGTAGGGCGCGGTGAACGCGACGCCCTCCTCGCGGGCCGGCTCGTTGGCGAGGAAGCAGAGGTCGACCCGCCCCTCGACGATCGCGGCGTAGGAGTCGCGTGCGGCCTCGACGCAGGAGAGCTCGAGCGGGACGCCGAGCCAGTCGGCGACCGACCGCGCGATCGCGACGGTGACGCCGCGCGGGTCGTCGGCCGTGCCCTGGGCGAGCACCGGGTTGCCGAGGTTGATGACGACGCGGAGGGTTCCGGTGGGGGCGACGACCCGCGCCAGCGACGCGCTCATGGCATCACCGGCGGGACGAACTCGAACGTCATCCCGAGCAGCCAGAGGAGCAGCAGCACCACGGGCAGGTGGAAGAGGAACTGCAGGAAGGTGAAGCCGACCAGGTCGCGCGCCCGCACCCCGAGCACGGCGAGCAGCGGCAGCATGAAGAACGGGTTGACCAGGTTGGGCAGCGCCTCCGCGGCGTTGTAGATCTGCACCGTCCAGCCGAGGTTCATCCCGACGTCGGTCGCGGACTGCATGACGTAGGGCGCCTCGACCAGCCACTTGCCGCCGCCGGACGGGACGAGCAGGCCGAGCAGCGCGGTGTAGAGCGCGATCACCACGGCGAAGGCGCCGCCACCGCCGATGCTGGTGAACAGGTCGGCGAGGTGGTGCGAGACGGTCACGCCACCGCGGCCCTCGGCCCGGGTCAGGACCGCGGCCATGGCGGCGTACAGCGGGAACTGGACGAGCACGCCCGCGGTCGTCGGCACCGCCTTGGTGACCGCGTTGAGGAAGCCGCGCGGGGTGCCGTGGAGGACGAGGCCGAGGATCAGGAAGACCATGAGGTAGCCGTTGAGGCTGCTGATCACGGTGAGGAAGGGCAGCGTCGCGAGCTGCTGGACCAGCCAGCCGAGCGTGAGCAGGCCGACCAGGGCCGGCAGGATCCGGGAGTACTCGAGCCACTCGCCGGGCCGGGTGCGCTCGGCCATCGGCGCGACCTCGTCGGAGAGGTCGATGCCCATGTCCTCGGCCGTCTTGACCGCCTTGCCCTGCGGGGCCGACGCCCAGGCGATGACGACGCTGAGCGCGATCAGGACGGCGGCCATCACGAGCGACTGCCAGGTGAGGATCGTCGTGCCGAAGTCGAGCACGCCGGTGATCTCCAGCAGCTCCGGCGGGAGGGACGCCGCGGTCGCCTGGAGCTGGGCGGCCGACGACGAGAGGCCGAGCGCCCAGACGGCGCCGAGCCCGAGGTACGCCGCCGCGCCGAGCGCGCGGTAGTCGGCGCGCAGGTCGGTGCGGCGCGCGATCGCCCGGGCGAGCAGGCCGCTGAAGACGAGGCTGAGGCCCCAGTTGAGCATCGACACCAGGCACGACAGCAGCGCGACGAAGGCGACCGAGCCGCGCGGCGTCGACGGGTAGAGCGCGATCCGCTCGATGACCTTCGCGACCGGCGGCGAGGTCGCGACGACGTAGCCGGTCAGCACCACCATCGCCATCTGGAGCGTGAAGGTCGCGAGGTCCCAGAAGCCGCCGCCGAAGGTCTCGGCGACGGTGACCGGGCTCGAGCCGTTGACCATCGCGGCGACCGAGACGATCACGACGCCGGCGAGGGCGAAGACGTAGGCGTCGGGGAACCACTTCTCGGTCCACGCCGCGCTCTTCTGGGCGAGGCGGGCGAGTCCTCGTTCTTCTGTCGTGCCTGAGATCGTCGACATGGTCGACGAACGTATCGGAACCCGCCGGAGAGCGGCACGATCGGGGGAGGCGCGCCCTAGGAGCCGGGCTGATCGAGCGGCGTCAGGACGGCGACCTGCCACTCGTCGTCGGTGCGGCCGAGCTGGTAGCAGAAGCGCTCGCGCTCGGCGCCGTCGAAGCTCCAGCGGACGTCGGCCCAGATCGCGTCGGCGGTCGAGGCGAGGACGGTGACGTCGGGCTCCGCCTCGGCCACGCCGTCGTACTGCTCCCAGGACGAGGCGAAGAACTCCGCGGTCTGGCTGCGGTCGGAGACCGCGATCGCCCGGCCGGGGAAGAGGACGAGGGCCGGGACGGCGTACATCCGGGCGATCGCGTCCTCGTCGCGCGCGAGCAGCGCGGCGGCGTAGTCGGTGAAGAACGTGGCGGCGATGTCTGCTGTGGTGGTCATGGCACCCACGGTGCCGGGCAACCCGGACAAGCCGGTGTCGGGTTCACTACCGTGCCTGCATGGACCCCTCGGCCGAGCTCGCGGCGGCCTCCCGCGACGGACACCTCGCCCTCCGGCGCGTCGAGCGGCAGCAGTGGCTGGTCGAGAGGCTGTACGCCGCCCACGGGACGCTGCTCCTGCTGGACGACCTCGCCGTCGAGCTCGGGGTGTCCGGACGCACGGTCGCGCGCGACGTGGCGCGTCTGCGGGACGCCGGGCTGCCGATCGAGACGCGCCAGGGCCGGGACGGCGGGGTCCGGTTGGACGTGTCGGGTGACCGGCTGCGCCCGGTCGACCTCGACCTGCCGGAGATCGCCGCGCTGCTCTCCTCGCTCGCCGTCCTCGGACCGAGCGCCAGCGCGAGTGCGTCGTCGGCTGCCCTGAAGCTGGCCGCGGCCCTGGGCGGTCGGACGCCGGCTGGCAGGATCGCTCGGGACCCGACCGAGCAGGAGACCAGATGACCTCGCACGACGCCTTCGTCTACGCCTATGCGCGCACGCCGTTCGGCCGGTTCGGCGGCGGCCTGTCCGATCGTCGGCCGGACGACCTCGCGGCGGCCGTGGTGTCCGACGTGCTGGGCCGGGCGCCGGGGCTGGACCCCGCCGACATCAGCGACGTCTTCTGGGGCTGCGCGAACCAGGCCGGTGAGGACAACCGCAACGTCGGCCGGATGGCCGTGCTGCTCGCCGGGCTGCCGACCTCGGTGCCCGCCACGACCGTCAACCGGCTCTGCGGCTCGTCGCTCGACGCCGCGATCCAGGGCTCCCGGGCGATCGAGTCCGGCGACGCCGACGTCGTGCTGGTGGGTGGTGTGGAGTCGATGACGCGAGCGCCGTGGGTGCTCCCGAAGCCGTCGCGCGCCTTCCCGGCCGGCAGCGCCGAGCTGGTGTCGACGACGCTCGGCTGGCGGCTGGTCAACCCGGCGATGCCGGCGGAGTGGACGGTCTCGCTGGGGGAGTGCAACGAGCTCCTCGGTGAGCGGTTCGGGATCTCGCGCGAGCGGCAGGACGAGTTCGCCGCCCGCTCCCACCAGCTGGCTGCGGCCGCGTGGGACGAGGGCTTCTACGACGGCTGGGTCGTCCCCGTCGGTGACGTGGTCCGCGACGAAGGGGTGCGACCGGAC
This sequence comes from Nocardioides oleivorans, assembly GCF_004137255.1. Taxonomy (NCBI): domain Bacteria; kingdom Bacillati; phylum Actinomycetota; class Actinomycetes; order Propionibacteriales; family Nocardioidaceae; genus Nocardioides; species Nocardioides oleivorans. The sequence goes on along the minus strand of NZ_SDWT01000007.1, from coordinate 1,181 downwards.
TCCTCTCTCGAGAAGCTGGCGGGCCTGAAGCCGTCGTTCCGGCCCGACGGGACGATCACGGCCGGCAACGCCTCGCCCCTGAGCGATGGCGCGTCCGCGGTGCTGCTGGGCGCGTCGGGGGCGGTCCCCGGCCTCGACCCGGTGGCCCGGATCGCGGGTCGTGGTGTGTTCGCCAACGACCCGCAGGACTTCGGCTACGCCCCGGTCGAGGCGGTCGACCGGGCGCTCGCCCGCGCCGGGATCACCTGGTCCGACGTGTCGGCGGTCGAGCTCAACGAAGCCTTCGCAGTGCAGTCGCTGGCGTGCCTCGACGCGTGGCCCGTCGACGCCTCGCTGGTCAACGCGAAGGGCGGCGCTCTCGCGATCGGGCACCCGCTCGGCGCGTCGGGTGGCCGGGTCCTGGCGACGCTCGCCGAGCGGCTGCGGGTCAGCGGTGACCGCTGGGGTGTCGCCGCGATCTGCATCGGGGTCGGGCAGGGGCTGGCTGTCGTGCTCGAGAACGCGGCCTGACCCGCCAGGCCCGGGTCAGAGCTCGCGGAGGACCTTCGCGGGCACCCCGACGGCAAGGACACCTTCGGGGAGGTCGCGGGTCACGACCGATCCCGCGCCGACCACGGTGTTCGCGCCGATGGTGACGCCCGGGCACACGATCACTCCGCCACCGAGCCAGACGTTGTCGCCGATGGTGATCGGCTCGGCCGCCTCCCACTTGTCGCGCCGCGGTCCGGCCTCGAGGGGATGGGTGGCGGTGAGGAGCTGGACGTTCGGGCCGATCTGCACGTCGTCCCCGACCGTCACGGTCGCGACGTCGAGGCTGGTCAGCCCCCAGTTGGCGAAGGTGCGCGCCCCGACGTGGGTCTGGTAGCCGTAGTCGCAGTGGAACGGCGGCCGGATCTCGCTTCCCTCGCCGAACGACCCGAGCAGGTCGGTCAGCACCCCACGCCGCCCGACGTGGTCCGCCGGGTCCATCGTGTTGAACCGGTGCGCGAGCCGCTGCGCCCGGTCCGACTCCTGTGCCAGGACCGGGTCGTCGGCGATGTAGAGCTCACCGGCCAGCATCCGGTCCCGCATGGTCCGCTCGTCGTCGCTCATGCCTGCGACCCTACGGACATGCCTGTGGCCCCGCCGTCGTGGTGTCTGGCGGGGTGTGGGGCGGGGTCATGGTCGTTCGGGCTCGAGTG
>NZ_SDWT01000006.1 GCF_004137255.1 Nocardioides oleivorans | reverse complement strand
GATGTCAACGGGGCATAACAAACTAATTCGTCGACTAATCAAACACACTGTTGAGTTCTCAAAAATCAGACGCACCCACATCGCGATCCGGAGAGGATCTCGGTTGCGTGAGGCAACTGGTGAAACCTAGCGAGTGACTTTCTACCGTGGCAAATCCTCGGCTGTTTCACTCTGACCCACTGGTGTCACCGTGACCGATGACCGCTTCGGGTTGTCCTGCCCGGGGCCGGGAGCCCGACCTGACCGGTCTTGCTCCCCGCCGCTCCCTGGCGACAGAGAGAACAGTATGCGTACTCATGACAACGCGCAAATCGAGATGGTGTGACCGCGAGCACATCGACGTTTCCGCAGGTCAGAGGCCTGTTGTGACGGATGGGGCGTCAGGTGCGGGCGCGTCGCCCGGTCCCCGACGCCCCACCGGGAGGCCATCTGCTGGCCATCTGATGGCCCGTCTCAGGACACCTCGACGCCCGCGAAGTTCTTCTTCCCGCGGCGCAGCACGAGCCAGGAGCCGGCGACGAGGTCGGCGGAGGTCGGCTGGAGCTCGACGTCCTCGACCCGCACGTTGTTGAGGTACGCCCCTCCCTCGGCCACGGTGCGCCGCGCCTCGCCCTTGCTCTTGGCCAGGCCCGCGGCCACCAGCAGGTCGAGGATCCCGGGCAGCTCGCCGGCGGGAAGCGTCGTACCGCCTGCCTCGCGCAGCGCGGCGGTGAGGGTCTCGGGCTTGATCGCACCGAGGTTTCCCCCGCCGAACAGCGCGGCCGCGGCCGCCTTGGCCTGCTCGACCTCCTCGGCGCCGTGCACCAGCGCGGTCACCTCGTCGGCGAGCCGCTTCTGCCCGGCACGCAGGAACGGCTTCTCGGCAGTCTGCTGCTCGAGCTCCTCGATCTCGGCAGCCGTGAGGAAGGTGAAGATGCGCAGCATCTCCCCGACCTTCTCGTCCTCGACGTTGAGCCAGAACTGGTGGAAGGCGTAGGGCGACATCATCGACGGGTCGAGCCACAGGGCGCCGCCCTCGGTCTTGCCGTACTTGGTGCCGTCGGTCTTGGTGATGAGCGGCGTGGCGAAGGCGTACACGCTCTCCCCCGTCACCCGGCGGACCAGGTCCGCTCCGCCGGTGATGTTGCCCCACTGGTCCGACCCGCCGAACTGCAGCGCGACACCGTGCTCGCGGAACAGGTTGAGGTAGTCCATCGACTGGAGCAGCACGTAGGAGAACTCCGTGTAGCTGATCCCCGACTCGAGGCGTCGCTTCACGGTGTCGCGCGCGAGCATCCGGTTGACCGGGAAGTGCTTGCCGATGTCGCGCAGGAAGTCGATCGTCGAGAGCGAGGCGGTCCAGTCGTAGTTGTTGACCGTCGTGGCGGCGTTGTCACCCTCGAACGTCACGAAGCGGGAGACCTGCTCGCGCACGCGCTCGGTCCAGTCCCTGACCGTGTCGAGCGAGTTCAGCGTGCGCTCGCCGGAGTCGCGCGGATCACCGATCATCCCGGTCGCGCCGCCGACGAGGATGTAGGGCGTGTGGCCGGCGTCCTGGAGCCTGCGCGCGGTGACCAGCTGGACGAGGTTGCCCATGTGCAGGCTCGGCGCGGTGGGGTCGAAGCCCACATAGAACCTGACGCTCCCCTCGCCCAGCGCCGCGCGGAGCGCGTCGCGGTCGGTGGAGTGCGCGATCAGGCCGCGCCACTCCAGCTCGTCGAGGACATTCGGGGTCGTCACGTCGGTTCCTTCGGGGTGAGGTCGGTTGGTTGCCGCGCACTAGCCTAGGGCGAGCACGCAGTGAGGAGCGCACGTGATCGCAGGCAGGTACCGGCTCGAGCGGGAGATCGGTCGAGGTGGTTCGGGGACGGTCCACCTCGCGCACGACGAGGTGCTGGGCCGGACGGTGGCGATCAAGCGCATCGGCGTGGTGCCCGGCTCGGAGGAGCAGTACCTCGAGCGCGCCGCCCGCGAGGCGCGCCTGGCCGCCGCGCTCAACCATCCGCACGTGGTCTCGGTGTTCGACCTCGTGGCGGACGCCGACGTGCACTGGCTGGTGATGGAGTACGTCGACGGCGACCCGCTGGGCGACCTGGTCCGACGCTCCGGCCCCCTCGAGGCGACGGAGGCCGCCACCCTGCTCGCCCAGGTGGCCGACGCCCTCGCCGAGGCGCACGGGGCGGGGATCGTCCACCGCGACGTGAAGCCCAGCAACATCCTGGTGGCGGGCGGCGTCGCCAAGCTCAACGACTTCGGCATCGCCCGCGCGTCCGACGACGCCTCGCTCACCCAGACCGGCCTGGTCACCGGCTCCCCCGCCTACCTGGCGCCGGAGGTGGCCTCCGGCTCCTCCGCGACGCCGGCGAGCGACGTCTGGTCGCTGGGCGCCACCCTCTTCCACGCCGTGACGGGTCGCGCGCCCTACGAGGTCGGCGACAACCTCATCGGCGCCCTCTACAAGATCATCCACGAGGAGCCGCCCCGGCTGCCCGAGGACCACCCCATGGCCGGCCTGCTGACGGTGATGATGCACCGCGATCCCGAGCAGCGCTGGTCGATGAGGCGCGTCCGCGACGAGCTCGGCCGGATCTCGCGGGGCCAGCGCTCGACCGCCCTCGCCGCGCCTGCCGCGCCCGCCCCGACGTCGTACGGCACCGGGGTGATGGCGAGCGTGCCGGCCGAGCCGGCGGCCCCGACGCAGCGGCAGCGGTCCGGTCGCGCCTGGGCGTTGATCGCAGCCGTCGCCGTGCTCGCGATCGCGGCCGTGGCGGCGGCGTACGTCTGGGCCGGGCGCGGCACGCCGGAGGCGACCCCCGACGAGGGCACCCCGACGTCGGCCAGCTCGGAGACGACGTCGGAGACGACGCCGGCCGACCCGCCGCTGTCCGCCGACGACGTCCGGGCCCAGATGGACGCCTTCATCACCTCCTACATCGCCACGGTGACGACCGATCCTCGTGCGGCTTTCGAGCAGCTGACGCCGGAGTTCCAGCAGGCCAGCGGCAACTACGGCGGCTACATCTCGTGGTGGCGCAAGGTCCGCACGGCGACCCTGACCGAGGTCACCAGCGACCCGTCGGACCTCACGGTGGGCTACACCGTCGACTACGTGATGAAGTCCGGCCAGCGCACCACCGACCGGATCCGCCTGCAGCTGCAGCGCTTCGACGACCAGTACCTGATCGCCGGCGAGGGCTGACCGGGCCGACCGGCATCACCCGGTCGGGCCGCCGAGGTCGTGCCTCTGCGCCCACAGCGCTGCCTGCGTGCGGTCGGCCACGCCGATGCGCTGGTAGACGGAGGTGAGGTGGGCCTTGACGGTGCGCTCGGTGATGCCGAGGCGCTGGGCGATCTGCTTGTTGAGCAGCCCCTCGACGACGAGCCGGAGCACCTCCGCCTCCCGCGGGGAGAGGTCGGACACCCCGACCTCGGACGACGCCCGGCCCCGGCTCGAACGGGTCAGGAGGCGGCGGGCCGCCCGGGGGTCGAGGGGCGACTCGCCGCGCGCCACGGCGCGGATGCCGTCGAGCAGGACCTCGGGCTCGGCGTCCTTGAGGAGGTAGCCCACCGCGCCCGCCTCGATGGCGGCGTCGATGCGTGCGTGGTCGGAGAACGAGGTGAGGACGAGCACCTCGGTGCCGGTCCCGTCACCGGACTGGTCGGCGACGATCGCGCGGGTGGCCTCGACGCCGTCGAGGACGGGCATCTGGAGGTCCATGAGGACCACGTCGGGCCGGTGCTCACGCACCAGCGCGACCGCCTCGCTGCCGTCGGCCGCCACTCCCACGACCTCCAGGTCGTCGGTGGACTCCAGCAGGCCGGTGAGGCCGCGACGCACGACTGCGTGGTCGTCGGCCAGCACCACACGGATCATCCGGGTCATGCGAGGGGGACCTCCATCCTCACCATCGTGCCCGAGCCCGGTCCGGACTCGACCTCCATCGTGCCGCCGTGCTCGCGCACCAGGCTCTCCGCCGCGCGCAGGCCGAACCGGTCGCCGCTGCGCACCGCCGCCGGGTCGAACCCGGCACCGTCGTCGACGACCTCGAGCACGAGCGCCCCTCCCTGGCGATGGACCGTCAGGGACATGCGACCGGCCCCGGCGTGGCGGACCACGTTGCGCACCGACTCCTGGGCGACCCGCCAGACCAGGGCGACGGCGGATCGGGGCGCGTCCTCCGTCCCGCTGACGTCGACGTCCACCTGGACGCCGGTCGCGGCCAGGGGCGCGACGAGGTCGTGCAGCGCCGCCTCGATGCCCGCGGTGTGCAGGTCGGGCGGGTAGATCTCGACGAGCAGCGAGCGCAGTGCCCGCATGCTGACCCGCAGCGTCCGACCGATCTCCTCGAGGTCGTCGCGCTCGTCCTCGCGGGCGCGCGCGGCGAGGGTGGACAGCGCCATCGACGACCCCGCGAGGTCTTGGACGACCCCGTCGTGGAGGTCGCGGGCGATCCGCAGGCGCTCGCCGTCGGAGGCGCGCACGGCCGCCTCGAGCAACCCCTCGCGCTCGCGAGCGGCGCGCTGGATGCGCCGCGAGAGCAGCCACACGAGGGGTGTGCTGAGGGCGACGAGGGCCAGGAGCGAGGCGATGGTGATCGGCAGGAAGCGGTCCAGGATCTGCGCCCGGCTCTCGCGGATCCGGTCGACCCCGAGGTAGGCCTCGAACAGCAGCGGCTCGCCCTCGGGCGACTCGATGCGGGTGTAGACCTCGAGGAGGTCGCCACCGATCTCGCGCTCGAAGCGGTTCTCCGGCTTCGAGAGGTCGGACAGCTCCGCGTCGGTGCCCCCGTCCTCGATGACCTCGAGCTCGTCGTCGCCGAGCGGGTAGACCGCGCCGATCAGCTCGGTCTGGTCGCTGTAGAGCACCGTGCCGTCGACGTCCCAGATCTTGATGCGGAGCACGTCGCCCACCAGCAGCCGGTCGAGCGCCGTCCGGTCCAGCTTGTCGATCGCTGCCGCGTCGCCGTCCACGAGGCCCGCCGGGATGGCGGGCTGCGCGACGGACTGGCCGAGCACGGACGTGAGGGACCTGGCGTCGCCGACCGCCTCCTCGTCGGCGGCCGAGCGGCTCAGCGCGCTGGTCACGACGAGCACGACGACCAGCGTGGCGAGTCCCGTGGCGAGGAACTGCACCACGGGGTCCTTCAGCCAGCGCATGGATCTCCGCTCAGGTCCGGTGGGAGTCAGTAGTCGACCACACCGCGGCACACCTGGCCGCGGCGCGCGGCACGGAAGGCGATCGTGTCGGTGCCGGCGAGGTCCACCATCCGGCGCTCGACCTCGAACGAGCCGCTGCGCCCGGTCGTCGTACTGGTGCCGCGGTCGCTGACGGAGCCGTTGTGCCGCAGGGTCCATCGCCACCGCTGGCCGGACGCGTTGCCGTCGACCTCGCCCTCGACCTCGAGACGGCCGTCGTCGGACTCCACCTTCAGCTTCCACTCCGCCCCGCCGCCGCAGGAGCCGCGGAGCTCGACCCGGTCGTCGTGCCCTCCGCCACCGTGGTCGTCGTCGTCTCCCCCACTGGCGAACGCCGGCGCAGCGGTGACGCAGGCGATCACCGCCGCGGCGGCCGCCACGCGCGTGAAGGCGGTCGTGCTGGTCATCGGTCCTCCTGGGGCGTCGGACCCAGCGTGACGGCTCGGCGGCGGTGCCGCGAGGTGTCCGATGGTGCTAGTACCCGTCCTGCTGAGGACCGGCCTGCAGCCGCAGCCCGGCGAGCAGGAGGTCGAGTCCCGCCCGGAACTGGTCGGCGTCGTCGTGCCCGGCGAACTCCTCGACGATGTGGCGCACGAAGGGGAACTCCTCGGGGTCGAGGGAGCGCCACTCGTCCACGAACCGGTCCATGTACTCGTCTCGGGTCACCGAGCCGTCGAGCACCTCGGGCGGCGGTCCCTGGCCGAGGTCGGCGGCGATACCGACGACGTACCCCAGCACCGCCGAGACCGCGTGGAAGCTCTGGCGGGGAGTCAGCCCGAGCCGCAGCACCTGCTGGCCGAGGCGCTCGTAGAGCAGCAGGCCGTGGGGCTGCATCGCCGTGTCACGCATGAAGTACGACGCCAGCCAGGGCCGCTCGGCGATCGCCTCGAACGCCGTCACCGCCATCCGGCGCAGGGCGTCGATCGGGTCGGCCTCGCCGGAGTAGGGCGCGATGTCGTCCAGCACGCCGGCCAGGACGTGGTCGGTCGCGCGGTCGAGCAGCTCCTCCTTGCTGGCGACGTACCAGTAGATGCTGGCCGCGCCCCCGCCCAGCCGGGCGGCGAGGGCGCGGAACGTGAGCGCGGACTCGCCCGCCTCGTCGAGCAGCGCGACCGTCTCGGAGACCACTGCCTCCATCGAGTGCGCGGCACGGCGCCTCCCACCCGGGTCGCGCCGTCCACGGGGTCGTTGCGCGGTGCTCTCGCCAGCCATGTGACCCATCCCATCACCTTCTCGTGCCTCGGCGCTCGTCGTGGTCTTGCGCGATCATCGAACAGTGTTCTACGTTTCGAACGTTGTACGACAATCGTACACCGTTCGAGACTCTCGATCGATGCACCAAGGAGGTGCCCCCCATGACTGCTCTCACTGCCCAGCCCGCGCCGGCCCGTACGTACTCCTCCCTCCGGGCGGCGTGGATCCCCCTCTTCGCGCTCTGCCTCGCCTTCTTCGTGGAGATGGTCGACAACACGCTCCTCACGATCGCGCTGCCGACCATCGGCCGCGACCTCGGCAGCGGCACCACCGCCCTGCAGTGGGTCACCGGCGCCTACTCCCTCACCTTCGGCGGCCTGCTCCTCACCGCCGGCTCGATGGCCGACCGCATCGGTCGCCGCCGCGTCCTGCTCTGGGGCCTCGGCGCGTTCGGCGCGATCAGCCTCGCCGTGGTGCTCGTCGAGAGCGCCGGGGAGCTCATCGCCCTGCGTGCCGCCCTCGGGCTCGCGGCGGCCGCGATGGCGCCGATCACGAACTCGCTCGTCTTCCGGCTCTTCGAGGACCAGGCGCTGCGGATGCGCGCCATGACGGTGATGATCGTGGTCGGGATGAGCGGCTTCATCCTCGGTCCCGTCCTCGGCGGCTCCGTCCTGACCCACCTGCGCTGGGAGTGGCTGCTCGTCGTCAACGCCCCGATCGCGCTGATCGCCTGGATCGGCGTGCGCCTCGGCGTCCCGGCCGACCGCTCCGAGGACCTGACCACCGACCGCCTCGACCTCCCCGGTGCGGTCTTCAGCATCGCCACCATCGGCCTCGCCTGCTACACGCTGACGAGCGGCATCGAGCACGGGTGGACCTCGCTCGTGACGGTCGGGTCGGCCCTCGGCTCGCTCCTCGCGCTGGTCGCCTTCGTGCGGCACGAGCGTCGTACCGCCGAGCCGATGCTCGACCTCACGCTCTTCGCCGACGGCACCGTCCGCGGCGCGGCGATCGCGCAGGTGGCCACCTCGATCGCCATGGCCGGCGTCATGTTCGGCCTGATCCTGCACTACCAGTACGCCTACGGCTGGAGCCCGATGAAGGCCGGTCTCGCGAACCTGCCGATGATCGTCACGATGATCCTCGCGACCCCGGTCTCCGAGGGCCTGGGCAAGCGCTTCGGCCACCGGATCGCCTGCCTGATCGGCGCCGGCCTGCTCGCCGGGTCCCTGGCGGGCCTGTCGTGGGGCGTCGACCACGGGTACGTCGCCATCGCCGCCTGCGTCGTCGTGATGACCGTCGGTCTCCGCACCGTGATGACGATCTGCGCGGTCGCCCTGGTCGACGCGATGCCCGCCAACCGCACCTCGATCGGCACCGCCCTCAACGACACCGCCCAGGAGGTCGGCACCAGCGTCGGCACCGCGATCGTCGGCACCATGATCGCCGCCCTGGTCACCTCCACCCTGCCTGCCGGGACGTGGAGCAGCGGCCTCGTGGCGTCGTTCTTCCACGGCGAGCGCCTCACCTACGCCGTGATCGCCGTGGTCGTCGGCGTCGTCGGGGCCTGGGGCGCACTCACCCTGACCGACTCGCACGCGGTCGAGGAGGCCCACTGACCGGGCTGGTAGGGCGGGTGGGGCTCGAACCCACGACCCAAGGATTATGAGTCCTCTGCTCTGACCGACTGAGCTACCGCCCCCTGCGCTCGCGCAGCCTAGCGACCGGATCTGCGGATTCCGCGGCGCGGGGCCCCTTCGCCGTAGTTCAATCGTTCGGCGGCCCGACCGGTGCCGCTGATCGGGGGATCGCATGGACGAGGTGATCGAGCGCAAGCACGGCCCCGGGCTGCTGCGCCTCGACGAGTCGACCCGCGAGCACCTGGAGGTGCTCGCGGAGGGTGCTGCTGCCCTCGCCGAGTTCAGCCTCGCCGCGATCAGCATCCGTGACGGCGACGAGCTCGAGGTCGTCGCGGCCTACGGTCCGGGCGTCGCCGACGCGATCGTGGGCCGCCGCCTGCCGGTCGCCCTGCTCGAGGCCGAGCTCGCCAACTCCGACGAGTGGGGGCCGTGGCGCTTCGTGCCGCACGACCGCGAGACCCCCGAGATCGCGGACTACGGCTACGTCTCCGACGACGTCGTCGTCGACAGCCCGAACGCGTGGCACCCGCGCGACCTGCTCGCCGCTCCCCTGCTCGACGACGACGGCGAGCTCCTCGGCGTGCTCTCCGTCGACGTCCCGCTCGACGGACTGCGGCCCGGCAAGCTCCAGCGCGAGCTGCTCGAGAAGTGCGCCGTGGTGACCCGGCGCGCCGCGCTCGTCGCCCTCGAGCGCATGGCGCTGGGAGAGCAGGTCCGCCTGGCCAGCCAGGCCCGCGAGATCGTGCGGCGCGCCCTCAGCGAGCCCTCGCTCGACCTCGTCGTCGAGGCCTCGCGCGCCGCCATCATGAGCTGCTTCGACTCGATCGGCATGTGGTTCCTGGCCCTGGACGCGCAGGGAGGCACCACCTCCGCGTGGTACGCCGCCGACGCCGCGGCAGGCGTCGACCCGGGCACGTACGGGGTCGAGGACATGCTGATGCAGGTCTCCCGGACCGCGTGGGACGACCAGCGGGTGGTGCCGCTCCACGCCGCGCGACGCGAGGACGAGGGTCCGACCGCTGCAGACCTGGAGCGGCTGTCCGAGCTGCTGGAGCAGGTCGGCATCGGCTCGGCACTGCTCGTCCCCCTGGGCGCCGGCAGCGAGTGCACGGGCTTCATCGCCCTCGCCCGACCCTCGCGCAAGCGGGAGTGGACGCCGGTCGAGCTCGACGTCGCCCTGGACATCGGCCACGACCTCGGCATCGCGGTGGCCAACGCGCGCCAGGTCGACCAGCTGCGGCGCATCGACTCCTACCGCACCGAGCTGGTGAACACGCTCGCGCACGAGCTGCGCAACCCGCTCTTCACGGTCGCGGCAAACCTCGAGATGCTCGAGGACGCCGAGCTCGAGCCGCACGACCAGAAGTCGGTCGCCTCGGCCAGCCGAGGTGTCGCCAGGCTCAGCGGCGTGCTGGAGGACCTGCTGACCATGGCCCGGGTCGCGGACCCGCATGCCGTGCTGGAGTCCGAGACGGTGAACCTGCTCGAGCTGCTGGCGGTCGTCGAGGAGGAGTGCGGCGGCGTGGCCGCCGCCAAGGACGTCGACTTCGTCGTGCACCCCCCGGCCGAGCCGTTCCTGGTGTCGGGGAGCCCGGACGAGCTCGTCCGGATGCTCTGCAACCTGTCGAGCAACGCCGTGAAGTACACCGACGCCGGCGGCAGGGTCGACGTACGCCTCACGCGGGCCGGCGCCGAGGTCGTGGTGACCGTGCAGGACACCGGCATCGGCATCTCGGAGGAGGACCAGCGCCAGCTGTTCCAGGAGTTCTTCCGCTCGACGAACCCGGACGCGCTCGAGCGTCCCGGGACCGGGCTCGGCCTCGCGATCGTCGAGCGGATCGCGCGCCGCCACTCCGGGCACGTCGAGCTCAGCTCGCGCGCCGGCGACGGGACGACCGTCAGCGTGACCCTGCCGCTCGACTGACGGGAGCCGTGACGGGGGCGGGCCCGGTCACAGCGTGACCTCGACCTCGGCCATCCGCTCCACCACGCGGAACCCCAGCGCGGTGTTGGTGCGGTGCATGGCCGCGTTGGTCGGCGCGGTCCAGGTGTGGACCAGGCGCACGTCGTCGGGCAGGCATGCGTAGTTGACCGCCTTGAGGGCGGCACCGAGGCGGTGGCCGCGGTGCTCGGGCATCACCAGCGTGTCGTCCTGCCAGCCGTAGTCCGCACCGTGCGGGACGAAGAGGAGCGAGTAGCCACCGAACACGCCGTCCGACCGTCGGCGCGCCGCGGCCACGCGGACGTCGTACGACCGCATCAGGCGCTCCTCCGACGACGCGAGCCGCGCGTCGTCGAGCACGGCCACCTCGAGCTCCAGCTCACCGCTCGACACGTCGAGGTTCATCTGGTTGCGCATCGCGAGGTAGGCGGCGCGGTGCTCGTCGGGGCACCGGCCGCGCCTGGACACCACCTCGTAGGCGGGGTCGAGCGGGGCCGCGGCGACCGGGAGGTCGGCCAGGAGGTGGTCCTCGTGGTGCTTCTCCACCGCGCCCACCGCCGCTGCGAAGTCGAGGCCGGGCCCGGGGGCCTCGAGGTCGACGGTCACCTCTCCCCCGACGCGCCGCCGTCCCGCCGCCCGCGCCCGCTCGGCGACCGCGACCCACAGCGCACGACCGACGCCACCGCGCCGGTGGCCCGGGAGGACGGCCACCTCCGTCCACGCGACGTCGGTGTTCTCGGTGAGCGGCAGCTCGAGGTCGGCGGTGCCGACCACCTCACCGCCGACCACGGCCTGCAACCAGGTGCGCGCCACGTGCTCGCTCGGCGAGGTCGCGAGGACCTCGAACGCCTCGAAGGTCGTCGTCAGCGCGTGCGGGCGGTCGGCTCGCACGGACCGCTCCGTGACGTCGTGCCAGGCGCGACGCGCGGCAGGGTCGGTGGGGTCGAGCTCCTCGATCTGCACCGCCGCATGCGATCACACCGGCCGGGTGCCGCGCACCTGTAATTCCGGTTTCGACTTCGCGTTGCGTCCCACCCGTGCGACAGTGATGCGTCTCGGAAGCGGCTCGGGTTACGGGAGGACCTCGGTGGCGGACAACAAAGCCAAGAAGAAGACTGCCCTGCTGCCGCCCTCGCAGCGGCACCTCGTCACGCGCTTCGGCTACGGCGTCGACGCCACGCTGGCCGCGGACGTACGACGTGCCGGTGGCGCGCAGGCGTGGTTCGAGCAGCAGCTCACCCGCCCCGGCGCCTTCCCCGACGCCGCCGCCGACGAGACGCGGCGCTGGTGGCCCGACCTCGACCGCGGCCCGATGGAGCTGTGGAAGCGCCAGGTGCAGGAGATCCGCGGCGGCTGGCAGGTCATGGAGGACTACGGTCGCTGGCTGCTCGTCCGCCGGATCCGCACCCGCCGTCCGGTGCTCGAGAAGATGACCGAGTTCTGGGAGGGCATGCTCCACGTGCCGGTCAGCGGCGACGCGCAGTTCACCTGGCGCGTCGACTACGGCGACACGATCCGCAAGCACGCCCTCGGTCGCTTCGACCAGATGCTGGCCGCCACCACGACCCACCCGGCGATGCTGATCTTCCTGTCGGCCGCGCAGTCCACCAAGCGCGCACCGAACGAGAACCTCGGGCGCGAGCTGATGGAGCTGCACACCCTCGGTGCGGGGAACTACGACGAGGACGACGTCAAGGCGTCCGCTCGGATCCTCACCGGCTACCACGTCGACATGTGGGAGACCTGGAAGGCGTCCTACGTCAAGGAGGACCACTGGACGGGCACGGTGAAGGTCAGGGGCTTCACCCACAAGAACCGCAAGGGTGACGGGCGCGAGGTCACGCGGGAGTACCTCCGCTACCTGGCGCACCACCCGCAGACCGCCCAGCACATCGCCGAGCGGCTGGCCACCAAGTTCGTGCGCGACGACCCGCCGAAGGCGCTGGTGAACCGTCTCGCGAAGGTCTACCTGAAGAACGACACGGCCATCGTGCCGGTGCTGAGGGCCCTCGTCGCGAGCAAGGAGTTCCGCTCGTCGGCGGGCAAGAAGCTCCGGGACCCGAGCGAGGACGTCGTCGCGACCTACCGCGCGCTCGGCGTCCGCATCGACAAGCCGAGCAAGGACGACTCCGGCGTCTACGCGATGCTCTGGCAGGCCTCCGGCCTGGGTCTCTCGCCCCACGCGTGGCCGCGACCCGACGGCACGCCCGTCCGCAACGACATCTGGGCCTCGCCGTCCCGCGCGCTCGGCTCGATGGGCATGCACTGGTCGATGGCAGGGGGCTGGTGGCCGACCGTCGACCTGCACTACCGCAAGCCCAGCGACTGGGTGCCGGCCAAGAAGCCGATCAGGTTCGCCGACCTCGTCGACGAGGTCAGCCGCGACCTGCTCCACCGCCCCGCCACCAAGGGCCTGGTCACGACCGCCAGCCTGGCCACGGGCTGCAAGAGCAAGGAAAAGATCGACCGCGAGCACGGCCTCTACCAGTGGGGCTTCGCGCGACTGCTCGCTGCCGTCCTCGACTCCCCCGACCACATGGCGTGCTGACATGACTGACAACCAGAACCCCACCTCTCCGCTCCCCTCCGCCGCCACCCGCGCCTGCGGCTGTCCCGACTACGACGAGGCCCGGCTCGCGCTGAGTCGCCGCTCGCTCATCGGCGGTGCCGCGCTGGCCGGCGGGGCGATCGCGCTCGGCCCCGGGCTGAGCGGCAACGGGCCCCGGGCGTACGCCGTCACCGGTCGCGCGTCGTCGAGGCTGGCCTCGCCGCTGGGCTCCGTCCTGGTGCTGCTGTCACTGCGCGGCGCGGCCGACGGCCTCTCGCTCGTCGTGCCGCACGCGGACCCCAACTACTACGCCGCCCGACCGCGCATCGGCATCCCGCAGGCGTCCCTGCTGGTGCCCGACGCCATGTTCGGCCTGCACCCGGCGCTCGCGCCGCTCGTGCCGATGTGGAACGCCGGCACCCTCGCGGCCGTGCACGCCACCGGCATGGCGACCCCCAACCGGTCGCACTTCGCGGCGATGGAGGCCATCGAGGACGCCGCTCCCGGGTCGACCACCCGCAACGGCTGGCTCAACCGCCTCCTCGGCGAGCTGCCGGGCGCCTCGCCGCTCCAGGGGACGGCGATGGGCAACCAGGTCCCGACCTCGCTCTTCGGCACCAACCCGGCCTTCGTGGTCGGTCGGGTCGACGACGCGAAGGTCGCAGGCACCGAGGACGACGGACGCCGCCTCGCCTCGCTCAAGCACGCCTGGAAGGGCAGCGGGCCGATGAGCAAGGCGGTCCGCGACGCCATCGAGGGCGCCGAGACCTTCGGTGCCGCGCGCGACACCGCGGCCGGCAAGCCGGCGACGGCGTACCCCTCCAGCGAGCTGGGCCGGGCACTCTCCGACGTCTCGCGCATCGTGCGCTCGGGCGTCGGCGCCGAGGTGATCACCGTCGACCAGGGCGACTGGGACATGCACACCGACCTGGGCACCGTCGAGTGGGGCGACATGCGGCGCAACGCCGGCGACCTCGCCAGTGCGATCGCGGCGTTCTTCACCGACCTCGGCCCGATGGCGGACCGGGTCACGCTGGTCACGCTCAGCGAGTTCGGCCGCCGGGTCAAGGAGAACGACGACTACGGCACCGACCACGGCTTCGGCAACGTCATGTTCGTGGCGGGCGCCGGGGTCAAGGGTGGCGCCTACTACGGCTCGTGGCCCGGCCTGCAGAACACCCTCGACGGCGACCTGCTGGTCACCACCGACTACCGCAGCGTGCTCACCGAGATCGTCACCAGGCGGTTCGGGGTCTCGGTGGCGCAGGTGTTCCCCGGCTTCGCCCCCACCCCCGTCGGCGTGATGGCCTGAGCCGACGCCCGGGGACCGGTCAGGCAGCCACCTGGACCGGGTGCCGGACGACGGCGTCGAAGAAGTAGCCCTGGCTGTTGGCGGCCGCCACCAGCGGCTGGGTGCGTCCGGCCTCGTCGGTGGCACGGGCCATCAGGTGTCGGGCGCCGGGCCGCAGCCGCGGGCAACGCACCGACCACTGGGTCCAGCCCCGGTCCTGCTGCGACCTGCGATCGAGCGCGGCCGTGCGCCACGACCGTCCGTCGTCGAGGCTCACCGAGACCCTGGTGATCCGCCCGGCGCCACTCCAGGAGCGGCCGGTCAGCGTGGTCGGGCGCGAGGGCAGCGTCGCGCCCGCGGCGAGCTCCCAGGCCGAGCGCACGGGGTTGACCGTGAGCGGCGGCGAGTCGGCGGGCCACTGCGGACCCGTCATCCGGTACCAGGTCGTGTTCCAGGGCGAGGTCAGCTCGGTGCGCGCCACCTCGAGGGAGCCGAGCCACTTGATGCTGGCGATGCCCACCCAGCCGGGCAGGACCAGCCGGAGCGGGAAGCCGTGGTCGGGCAACAGCTCCTCGCCGTTCATGCCCCACGCGAGCAGCGCGTCGTCGAGGGCCTTCGCGACCGGGAACGGGCGTCGCACGCGGCCGTAGTCGATGCCACCCGAGACGTAGGGGTCGTCGAGCCCGCTCGCCTGGACCGAGACCGCGTCGGGCGCCAGCCCGAGCCGTCGCAGCACGTCACGCAGTCGGACGCCGGTCCACCTCACGGTGCCCACCGAGCCCAGTGCCCACGGCGTGCCCGACACGGTCTCGCCCTGCTGCTCGGTGAAGAAGCGTCGTCCATTGCCGGTGCACTCGTGCGCGGCGGTCAGCTCGTGGCGGGGCAGCCGCTGGAGGTCGTCGAGGGTCAGGGTGAGCGCCTCGGACTCGGTGCGCGGCGTGGCCAGCCCGTCGCCGTACACCCGGAGGGCGTAGCCGGTCCGGCTGATGGTGGGGGTGCGCGTGTGGTTGCGCACGAACAGGCGCGACTGGGGAGTGAGGTAGCGCCGGCGATCGACCGATCCCCACAGCATCTCCGCGTTGGTGCCGTGGTCGACGAACCACTCGGGCGGCGTGGGCTTGAGGATGAACGGGGGCTGCGCACTCGCCGGCGAGGAGCGCCACAGCGAGGCGGGGACGAGGGCGGCGACGCCGGCCACGGCAGCACCGGCCAGCAGGCCACGTCGGGTGGGAGCGATCTCGGTCATCGCACGACCATAACCGAGTAAGTCACTCATTTCACTGAAGGTTTGTCCGATGCCCGGTGCCAGCCGCGGGCAGACACCCGGGCCGCCGGGTGCCATGCTCGGGACATGACCGACCGTCCCGCCGACCGCCCCGCCCCGCCGTCCTACGAGCCGCTCCCCGAGGACTGGGAGAGCGCACTCTTCGTGGTCGCGCACCCCGACGACATCGAGTACGGCGCCGCGGCCGCGGTGGCGCGCTGGACCGGCCAGGGCAAGCGCGTCGTCTACTGCATGGTGACCAGCGGCGAGGCCGGCATCGACGGGCTCCACCCCGACGAGTGCGCCCCTGTCCGCGAGGCCGAGGAGATCGCCTCGGCGGCGGTCGTCGGCGTGGACGAGGTCGTCTTCCTGCGGCTGCCCGACGGCATCCTGGAGTACGGCGTGGCGCTGAGGCGCGCGATCGCCCAGGTGGTGCGCGAGCAGCGTCCCGACATCGCGCTGACCATCAACTTCCGCGAGACCTTCGGTGGGACGAACCTCAACCAGGCCGACCACATCGCCGTCGGGAGGGCACTGCTCGACGCGGTCCGCGACGCCGGGAACCGCTGGATCTTCCCCGAGCAGCTCACCGACGGCCTCGAGCCGTGGGGCGGGGTGCGCGCGGTGTGGTCAGGCAGCTCGCCGCAGTCGACGCACGCGGTCGACGTCACCGACACCTTCGGCGCCGGCGTCGCGTCCCTCCAGGAGCACCAGGCCTACATCGACGGCCTCGGGTGGGAGGGCTGGGACCCCGAGGAGTTCCTCGACGGCATCCTCCGCGGCGGCGGCCAGGGACTCGGCGTCACGCACGCGGCGACGTTCGAGGTCTTCCCGCTCGGCTGGGGCTGAGCCCCCTAGGACCTGCTGCGGAAGCGGGAGCGGCGCGGCTTGCGCTCGGCGCGCTGCCCCCCGAAGCGCGCACCGACCAACGGCGGTGGGCCGGCCTGCTCGTGCTCGACCACCGGCTCCGGCTCGGGGAGGTCGACGGCGTCGGGGTCGAACTCGGTCGCCACCGACGCGAGGTCGTGGTCGGCGAGGATCGCACGGATCTCGTCGATCATCGAGACGAGCTCACCGTCCTCGGCGTTCGTGGCGAGGGCGACGAGGGCGTGCCGCCCGATCGACGCGCCGATCACGGCCCCCTGCTCGAAGCGCAGGCGCATGAACCCGGTCGCGTGCTGGTCCTCCAGCGAGCGCAGGATCGCGAGCATCCGGTTGCCCACCTCGGCGAGGTGGTGCAGCTCCTGGCGCTCGCCCCGCGCGGCGATGACGCGCGACCCGGCCGTGACGACCGAGCTCCACTGCACCCCCTCGACCGCCATGATGCGGGAGAGGCAGTGGTCGACCGCCGCCGAGGTGTCCACCGCGCCGACGACCGTGAAGTTCGGCACGACGCGCTCCTCGAGCGGCGTCACCGCGGCGCGGAAGGTGCCCTCGCCCGCAGGGGTCCAGGTGACCCCGACCGACAGCCGGCGCCGGCCGAACGCCTCCATCAGCCGCAGGTCGCCCGCATCGACCAGCTCCCCCATCCGCCGCGCCAGGCGACCGGTGTAGGGAAGGGCCGCGGCGAGCGCGCCCGAGGCACCGTCGTCGCCCACCACCGTTCCGTCCGGGCGCACGACGAATCCGGCCTCGACGGCCACGTCGTCGAACTGTTCCGCGCTCATGGCGCCAGCCTCACCCACGTCCGGGCGGTTCCTGGCGCCGTAACGCACAGTTCACACGTGGGGCTCAAAGCGTTACGTCGTGGCAACCGGAGGTCGTCATGTGCCGAAACGTCGGCCTCCGACAGTGGTCTCGGCGGCCCTGGCGCGTGGCATGGGGTTTCGGGGTCGCCACTCCACAACGGCGTGGAGCAGACGAAGGGCCCGAGGCTTGCGCCTCGGGCCCTTCTACCGCTCCCCCGGTTGGACTCGAACCAACAACCCTCCGATTAACAGTCGAATGCTCTGCCAATTGAGCTACAGGGGACCGCTTGTGCAGCGAGGCGAAACAGTAGCAAGACCGGTCGCTGCGGGTGAAATCAGGGCAGGCCGACGTCACGCTGCATCACCTCGAGGGCGTCACGGGCCGCTGCGCGGACCGCCGGGTCGTCGGGGTCGACCCCCTCGTCGTACTCGTTGACCCAGTGCACCCCGCCGGCACCGGACGGCGCCCGGCGCGCGATCACGCGCAGTCCGCGGCGGCCGTCCACGGTGACGTGGCGCTGGAGCAGGATGCTCGCGGTGACCCGCTCCCGGACGAGCTCGAGCAGCCGGCCCGGCTCCTCGAGGGTCGCCGAGTGCACCGGGCGTGCGGCGCCCCACGTGCCGACCTCGGAGAGCGTGAAGACGTCGGTGTCGCGGTCCCAGTGGGCCGCCTCCACCTGCTCCCAGGGCACGCGGTGGGTCTCGTCGCCGGAGGCGACGTAGAAGGCGTCGCGGGTGCCGGCGAGGACGGTGCCGTCGCTCGCGGTGGTCGCCGCCAGCACCCGCTCCCCCGCCGCGACCGCGACGGAGGGCGACGACGTACGTCCGAAGCGGGGGCTCACGAGCCGCTGCCGATCCCGACGGCACCCTCGCGGAGCTTGCGGCGGTGCTGCTCGAGCATCACCAGCTCGCCGAACATCCGGTTGTAGTCGAGGGCCTGGTCGACCGGGTTGGTGCGCTGGAGGCGGGCCTTCACGTCGGCGATCCGGCGCGACGTGGTGAGCTCCTGGAGGCGGTAGACGTAGGCGACCGCGAACGTCGGGTTGGGGTCCGAGGTGCCGCGGACCGGCTCGACGCCGAGCTCGGTGATCGCGGCGGCGACGGCCGGGTCGGCGGCCTGGCCGCGCACGTTGGTCGACCACCCCGCGTCGTCCTTGCCGGCCGCGGGTCCGCCGGCACCGATCACCGCCTCCCACACGCCCTGGAAGGTCGGGTGGGTGAAGTCGCCGGCCGTGACGTGGGTCGTCGTGCGACCCACGCTCGACGGGTGCTGGATGACGAGCTTGAGCAGCTCGCGCTCGATGAGGAACCGGGGGTCAGACAGGCTCGGCAGCTGCGGGCGCGGCGGCTCGGGCGCCGCCTCCGGCTCGGGGGCGCGGGACGTACGCCGTTCCTCCGGGCGCGGGGCGGGTCGGCTGGCGGCCCGGCGGACCTCGCTGCGGACCTGGTCGACGTCGACCCCGACCATGTGCGCGAGCTCGCGGGAGAACGCGTCGACCTTGGTCTTGTCGCGGATGCTCGCCACGAGCCCCGCGGCGTCACGCAGCGCGTCGACCCGACCGTCGGCCCGGTCGAGGTCGTAGCGGGCGAGGATGTTGTCGAGCGCGAAGCGGTAGAGCGGCTGGCGCTTGGCGACCAGCTCCCGGACCGCCTCGTCGCCCTCCTTGATGCGGAGGTCGCACGGGTCCATCCCCTCGGGCGCCACGGCGACGTAGGTCTGGGAGGCGAACACCTGGTCGCTGTCGAGCACCTTCATCGCGGCCTTCTGCCCCGCGGAGTCGCCGTCGAAGGTGAAGATCACCTCGCCGCCGGTGGGGCCGTGGTCGCCCAGGAAGCGCCGCAGCACCTTGGCGTGGTCCTGGCCGAACGCAGTGCCGCACGAGGCGACGGCGGTCTTGACGCCGGCGAGGTGGCAGGCCATCACGTCGGTGTAGCCCTCGACCACGACCGCCTGCTGGCTCTCCTTCATCGCAGTGCGGGCGAGGTCGATGCCGTAGAGGACGTGGCTCTTCTTGTAGATCGCGGTCTCGGAGGTGTTGAGGTACTTCGCCTCGATCCGGTCGTCGTCGAAGATCCGGCGCGCACCGAAGCCGATGGTGTCACCGTTGGCCTCGCGGATCGGCCAGACGAGCCGGCCGCGGAAGCGGTCGTAGTGGGAGCGGCCGAGCGCGACGAGCCCGGCCGCGACCGACTCCTCGTCGGTGATCCGCCGCGCACGGAGGTGACGGGTCAGCGCCTCGCCGTCGCGCGGCGCGAAGCCGACGCCGAAGAGCTCGGCCGCCGCCTGGTCGAAGCCGCGCTGGCCGAGGAACTGCCGCGCGACGAGCGCGTCAGGGGTGCCGAGCTGGTCGGCGTAGTACTCCTGGGCGACCTTGTGCGCCTCGATGAGCCGCGCCCGGGCCGGGCCACGGGGGCGCTGCGGCTCGTCGTCGCCGTCCTCGCGACGGAGCTGGACGCCGTACTTCTCCGCCAGCCGCTCGACGGTCTCGGTGAAGGTGAGGCCGTCGACCTTCATCAGGAAGGAGATGACGTCGCCGCCCTCGCCGCAGCCGAAGCAGTGGTAGAAGCTGCGCGACGGGTTGACGTTGAACGACGGGGTCTTCTCGTCGTGGAAGGGGCACAGGCCCTTCAGCGTGCCGCCGCCCGCCCGCTTGAGGGTGACGTACTCCGAGATCACGTCGTCGATCCGCGCCTTCTCGCGCACCTCGGCGATGTCGTCGTCGCGAATCCGGCCTGCCACGCCGGGGAGTCTACGGCCGGGCACCCACTCCCGGACCCGGGTCTCCACATCGGCACGCACCACCCCTGGGGGTTGGGTCGGGCTGGTGCGCACCCCACGACTTTGGGAGGGTCGAGGCATGACCTCCCAGCACGGGGAGCCGGAGAGTCAGACCCTCGGCGCCCTGGTCCACCAGCTGTCCCAGCAGATCCCCGACCTCGTCCGCTCCGAGATCCGGCTCGCCCAGGCGGAGGTGGCGCAAAAGGGCAAGCGCGTCGGTGTCGGCATCGGTATGTTCAGCGTCGCCGGGCTGCTGGCGTTCTTCGCGGTTGCCGCGCTCGTGACCACCGCCATCCTCGGTCTCGCCCACGTGGTCGACGCATGGCTGGCGGCCCTCATCGTCGCGGTCGTGCTGCTCGCCGCGGCGGGCATCGCCGCGGTGGTGGGCAAGAACAAGGTGGCGGAAGCCGCACCGCCCGCACCGGAGCGCGCGATCGAGGGCATCAAGGAAGACATCGCGACGATGAAGGGTGACCACCATGGCTGAGTCGAAGACGCCCGAGGAGCTCGAGGCGGAGATCGCGCTCCAGCGCGAGCAGCTCGCCGGGACGGTCGACGACCTCGCGGCCAAGCTCGACGTCAAGGCGCGTGCGCAGCACACCATCTCCGACCTCAAGGACTCCGCGACCACCGACGCCGGCAAGCCCCGGCCCGAGGTGCTCGCCGCCGCGGGGTCGCTTCTCGCGATGGCTGCCGTGCTGGTCGTCTGGCGCGTGCGCCGCAACCGCTGAACCCGTCCATCGACCATCCCACTGCAGAGGGAGACCACCATGAAGAAGCTGACCCTGCTCCTCGCCGCCGGCGCCGGCTACGTGCTCGGCACCCGTGCCGGACGCGAGCGCTACGAGCAGATCAAGAAGGCCGTCACCCGCGTGAAGGACGACCCGCGCGTGCAGGAGAAGGCGCACCAGGCAGCCGACCTCGCCAAGGACAAGGCGCAGACCGCGGCCCCTGTCGTGAAGGACAAGGTCGCCACCGCGGCCGGCACGGTCGCGGACAAGGTCACGCCGGGCAGCCACCAGTCCGACCTCGAGGACCAGCTCAACCCCGACAACGTCGCGCTGCAGGACAACCCCTACCCGCAGGGCGACCTGCCCTAGCGGGTCAGGGCTGCGTGGCGGGCGACCGCGCTCGCGTCGGTGAGCGACGCGACCTGGTCGATCACCACGCGCCGGCGGCCGGCATCGTCGGCGGCGGCGTCCCAGTCCTCGGTGAACACCGGGTCGAGGGCGTCGCTGCCGCGGTCCCAGATCGCCTCGACGAGCTCGGCGACGAGCTCGCGCTGCCGGACCATGAGGCTCACCCGGTCGTCGGCCTGCATGACGTAGTGGGCGGCGATGCCCTTGAGCACCCCGACCTCGACCTCGGTCCGGACGGGCACGACGAGGTCGGCGCGGTGCCGCACGAGCGGACCGCCGTCGGCGGCGGCGAAGGTCGCCTGCTGGACGTGGCCGCAGAATCGACCGATCAGGTCGCTGGTGAGGTTCTTGATCGCGGCCAGGCTCCGCCTGCTGCCGTCGTACGACGAGCGCGGCCAGGACCCGACGGCACGCAGGCCCTCGAGGGCGGAGTCGAGCGCGGCGTCGTCGGCGCCCGGCAGGTACCAGGACCGCACCGTCTCCCACAGCGCCTCGCGGTCGAGGCGGGTGAGGTCGAGACGCCCGGCGACGATGCCGTCCTCGACGTCGTGCACCGAGTAGGCGACGTCGTCGGCGAGGTCCATCACCTGGGCCTCGACGCAGCGACGCCGCGGGTCCGGCCCGTCGACACCCGCGCGCAGCCAGTCGAAGACCGGCCGGTCGTCGTCGTAGACGCCGAACTTCACGACGACCCGCGGGGTGCCGTCGGCGTGCACCCCGTGCGGCCCGGTCGCCTCGTCGCGACCCCAGGGGTACTTCGTGCAGGCGTCGAGCACGGCCCGGGTGAGGTTGAGCCCCACGGACCGGCCGTCGGCGTCGAAGGTCTTCGACTCCAGGCGGGTCAGCAGGCGCAGGGTCTGGGCGTTGCCCTCGAAGCCGCCGCAGTCCCAGCTGAGCTCGGCCAGCACCCGCTCCCCGTTGTGGCCGAAGGGCGGGTGGCCCATGTCGTGGGCCAGCGCCGCGGTCTCGGTGATGTCGGGGTGGGTGCCCAGCGCCCGGGCCAGGTCGCGCGCCACTTGGGCGACCTCCAGGCTGTGCGTGAGCCGGTTGCGGACGAAGTCGTCGGTCTGCGGACCGACCACCTGGGTCTTGGCCGCCAACCGTCGTGAGGCCGCCGCGTGGACCACGCGCGCCCGGTCGCGCTCGAACGCGAAGCGCACGGGCGCGTCCACCCGCTTCGGTGGCTCGGCGACCACGCGCTCGCGAGCCGAGTCGTCGTACAGCTCCTCGATGCCCATCGGCCGGTCAGCCTAGCGAGCGCCGGGGACACGTTGGCGAACCGGCATAGGGTCAGGGCAACAGACCGGTCCACGAGTCCACCGTCGGTGCGCCGATCCGGTCGAGAGGCGGACGTCATGACGACGCCCCACCAGCCTGTCTCGCGCGGTCCGCTCCGGTTGCGGATGGGGCAGTCTCCCGGCCGGGACGTGCTCGACGGCGGGTGGTGGCCGCGCAGCCGCGACCTGCCCGTGGAGCTGGCCGACCTGATCGACCACTTCCCCGACCACCTGGGCCGGGTCACGCGAGCGGTCGTGTCGTCCCCCGACTGGGACCTGAGGGCGCGCGCCGTCGCGGTCTCCGGGCGCTACGTCAAGGTCGGGCCGTTCCCGGGCGACGGCCGGCACCTCGTGGTGCTGACCACCTCGCACCGGACCGCGCTGCGGCTGCTCGTGGTGCCGCACGACCTGACGCGCGGCCAGGGCGAGGAGGCGCTGCTGGCTGCTGCCACGCACGGCAACGCCCACCCCCCGGGAGAGCTGCTCGACACCGTGACCGAGCACCCCGAGGCCGACCCGCGCGACTACTGGTCCGCCGGCTGACGTCGCACGGAGGATCGGGTCGGTGGGTCAGTAGACCGTGACGTGCACGTGGTCGTAGTGGTTGGCCGTGACCGATCCCCGGTTCGACATGCCGCGCCAGCCCTCGCCGGAGCGCTCGACGGACCAGATCTGCTGGGAGTAGATGATGTACTCGATGCCCAGCGAGGAGTAGTTGGCCCGCAGGAAGTTGGCGATCGTCCAGCCGAGCGGACCGCTGACCATGATGTCGATGGCCCGGCCCTGGCCGTGCTCGCCGTCGCCGCGCCACGTGCCGTAGCTCGTGACCTCGGGCCAGTTGGAGCAGACCACGTCGTGGATCTCGTAGAGCGACTCGCGTCCCGCCGAGATGGACGAGCCGTTGCTGCAGGTGCCACCCAGGCTGGGGCCCGGCTGGGGCTTCTCGGCGTCGAGGTAGTCGGAGGTGACCCAGCGCGACTGGCCGTCGACCACGATCTGGGTGCGACCGGCCTGCTCGCGACCGGTGAGCGAGACCTGCTCGACGGCGGCGATCTCGCCCATCTTCTCGGCCTTCTCGAACGGACCGTCCCAGAGGTTCAGCGCCTCGGTGGTCCACACGGTGTCGTCGAGCTTGCGGGCCGCCTGGCGCGCCACCTTGTCGACCGCGAGGTCCTGGCGTGCCGCGGACTCCGCCTTCGCCGCCGTGCGGATCTGCGAGCGCGAGACAGTGTCGCTGCGACGGCTCAGGGCCGTGCTGTTGGACGCGGCCTTCGTGAAGGACTGCGAGCTCGCCGAGGCGAGCAGGTTGTCGGTGTCGGAGGTCGCCGGCTCCGCCGCGAGGACCCCCATCGTGACCGCGGACACCGTCGCCACGACGGCGAGCGGAGCGGACACGAGGACAGCTCGGGGGATGCGGTTGTGTCGGGGGGCAGCAGGGGTTTCCCGCTTGTGGCGATGCTGAGCCACAGCGCTGATCCTTTGCGGTTGCTTTCGGGGGACTGCGTCGAAACCACGAGGGAAAGCAGGGGAAGACCTCGTGCCCACGTCGACGCGATCATCGAGTGAAGCACAGGAATCGAGCCGTGTCCCAATTCTCCATGGACAAATCACCCGTGTCCCGGGTCACCCCGGGCAGCGCCGGTCAGCCGCCGGTGGTCTCGTCGGCGTCCTCGCGCAGGTGCGAGCCGCGGCCGTCGGTGTCGTCGAGCCACCCGTCGGGCAGCACCACCTTCTTGCGCGGGGCGCCCTGCCGGCCACGGGGCGTGCCGAGCTCGCGCTCGGGGAACGCGGCGGTGTCGTCGAGCCCGTCGAGCAGCGTGTCGAGGCTGGTGAGCGAGTCGACCAGGGCCAGCTGGTGGCGCAGCTCGCCGCCGGCCGGGAAGCCCTTGAGGTACCAGGTGATGTGCTTGCGGAACTCCTTGCAGCCCCGCTCCTCGCCCATGTGCTCCGACAGCAGCTCGGCGTGCCGGCGCATCATCTGCTTGACCTCGCCGAGGGTCGGCAGCGTTGCCACGTCCTCGCCGTGGAAGGCGGCGGCGAGGTCGCGGAAGAGCCACGGGCGACCGAGGCAGCCGCGGCCCACGACCACGCCCGCGACACCGGTCTGCTCGACCATCCGGAGCGCGTCGGCCGCCTCCCAGATGTCGCCGTTGCCGAGCACGGGGATGTCGACGTGCCGGACCAGGTCGCCGATCGCCTCCCAGTCCGCCTCGCCCGAGTAGGCCTGCACCACCGTGCGGCCGTGCAGCGCGATCGCCGCGACCCCGGTCTCCTGGGCGATGCGGCCCGCGTCGAGGAAGGTCAGGTGGTCGTCGTCGAGGCCCTTGCGGGTCTTCATCGTCACCGGGACGTCGTACGGCGCCGCGGCGGAGACCGCGTGCTCGAGGATCTCGCCGAGGAGACCGCGCTTCCACGGCAGCGCTCCCCCGCCGCCCTTGCGGGTCACCTTGGGGACCGGGCAGCCGAAGTTGAGGTCGACGTGGGCGACGCCGTGGTCGGCGCAGAGGATCTCCACGGCCTTGCCGATGTAGACCGGGTCGGTGCCGTAGAGCTGGACCGAGCGCACCGTCTCGAGGTCGTCGAAGGTCAGCATCTTCTTCGTCACCTCGTCGCCCTCGACGAGGCCGCGGCTGGTGATCATCTCGGAGACGTAGAGCCCCGCGCCCTGCTCGGCGCACAGTCGCCGGTAGGCGGCGTTGGTGATGCCGGCCATCGGCGCCAGCACGACCGGCGTCTCGACGCGCAGCGAGCCGAGCGTGAGGGAGGCGGGCACGGCGGTCATGGCTCCATTGTCGAACCGTGGCCGGCCGTCCCCAAAATCAGCCGCGCCTCGAGCTCCGGGACGACTCCGGCCGCTCGACCTGACCCGTCCACGTGATCGGGTCGTAGCCCTCGCTGGGCTCGAACACCACGTCCTCGGCCCGGGCGCGGTCCGGCGCCAGGTAGACCAGGCACATCTCCGTCTCCGCGCCCGTCGCGAAGGGCGTGGGCAGCGGCCCGCTCTGGCACGCGGTGAAGTCGCCGCCGAAGGACCACGCCGCACCGAGCCTGCCGTCGTCGTCGCGCAGGTACACCGGCACGGCCTGGCCGCCGAGGTCGGCGGCTCCGGTGTTGGTGATCGTGACGGTGACGAAGTACGGCCGCGAGGCCGCCATCGCGTCGTCACGCAGCCAGCCGTCGAGGACGGACGGGCGCTGCTCGGCGACCGTGTCGACGCTCAGCTCGAGCTCGCCCGTGATGGTCGAGGTCGGCTGCCACACCAGCGTGGCGCTGTCGCCGTACGACAACGCAGTGCCCGGCGCAGTCCCGCTCGCCGCGGCCGCGGCGGGCGTCCCGGCCGGCTCGGCGTCGCTTCCCGGATCCGCGCCGCTGCACGCCGCGAGCGACAGCGTGGCCAGGACGAGCGCTGCGCAGCTCGTCAGGTGGAGGGGACGCCGCATGGCGTCATCGTGGCACGACGGCGCGCGCCGCGAGGCTCACCACCACATGAAGGACTCGTGCGGGAAGGAGATGTTGCCTCCCACCTCCGACGCGCGCTGGCACCGCTGCTCGAGGTCGCACCGCACGAGCACGGCGCCGCCGGGGGCGGGCAGCTGGAAGACGAACCGTCGGTTGCTCTCCCACGCGGCCGTCTGCTCGTGGGCGGAGGTGATCGACCAGTTGTCCATGGTGATCCTCTTCCCGAAGGCGATCGAGTCGAGCAGCGCACCGTCGCTCATCCGACGTACGTCGAGCACGGCGGGGCTGTCGAAGCCCGACCTGGAGATCCGCAGGCCGACGGCGGTCTCGCCGTCGGGCGAGATCGCGAGCGGCGAGAAGGGCTCGGCCCACGCCGGCTCCGCGGGTGCCGAGACCGCCGTCGGTCCGTAGAGCCGGCCGGTGGTGCGGACGAACATCAGGTCCTCGCGCAGCGAGGCGTAGGTGGCGTTCTTGGCGATCTGGGTCCTCGACGTCCGGGGCACCCAGTCGAAGAGGCGGAGGCGCGAGAACTCGTTGTCCTCGTAGGTCACGACGTGGCCGGCGTCGGCGTCCATCGGGGTGACGAAGGCGCCGGAGTAGCTCATCCCCAGGAACTTGCCCTGGAGCGACATGGCGTCGCGGGTGCTGCCGCCGCGGTCGAAGACCGTCGAGACCAGCATCTTCCCGTCCCGGGCGAGCAGCCAGCCGATCGCCGAGTCGCCCTCGCCGTAGCTCGTGGTGCGGCTGTGCCTGATCTCGGCGGGGCGGCGCCCGGGGCGGACGGCGATGACCCGGCTGAGGTAGCCCTTGCGGACCGCGACCAGCCAGCCCTTCGGGCTCTCCCCCAGCAGCTGGCGCTGCTCCCCGTTGACAGGGGTGCGGATCGGGAGGGTGGCGCCGTCGACGGTGTGGATGACGCCGTCCTGCATGAGGTCGACGCGCGCGTCGCGCCCGCGCGGGAGCCGCATCGGCGAGATCGTCCGGGTCGGTGGGTCGGCAGCGCGCACGACCCGGTCGCCCGAGGGTGCCGCGCCCACGGCGCCCTGCGGGACGAGCAGGCCTGCTAGCACTGCGACGGCCAGGAGTCGAGCGCGAGATCCCATGTCATCCCCCGATGCGTGAGTGGGTCGTCTCCCCACAGTGCCACACAAATGTGGGCAGCACGGATGCCGCGGTGGGTGTCATCGGAGCAGTGTCGAACCTCCGGTCCGATGCCACAGGAGGAACCATGCCCCGTCTGTCCGCGCCCGTCGCCGTCGTCGTCAGCGCCGCCCTGCTCGCCAGCGTCGGCGCGGGGTCGTACGCCGCCGGCACCCTCGTCACGAGCAAGCAGATCAAGGACGGCACGATCAAGGTCGAGGACCTGAGCCCGAAGGCGGTCGAGCGGCTGCGCGGCTCGGTCGGTCCGACCGGGGCCGCGGGTCCGGCGGGAGCCACCGGAGCGACGGGCGGCCAGGGTGCTCGCGGGGTCAGCTCGTGGGACCGGATCCCGAGCGGGCAGACGGTCACGGGACGAGAGTCCTTCTTCTTCACCGCGACCGCCGGCGGACAGGTGTCCTCGGCCACGCTCTCGCTGCCCGCTCGCCCCACCCAGCCACTCGTGTCGGGAACCAACGTCTTCATGGCTCCGGGCTCCCCGATCGGGCCCTTCGGTACCTGGAATCCGAGCTGCTCGGGCTCCGTCGCGGCTCCGACCGCCCCGGCCGGGTGGCTGTGCGTCTACGGCGAGGGCACCAACGTGTGGACCAATCCCGCTGGACCGTACTGGTCGGGAGAGAGGGCCGTCGTCATCCGCGCGACGGCCACCACCACCGGGGAGATCTCCGCCACCTTGTCGTGGGCCTACACGGCCCCGTGAGCCTCCCGGAGGCTCAGCAGCCGATGAGCTTGCTCGCGAAGTAGGCCGAGATGCCGTCGAGGCTGACCCGCTCCTGCGCCATCGTGTCGCGCTCACGCACGGTGACCGCGTGGTCGTCGAGCGTCTCGAAGTCGACCGTCACGCAGAACGGCGTACCGATCTCGTCCTGGCGGCGGTAGCGGCGACCGATCGCACCGGAGTCGTCGAACTCGACGTTCCAGTTCTCGCGCAGCTCGGCGGCGAGCGCCTTCGCCTTGGGCGAGAGGTCGGCGTTGCGGCTGAGCGGGAGCACGGCGACCTTGACCGGCGCCAGGCGCGGGTCGAGCTTGAGCACGACCCGCTTGTCGACGCCGCCCTTGGTGTTGGGCGCCTCGTCCTCGGTGTAGGCGTCGATGAGGAACGCCATCAGCGAGCGGGTGAGTCCGGCGGCCGGCTCGATGACGTAGGGCAGGTAGCGCTCGTCGGCGGCCTGGTCGTAGTAGGACAGGTCCTTGCCGGAGAACTCGCTGTGCTGCTTGAGGTCGAAGTCGGTGCGGTTCGCGATCCCCTCGAGCTCCTCGAAGTCACGACCCGAGAACCCGAAGCGGTACTCGATGTCGGTCGTCCCCTTGGAGTAGTGCGACAGCTTCTCGGCCGGGTGCTCGTAGTGGCGCAGGTTGTCGGGGTTGATGCCGAGGTCGACGTACCAGCGGGTGCGCTCCTCGATCCAGTAGCGGAACCACTCGTCGTCCTCGCCGGGCTTGACGAAGAACTCCATCTCCATCTGCTCGAACTCGCGGGTGCGGAAGATGAAGTTGCCCGGCGTGATCTCGTTGCGGAAGCTCTTGCCCATCTGGGCGATGCCGAACGGCGGCTTCTGGCGGCTCGAGGTCACCACGTTGGCGAAGTTGAGGAAGATGCCCTGTGCGGTCTCGGGCCGGAGGTAGTGCAGCCCGGACTCGTCCTCGATGACGCCGAGGTAGGTCTTGAGCATCATGTTGAAGTTGCGCGGCTCGGTCCACGCGTTGCGGGTGCCGCAGTTGGGGCACGCGATGAGCTCGTTGATGTCGACCGTGTCGGGGTCGATGGGGTTCTCGGGGCTGCCCTTCTTCGCCGCGTAGTCCTCCTGCAGGTGGTCCTCGCGGAAGCGCTTGTGGCACGACTGGCACTCGGTCAGCGGGTCGCTGAAGGTGCTCAGGTGGCCGCTGGCCTCCCACGTGCGGGTGGGCAGGATGACGCTCGAGTCGAGGCCGACGACGTCGTCGCGACGGGTGACCATGAACCGCCACCACTGGCGCTTGATGTTCTCCTTGAGCTCGACCCCGAGCGGGCCGTAGTCCCAGGCCGACTTCGTGCCGCCGTAGATCTCACCGCACGGGTAGACGAAACCTCGGCGCTTGGCCAGGGAGACGACGTTGTCCAGGGCGGTCGGAGCGGGCTTGGCCACGGTGGAGGATCCTTTGTGCACGGAGCAGGTTGAGGAGCAGGTTGACGTGAGGCGTCAGCCTATCGACCGGGGCTGCGCCTCGTTGAGGTCGGTCCCCTCCTCCACGACCTCGTAGGCGCTGGGCTCGTCGAGCGCGTGCACCATCAGGGGCTGGATGTGCATCTTGCCCTCGTACGACCCCAGCGCGCGCCGGTAGGAGCCGACGTTCTCCCAGCGGGTGGTCAGCACCCACAGGGTCGGGTCGTCGACGTTGCGGCCCACACCTCCGGTGACGAAGCCCGGCTTCGCCTCGAGGATGCCGAGCGCGCGCAGGAGGCCCGCGCGCAGGTCCTGCTCGGCTCGCGGGTCGATCCCGGACGAGGAGGCCGGCGTACGGAGGCGGGTGACGACGAGCACGTGCCGAGGCTAGTCGCTCCTCGGTTTGACAATGGTTCTCAAACACCGTGAGAATCGTTCTCATGTCGCTCGTCACCCGCTCCCTTCCCGTCACCCTCAGCCTCCTGACCGCCTCCGCCCTCCTTGCCGGGTGCGGTCAGTCGGGAGGTGACTCGTCCGGGGATGGTCGCCAGGCGGTCGCCTCGTTCTACCCGCTGGCCTGGGTGACCGGGCGGGTGGCGGGCGACGGCTGGACCGTCGACAACCTCACCCAGCCCGGCCAGGAGCCGCACGACCTCAGCCTCGACATCAAGCAGACCGCCGAGGTCGAGGGTGCCGACCTGGTGGTGCTGGAGAAGGGCTTCCAGCCGGCCGTCGACGCCGCCGCCGAGAACACCGACGCCGACATCCTCGACGTCACGTCCGTCATCGACCTGATGCCGGCCGACCACAGCGAGGAGTCCCACGAGGGCGAGACCGAGGAGGAGCACGCCGAGGAGGGCCACGACCACGGTGACGTCGACCCGCACTTCTGGCTCGACCCGCTGCTCGTGGCCGACTTCGCCGACTCCGTCGCCGACGAGCTGTCCGACCTCGACCCCGACAACGCCACGACGTACGCCGACAACGCCTCGTCGCTGCGCAGCGACCTCGAGCAGCTCGACCAGGAGTACACCGACGGCCTCGCCGCCTGCGCACGCACCACCACCGTGGTCAGCCACGACGCGTTCGGCTACCTCGCCCGCTACGGCGTGGACTTCGAGCCGATCGCCGGCCTGTCGCCCGAGTCGGAGCCCACTGCGGCCGACCTGGCGCACCTCCAGGAGCTGATCGACGCCGACGGCGTGACCACGGTCTTCTCGGAGCGGCTGGTCAGCCCGAAGATGGCCGAGACCCTGGCCAGCGACATGGGAATCGCCAGTGCGGTGCTCGACCCCATCGAGGGGCTCTCGGACGACACGGCCGGCGAGGACTACCTTTCCATCATGCGTGAGAACCTCGCGGCCCTGCAGAAGGCCAACGACTGCTCGTGACGTCTCCCGATCCCACCGCGCCCGTCGTCCTCGACCAGGTCTCCGTCTCCATCGGCGGCCGGCCGATCCTGCGTGACGTCGACCTGACCGTCCGCTCCGGCGACATGGTGACCCTGCTCGGCCCCAACGGCTCCGGCAAGTCGACCCTGGTGCGGTCCGTCACCGGGCTGCTCCCCCACACCCGGGGGACGGTCCGGCTGTTCGGCACCCCGATCGAGGACTTCACCGACTGGCGGCGCATCGGCTTCGTGCCCCAGCGCTCGTCCGCGATCGGTGGCGTGCCCGCGACGGTCCGTGAGGTCGTGTCCTCGGGCCGGGTCGGCCGCCGCGGCCTCTTCCGCCCGACCAGCGGAGCCGACCGCAGGGCCGTCGAGAACGCCCTGGACGTCGTCGGCCTCGCCGGGCGGGCGTCGTACGGCATCTCGCAGCTCTCGGGCGGCCAGCAGCAGCGCGTGCTCATCGCACGGGCGCTGGCCGGCGAGCCGGACCTGCTCGTCCTCGACGAGCCGACCGCGGGCGTCGACCTGGTCAACCAGCGCGCGCTCGCCGATGCGCTCGGCAGGCTCAAGGAGACCGGGGCCACGATCCTCCTGGTCGCGCACGAGATCGGCCCGATGGCGCCGCTGATCGACCGCTCGATCGTGATGCGCGACGGGCTGGTCGCCTACGACGGCCCGCCCCTCACGCAGGAGCTCGCCTCCCACACGCACCACCCGCACGGGCACGACCACGCGCACGAGGGTCCGAGCCGGCACGACCACGCGCCGCACGTGGCGTCGCCCTTCGACCTGGATCGGAGGGAGCGCTGACATGACGTTCCTCGACCTGTTCTCGCTCGGCTTCATGCAGCGCGCGATCATCGCCGCCCTGCTGACCGGGCTGGCCGCCCCGGCGATCGGCACCTTCCTCGTCCAGCGCCGCCTCGCGCTCCTCGGCGACGGCATCGGGCACGTCGCCGTCACGGGTGTCGCACTCGGGCTGCTCACCGGCGCCTCGCCGACGTGGACCGCCATCGTCGTCGCCGTGCTCGGCGCGGTGCTGATGGAGCTGATCCGCGAGCGCGGCCACACCAACGGCGACGTTGCGCTGGCGCTGCTGTTCTACGGCGGCCTCGCGGGCGGCGTGCTCATCACGGGCATCGCCGGCCAGGGTGCCGCCACCCTGCAGGCCTACCTCTTCGGCTCGCTCAACGCGATCTCGTCCGCCGACGTGTGGTTCACCGCCGCGCTCACCCTGGTCGTGCTCGTCGTCGCGCTCGGGCTCTCGCCGCAGCTCTTCGCCGTCGCCAGCGACCAGGACTTCGCGCGGGTCGCCGGGCTCCGGGTGCGTGGCTACAACCTGCTCATCGCGGTGCTCGCCGCGGTCAGCATCACCGTCGCGATGCGTACGGTCGGGCTGCTGCTGGTCTCCGCGCTGATGGTGGTGCCGGTGGCCACGTCGCAGCAGCTCGCCCGCTCCTTCCGCACGACCCTGTTCGGCGCCATGGTGGTCGGTTGCGTGTCCGCGGTCGGCGGCCTCCTGCTCAGCGCCGCCCTGTCGTTCCGGGTCTCGGTCTACCCCGGGCCGACGATCGTGATGGTCGCTCTGGCGATGTTCACCGCGACCTGGCCGATCGGCGTGTGGCTGCGCCGGCGCAGCACCTTGATGGCACCCTTCCCCGAGGTCCCCGCGACACCCCACCGCTCGGCGACCGACGACGAGCACCCCCACCAGCACGGCGAGGCGTGCGGCCACCCGGCCGTCCCGCACGGCGACCACGTGGACTACGTCCACGACGGCCACCGTCACGCCGTACACGGAGAGCACTATGACGAGCACTGACCCGCAGGCGTCCTCCGGACCCGCGCCGGCCGACCAGCCCCGCACGGTCCGGCCCACCCGCCAGCGCCGTGCCGTCGCGGCCGCGCTGGCGGGCTTCGACGACTTCCGCAGCGCCCAGGAGATCCACGACCTGATCCAGAAGCAGGGCGACTCGGTGGGCCTTGCGACGGTCTACCGCACGCTCGCCGCGCTCGCCGACGCCGGCGAGGTCGACATGCTGCGCAACGAGGACGGCGAGGCGATCTGGCGCAGCTGCTCGGACACGCACCACCACCACCTCGTGTGCCGCACGTGCGGGGCGACCGTCGAGGTCGAGGGCCCGGCCGTCGAGCGCTGGACCAACGCGATCGCGCAGGAGCACGGCTACGGCGACATCAGCCACACGCTGGAGATCTTCGGGACCTGTCCCGCCTGCCGCTGACGGGCTACCCTCGCAGCATGGCCGCCGCGTCGTCGTACTCGCAGCTGCCGCGCCCCGTGCGCGTCGAGGACACCCGCACGTCGCAGGACGTCGTGCCGCAGCCCGACGAGCTCGAGGACCGCTACCGCGAGATGCAGTGGCTGCTGCGGGTCTCTCCCGGTTGAGAGCGGCTCGCCGCTAGGCCGGGCCGTTGGGGATCGCGCCGCCATAGCGTCGGTCACGACTGGCGTACGTCTCGACGGCCGCCCAAAGGTGGCGGCGGTCGACGTCGGGCCACAGCACGTCGGTGAAGACCATCTCGCTGTAGGCCGCCTGCCACAGCATGTAGTTGGAGAGCCGCTGCTCCCCCGACGTGCGCCAGACCAGGTCGGCGTCGGGCAGCTCGGGGACGTAGAGGTGGCGGGCGAAGACCTTCTCGTCGACCTTGTCGGGGTCGAGCCGACCGGCCGCGACCTCGCGCGCGATGGAGCGGGCCGCATCGGCGAGCTCGGCGCGGCCGCCGTAGTTGACGCACATCGTCAGTGTCAGCACGTCGTTGTCGCGCGTCATCTCCTCGGCGACCTGGAGCTCCTTGATGACGGACTTCCAGAGCCGGGGCGCGCGACCGGCCCAGCGCACGCGAACGCCGAGCTCGTGCATCTCGTCGCGGCGGCGGCGGATCACGTCGCGGTTGAAGCCCATCAGGAAGCGCACCTCGTCGGGCGAGCGGGACCAGTTCTCGGTCGAGAACGCATAGGCCGAGATCGCCTTCACCCCGATCTCGATCGCGCCCTCGACGACGTCGAAGAGCGTGTGCTCGCCCTGCTCGTGGCCCTTCGTGCGCGGCAGCCCGCGCTCCTTGGCCCACCGCCCGTTGCCGTCCATGATGATCGCGACGTGCTCCGGCACCAGGTCCCTCGGGACCGGCGGAGGCGTCGCACCCGACGGGTGCGGGGTCGGCTGGCGGACGGCACGCTTCACGGTGCAGAGCCTAGTGGCGGGTCCCCGCGGTCGCTGATCGCTGGTTGAGCAGGGCGCCGCGGAGTCGCTGGTTGAGCAGGGCGCCCCGCGCCCGTGTCGAAACCAAGACCGCCGCCGAGGCCAAGGTGGAGGGCCGGCCAGACTCGACGTCCCGCCGATTCTGCTTTCCACAGATCCGGTTCAGGCATAGCCGGCGTCGGTGCTCGCCGATATAATCGAACACATGATCGACACGCTGGCGGCGCCCGAGGCAGAGGCCGACGACCTCTCCGCCTCGGCCCTGCTCGCCTCGATCCGTTCCGAGCGTGACACCGAGAATGCCGCGGCCGCCCGTCAGCTCGATCTCGCCGCCAGGTGGGCCGACCTCCACCCGCCGGAGTCGATTCACCTCGCCGCGGCGTTCACGATTCCGGGCTCTGAGCACGAGGAGCCCATCGCGGGCGAGGGCTGTCCCCTGGTGGCGGAGTTCTGTGTGGCCGAGCTCGGAGCCGTGCTCGGGATCTCGTCTGTTGCGGCCAAGAAGCTGATCGGGCATGCCCTCGAGCTCCGCCACCGACTCCCCCGCCTCTGGTCGCAGGTCCACGCCGGCTTGGTTCCGGCCTGGCGTGCCCGGCTGGTCGCAGACACCACCATCCACACCACCCCGGCCCTCACCCAAGAAGCCGCTGGATGGGTCGACGACCAGGTCGCCGCTGTCGCAGGAAAGGTCGGGACCGCGCAGCTCGACAGGCTCGTCGCGGAGACCATCAAACGGTTCGACCTCGCTTCACCTGATCGGGCTGCTGATCCGGAGGACGGCTACCTGCACGTCGACCCCCGACACGTGACCGTCCACGATGAGGACGTCCACTACGCCGGCACCCTCCACGTCGAAGCCGAGCTCGACCTCGCCGACGCCCTCGACCTGGACCACGCCCTGGCCCACGACGCCGCCGCCCAGAAGGCCCTCGGGTCCACCGAGACCCTCGACGTCC
>NZ_SDWT01000005.1 GCF_004137255.1 Nocardioides oleivorans | reverse complement strand
ACGCCCACTCGAGCCCGAACGACCATGACCCCGCCCCACACCCCGCCAGACACCACGACGGCGGGGCCACAGGCATGTCCGTGCGACGGACGCGACCGCCCTCGACGCAGAAATCGGGGCGTTGACGTAGCCGGGCTGCGACCTAGGTTGGGGCCCATGAGCCAAGCGCCGGACAGGGCAGTCTGCGTCGCGTTTGACGGTGATTCGGTGCTGGTGATCGCGCGCCAGCAAGATGGTCGGGCCTACTGCGTGCTGCCCGGTGGAGGAGTAGAGCCGGGAGAGACACCGGAGGTTGCGGTCCTGCGTGAGCTCGCCGAGGAGACAGGACTGATCGGTACGGTGAAGCGGCTTCTGTGGACGGTCGAGCACCACGATCGACGCGCGCACTACTTCTTGGTCGCTGTCGAACCCGGGTCCCTGGACCTCGGGGGTCCAGAGGCATCGGTCCAATCGTCGATGAATGCCCACACACCCACGTGGTTGCCGTTGGGCTTGCTGGAGGCAGAGGGGTTGCAGCCAGCCTCGATGCGCGAGCGCCTTCGCGCGGTCACGTCCGAAGCCACGTGACCTCTCGGCCACGCGCGCTCGTCGGTGGGCGCAGGACCAGCTCCCGCGATCAGCCGCGCCGAGGCCTCACCCAGCGTGGCCGGCAGCCCGCGCCCGGTCCTTGATCGCGGTGACGACCTCCGTCTTGGCGTCGGCGTAGGCGTTCATGTCGGCCCACTCCTGCTCGAGGAGCGCGCGCTTGGTGCGCACGTAGAGCTCCCGGTCGCCGGCATCGGTGCGCAGGCGGTCGCGGAACAGCAGGTAGTCCTCGGCCAGCGGGTCGCCGGCCTCCATCACGTGGATGTGGGCGTCGAGCGCGGGTGTGCGCACCAGGCGGTGCCCCGGCTCACGGACCCGGAGGTCGTAGCCGGCGGCGACCAGCTGGTCGAGGTAGTCCTCCTCGGCCGTGATGTCCGCGACGGTGATGAGGACGTCGATGATCGGCTTGGCCGCGAGCCCCGGCACCGAGGTGGATCCGATGTGCTCGACCTGGACGGCGGCCGGGCCCAGCGCCGCTCGGATGCGGTGCTCGTGCTCGGCGTACGCCTCGGCCCACCCAGGGTCGTGGTCGGTCAGGTAGAGCTCACGCTTCACGACACCGCCGACGATCTCGACCGTCGTCACGTCGGTTCGGCGGCGCTTCCTCTCGACGGGCACGGGCTCGAGTCTCGCACTTCACCGCGACGCAGCATCGCGTCGCATCCGTGCAGGACCGGAGGTGTCGAGCAGTTCACCCGATGTGCACCCGCAGGCCGCTCGAACCGGAGCCGCGCCGTACCAGAGTGGAACCGCCTCCTGCACGGAACTCGGACCCGAAGGAACACCCCCATGCGCCTGCCCGCTCGACGTACCGCCATCGCGACCGTCGCCGCACTCGCCACCTCGCTCCTCGTCGCCGGCCCCGGCCACGCCGGCGGACGCGGCGGCCCCGACCACCACCACGGCGAGCACCACGGGGGTGGCCACGGACACCACGGCAGCCGCTGGGTCGACACCCCGACGCTGGTCGGCCGCGCCACGATCGACGCCGACCACCTCGCCGAGGGCCCGCCCTCCGGCGCGCAGATGACGCCGGCCAACGGGCGTACCGGCCCGTTCCCCGGTCAGGTCATCCCCGGCTTCTCCGCGATGCTCGACAACGGCGACGGCACGTTCTGGGCGATGCCCGACAACGGCTTCGGCACCAAGGCCAACTCGGCCGACTTCCTGCTGCGGATGTACCTCGTCGAGCCCGACTTCGAGGGCGAGGACGGCGGGGACGGCTCGGTCGAGCTGCCCGAGCACGTCTCGTTCCGCGACCCCGACCACCGGGCCGGCTTCCCGATCGTCAACGAGACCACGGACGAGCGGCTCCTCACCGGCGCCGACTTCGACATCGAGTCGGTCGTCCGGCTGCGCGACGGCAGCTTCATGGTCGGCGAGGAGTTCGGCCCGTTCCTGCTCCACTTCGACCAGGACGGCGTCCTGCTCGACGCGCCCGTGCCGCTCCCGGGCGTCCAGTCGCCGCAGAACCCGTTCCTCGGGTCCGCCCAGCCGACGCTCCCGGCCAGCAAGGGCTTCGAGGCGACGGCGTACGACGGCTCCCGCTACGCCTACCCGATCCTCGAGGGCGCGCTCGTCGCGGAGACCGACCAGCGCGTGCGCTGGATCCACCAGCTCGACACCCGCACGATGCGCTACACCGGCAGGACGTGGTCCTACCGCACGGTGGAGGCCGCCAACCTCGTCGGCGACGCCTTCATGACCGGCCGCGACGAGATGCTCATCCTCGAGCGCGACAACTTCGGCGGCGCCCAGGCGGTCACCAAGCGCATCGTCGAGGTCGACCTGAAGCACACCGAGCCCGGCGGCCACCTCGTCGCCGAGCCGGTCCTCGACCTGCTCAGGATCGCCAACCCCGGCCTCATCGGCGATGGCGACGGCTACGGCACCGGCGAGGACTTCTCGTTCCCGTTCGTCTCCGACGAGACGGTCGTGCAGCTGCGCGACGGCAGCTTCGTCTTCACCAACGACAACAACTACCCCGGTGACGACGCCCGCGTCGACGGCGAGCCCGACGACATCGAGATCATCCACGTCGAGATGCGCAATGAGCGCGTGAGGACCGGCGGCCCGACGGTCTTCGCGCACCGCGGTGCCTCGGGCTACCGCCCCGAGCACACCATCGCCGCCTACGAGCTCGCCGCCCGCCAGTGCGCCGACTTCGTCGAGCCCGACCTGGTCATGACGAAGGACGGCGTGCTGGTCGACCGCCACGAGCCCGAGATCGGCGGCACCACGGACGTCGCCTCGCGGCCCGAGTTCGCTGCCCGCCGCACCACCAAGCAGGTAGACGGTCGCCCGGTCTCCGGCTGGTTCGTCGAGGACTTCACCCTCGCCGAGCTCAAGACGCTGCGCGCCGTCGAGCGACTCCCCCTGCAGCGCGCCGAGAGCAGGACGTACGACGGGCTCTACCAGGTCCCGACGATCGACGAGGTCCTCGCCTTCGCCCGCCGCACCGAGACCTGCGACGGCGAGCCGATCGGCGTGATCCCCGAGATCAAGCACAGCACCTACCTCGCCGACGCCGGTCTGCCCGCCGAGCAGCCGCTGCTCGACGCCTTCGCGCGCAACGGCGTACGTCCCGGTGGCACGCCCGTGGTGATCCAGAGCTTCGAGGTCGGCAACCTGCAGCGCCTCTCGCGGATGACGCGCTTCGACCTGGTCCAGCTGGTCGACTGCTCCGGTGCGCCCTACGACCAGGTCGAGGCGGGCACCGGCGTGACGTACGCCGACCTGGTGACCCGCGCCGGCATGCGCGGTATCGCCCGGTACGCCGACAGCGCGGGGCTGTGCAAGGACCGCATGATCCCCCGCAACGCCGATGGCAGCCTCGCCGCGCCGACCGACGCGATCCGCAACGCCCACCGCGCCGGGCTCACGGTGACCGGCTGGACGTTCCGCCGGGAGAACTCCTTCCTCCCCCTCGAGTTCCGCTCGTCGGCCGACCCGGCCGGTGTCGGCGACCTCGCCGGCGAGATCCGCACGTTCCTCGCCGCGGGGATGGACGACTTCTTCACCGACAACCCCGACATCGGCGCCCAGGTCGCCGA
Organism: Nocardioides oleivorans; assembly: GCF_004137255.1. Classification (NCBI taxonomy): domain Bacteria; kingdom Bacillati; phylum Actinomycetota; class Actinomycetes; order Propionibacteriales; family Nocardioidaceae; genus Nocardioides; species Nocardioides oleivorans. The sequence continues at coordinate 68,237 of NZ_SDWT01000005.1, read as the reverse complement.
CACCTGGAGGTCGTGAGTCGTCGTAGGTTGGCACGGCACCACTCTCGGAACTCTCGGAACTCTCGGAAGGCTCCTCGGATGACATCCCGCCTCACCCGGGCCGCGGTCGCGACCCTCGCCCTGGCCGGGCTCACCGCCCCGGCCCTCGTCCCACCCGCCGTCGCCGGCGGCGACCACGGCGGCGGCCACCACGGCCACCACGGCCACGGCCACGGCGGCCACGGCAGGCAGGAGGTCCGCTTCTCGACCTTCAACGCCTCGCTCAACCGAGCCACCGCCGGCGCCCTGGTCAGCGACCTGTCGACGCCCGGCAACGCCCAGGCCGCGGCGGTCGCGGAGACCATCCAGCGCACCGATCCCGACGTGCTCCTGGTCAACGAGTTCGACTACGTCGCCGACGGCGAGGCGGCCGAGCTGTTCCGCGAGAACTACCTCGAGGTGGGGCACAACGGCGCGGCCCCGGTCGACTACCCGTACTACTACGTCGCCCCGGTCAACACCGGCGTGCCGAGCGGCCTCGACCTCGACAACAACGGCACCGTCGGCGGCGGCAACGACGCCTTCGGCTTCGGAGACTTCCCCGGCCAGTACGGCATGGTCGTCTACTCGAAGTTCCCGATCGACACCGCTCGCGTGCGCACCTTCCAGGACTTCCTCTGGAAGGACATGCCCGGCGCGAAGCTGCCCGACGACCCGGCGACGCCCGCGCCGGCCGACTGGTACTCCCCCGCCGAGCTCGACGTCGTACGCCTGTCGTCGAAGTCCCACTGGGACGTGCCGATCCGCATCGGTCGCCGGACCGTGCACTTCCTGGTCTCGCACCCGACGCCGCCGGTCTTCGACGGTCCCGAGGACCGCAACGGCCTGCGCAACCACGACGAGATCCGGCTGTGGGCCGACTACGTCCGCGACCGCGCCGACTACCTGTACGACGACCAGGGCGAGCGCGGCGGGCTGCGCCGGGGCAGCTCCTTCGTGATCGCCGGCGACCAGAACTCCGACCCGCTCGACGGCGACTCGGTGGCCGGGTCCGCCCAGCAGCTCCTCGACAACCCCGCGATCAACACCCGCGTCACGCCCTCGAGCGACGGCGCGGTCGAGGCCAGCGCGCGCGACGGCGGCGTGAACCTTACCCACCTCGGTGACCCGGCCCTCGACACGGCCGACTTCGCCGAGCCGCCGGGCAACATCCGGGCCGACTACGTCCTCCCGGACCGCGCCACCCGGATCACCGACGCGGGCGTGTTCTGGCCGACCTCGACCGACCCGCTGTTCCGGCTGGTCGGCACCTACCCGTTCCCCGCGAGCGACCACCGTCTCGTCTGGATCGACGTCGAGCTCGCGCGAGCACACCGGCACTGATCCCGCAGCAGCTTCGCGAGATGGACGGCCGGTGTTCACCGGCCGTCCATCGTCGCTCTTCCGGCCCGGTCAGCCGGGTGAGCAGGGTCAGGGGGTCAGATCCCCGTCTCGAGAAAGTCCCCCCAGACATGACCTCTCGCACGAGCCTCCCGCTGCTCCCGATGGCCGGCCGCACCCACGGCAACCGCAGCGCGGTCACCTGCCACCTCCGCTGTGGCGACGCCTGCTTCGTCGCCGCGCCGAACACCACCGAGACCTCCTACTTCCGTGACGTCGCCGCCCAGGCGCTGAGCCGGCGCACCGTCGTCGGCACCGGTGCCGCGGCCGCCGCCCTCGGCGTCGTACCGGCGTTCCCCGCGGCCGCGGAGCCCGGTGGCGGGCACGGACACGGGCACGGACCGGGCGGCGGTCACCACCACGGCGACCTGGCCTTCACCGCGATCGCACCGGCAGCCACCACCGTCGACAGCATGACCGTCCCCGTCGGCTACCGCTGGGACCCGATCCTGCGCTGGGGCGACCCGATCCTGCGGGGCGCGCCCGCCTTCGACGGCGCGCGCCAGTCGCCGGAGGCGCAGGCCGGCCAGTTCGGCTACAACAACGACTACCTCGACATCATCGAGACCAACCGCTCCGGCACCAGCGCCCTGCTCGTGTGCAACCACGAGTACACCAACGAGAACATCATGTTCCCGCCCGGCACCGACCCCGAGACCGTGATCCGCACCGCCTGGGCCGCGCACGGGATGTCAGTCGTCGAGCTCAGGCGCCGCCGGCGCGGGGAGAGGTGGACCTACGTCCCCGGTGCCCGCCTCAACCGCCGCATCACGCTCGACACGCCGTTCGCCCTCGACGGCCCGGCCGCCGGGTCCGACCTGCTCAAGACGGTCGAGGACCCGACCGGTCGCACCGTCCGGGGCACGATGAACAACTGCTCCGGCGGCACGACGCCGTGGGGCACGGTGCTGTCCGGCGAGGAGAACTTCAACCAGTACTTCCGCGCCACCGGCACCGACCCGAAGGAGGCGCGCTACGGCCTCGCCTCCACCCAGGACACCCGCAACTGGCGCTCGGTCGACCCGCGCTGGGACGCAACCCAGGACGGCTACCGCAACGAGCCGAACCGGTTCGGCTGGATCGTCGAGGTCGACCCGTCCGACCCGCGCTCGACCCCCGTCAAGCACACCGCGATGGGCCGCTTCAAGCACGAGGGCGCCAACGTCGTCGTCAACCGTGACGGCCACGTGGTCGCCTACATGGGCGACGACGAGCGCTTCGACTACCTCTACCGGTTCGTCTCGAAGGACCGGGTGTACGGCGGTCATGGCTGGAAGGACGGTCACCACCGTCGTCACGGCAGCCGGCGCTCCCCGCTCAGCGAGGGCGACCTGTCGGTGGCGCGCTTCACCGGCGACGGGCTCGAGGACGGGGTCAGCGACGGCACCGGCGAGTGGATCCCGCTCACCCGCGACGGCCGGTCGATGGTGCCCGGCTTCACGCTCGAGGAGGTCCTCGTCTACACGCGCCTGGCCGCCGACGCCGTGATGCCGACCAGGATGGACCGCCCCGAGGACGTGCAGCCGAGCACCCACAACGGCCGCATCTACGTCGCGTGCACCAACAACACCGACCGCGGCAAGGTCGGCAAGGAGGGCCCGACCGAGCCCAACCCGCGCGCGGCCAACAAGGACGGGCACATCGTCGAGATCAGCCCGACGTCGGGCGACCACACGTCGGCCACCTTCTCCTGGAACCTGCTGCTGATCTGCGGCGACGCGGCCTCGGCCGGGACCTACTTCGGCGGGTGGACCGGGCCGGTGTCGCCGATCTCGTGCCCCGACAACGTCGCCTTCGACAGCGTCGGCAACCTGTGGATCTCCACCGACGGGCAGCCGAGCGCGATCAAGCTCAGCGACGGCCTGTTCAAGGTGCCGGTCGAGGGCCCCGAGCGCGGTCGCGTGCAGCAGTTCCTCGCGGTGCCCTCGGGCGCGGAGACCTGCGGCCCCGTGATCCACGACCGCGACCAGTCGGTGTTCGTCGCGGTGCAGCACCCCGGCGAGGACGGCTCGTGGGACGCGCCGCAGTCGCGCTTCCCGGACTTCGTGCCTGCCGGCGGCACCGCCGGCCCCGGCCAGTTCGCCGGCCCGCGCCCCACCGTCGTACAGGTGACGCGCAGCCGCTGACCCTCTCCATGGCGTGGTCGGACCCGGCCACCCGACCCGTGTGGTCTGATCACGCCATGGAGCACCGCGCCGGCCGGCCGGGCGTCGGCGATCCCGGCGCCCTCGCCATCGCTGCCGCGGTCGCCGTCGTCTCGACGGGGCTGCTGGTGGTCGCGGTCGGGCAGGGCTGGCTCGGCCCGGACGTGGGCCGCGGCGCGAACTTCTGCGAGGCGGCGCGCGACGGGTTCGTCCGGCAGCCGGCGAACACGTTCTCCAACGCCGGCTTCGTCCTCGCCGGGCTGCTCATCGCGGTCCGTGCCGGCCGCAGCCGCCCGGACGCGGTGATGTCACCCACCGCGGCGACGTTCCTCGCCTGCGTGGTGGTGCTGCTCGGGCCCGGATCGGCCGCGATGCACGCCACGCAGAGCGCGTGGGGCGGACACCTCGACATGCTGAGCATGTACCTCGTGGCCGGCTTCGCCGCCGCGTGGGCGTGGGTCCGCTGGACCCGTCGCGGGACCGCGGCCTTCGTGACGGCGTACGTCGTCTGCGTGGCGGCCTGCGAGGTGGTGGGGCTGTGGCCCGACCCGGTCCCCGTCGTGCACTACTCCGGCAACCTCGCCTTCGGCGTCCTGCTGGTCGCCGCCGTCGTGCTCGAGACACGGCTGTGGCGACGCGGCGCGACGACGCTGGTGTTCGGTCACGGCGTCGTCTCGCTCACGGCGATGCTCGTCGCCTTCACCATCTGGCTGCTGACCAACGCCGGCATGTGCGACCCCCACTCGTGGCTCCAGGGCCACGCCGTGTGGCACCTGCTGTGCGCGGTGGCGGCGTACTGGCTCTACCGGATGTACGAGTCCGAACGGCGCGTCGTGCGCCCACCCGCCGGGGTGTAGTCCGAGAAGTCGTCCAATCCGGCACGACGCCTCGCCCCGAATGCCCTGCGTCACACCAGCCGGGCCTCAGTCCCGGCGGGCCGTCGGAGGCTCGACGACCTTGAAACGTACGGCGAACACCCCCAAGGAGTGCGCATGTTCGGCAAGGCAGTAGTCACAGACATGATCAACCGGAGCGCGGAGAACGAGACCGACCGCCGCCTCTTCCTCAAGTCGGCCGGTGTCGCCGGCCTCGGCGTCGTCGGCGCCGGAGCCCTCGGTGGGGCCGCCAACGCCGCCCCCAGCGGCGTCAGCGACGGCGCGGTCCTCAACTTCGCCCTCAACCTCGAGTACCTGGAGGCGGAGTTCTACCAGTACGCCGCGTTCGGCAAGGGCCTCGACGACAAGCTCACCTCGGGCAAGGGCAAGAAGGGTGGCGTGAAGGGCGGCCGCCAGGTGGCCTTCGCCACCCCGGCGATCCGCAAGTACGCCGAGGAGATCGCCACGGACGAGCTCGACCACGTCGCGTTCCTGCGCAAGGCGCTCGGTGGCGCCAAGGTCGCGCGTCCGGCCATCAACATCCAGGAGAGCTTCACCGCTGCGGCCACCGCCGCCGGCCTGATCCAGCCCGGCCAGACCTTCGACCCGTACGCCAACGAGGACAACTTCCTCCTCGCGGCCTTCGTGTTCGAGGACGTGGGCGTCACGGCCTACAAGGGCGCAGCGCCGCTCATCACCAACAAGACCTACCTGGAGGCTGCTGCCGGCATCCTGGCCGTCGAGGCCTACCACGCCGGCATCGTGCGCAGCGCGCTCTACTCCAAGGGTCTGCAGGACGCCGCGCAGGCCATCTCCAAGGCCCGCGACAGCCTCGACGGCAAGGGCAAGAAGGACCAGGGCATCGGCTCCGCCGCCGGCGCCGCCAACCTGGTCCCGACCGACAAGAACGGCATCGCCTACAGCCGTACGCCCGGCCAGGTCCTCAACGTGGTCTACCTCAACCCGAAGTCCGTCACCAAGGGTGGCTTCTTCCCGAGGGGCGTCAACGGCGCCGTGAACAAGAGCGCGTGATCCACGTGCCCGCGATCGAGATCATCGGTCTGATCGTGCTCGGCCTCGTGGTGCTCCGCGCCACGTGGCTGGTCGCCCACCCCGCCGTGCACCACGCCGTCCTGCGGCCCGCCCACTGGGCGACCCGGGTCGACCGCGCGATGCACACCGCACAGCACCGGGCCTGACCGCTCCTGGTGGCCCGGACGTCGTCACCGGCGTCCGGGCCACCCCGGAGCTCCCGAGAGGAGATCCCCATGTTCGGAATCGGACTGCCCGAGCTCGCACTCATCGCCTTCTTCGGCGTCGTGCTCATGGGCCCGGACAAGCTTCCCGGGCTGGCCAAGCAGCTGGCCCAGGGCCTCAAGGCCGCCAAGCGCATGGGTGACTCCGTGCGCGACGACCTCCGCACGTCGCTCGGCGACGACTACGCCGACCTCGAGCTCCGTGACCTCAACCCGCGCGAGATGGTGCGGCGCCAGGTCCAGGAGATCCTCGCCGAACGCGACGAGGCCGAGGACGACACGGACGACGACGAGGACGAGTACGACCACGACTACGACGTCGACCCCATCACCACCCCCGCAGCATCACCCGAGAGGAAGACAGCATGACTTCCACCATCACTCCCCTGCTCATCGGCGGACTGGGCGGCATGGAGCTGTTCATCATCCTGGCCGTCCTGGTCCTGCTCTTCGGGGCCTCCAAGCTCCCCGAGCTGGCCCGCGGCAGCGGCCAGGCGCTGAAGATCTTCAAGGCCGAGACCAAGGGCCTCATCGACAGCGACGACGAGAAGGACAAGCGCACGGCGAGCGCCCCGACGACCGTCAGGACGACGGACGTTCCCGCCGCCGACCAGGCCACGTCGCAGCCCGTCTCCCAGCCCATCGTCGTCGAGACCCCGCGCGAGCACGACGCTCCGCGCGCCTGACGGGAGACGACCCATGTCGATCGCCACTGCTGTCAACGTGCTGCGGGTCGCCCCCAGCCGACCGGGCTCGACGCCCGGCAGCATGTCGCTGGCCGACCACCTCCGCGAGGCGAGGGCCCGGCTCATCCGCTCCGCCCTCGTCCTCGTGGTGGCGTTCTTCGTCGCCCTCCCCTTCTACGACCAGCTGCTCGACCTCGTCCTGGGCCCGTACAACCAGGCCCAGGCCCTGGTCGGGGCGGAGACCGTCAGCACGGCGTACGTCGCCGGCGCCACCGGGCCGCTCATGCTCAACCTCAAGCTCTGCGGGACCGCGGCCGTCGTCGCGGCCAGCCCCTACTGGCTCTGGCAGGTGTGGTCGTTCGTCGTCCCCGGCCTGCTCGCTCGGGAGAAGCGCTGGTCGAAGGTCTTCGCCGCGATCGCCGGACCGCTCTTCATCTCCGGCGTGGCGCTCGGCTACTACGTCCTGCCGAAGGGCCTCGGCGTGCTGATCGGGTTCACGCCCGACGGCATGGAGAACCTCGTCGAGTTCGGCGACTACTTCTCCTTCTTCAGCCGCATGCTGCTGGTCTTCGGCATCGCCGTCGAGATCCCGTTCTTCCTGGTCCTGCTCAACCTGGCCGGTGTCGTCACCGGCGCCCAGCTGGGCCGGCACCGCTCGATCATCTTGATGTCGGCGGTCGTCTTCGCCGCGGTCGCGACCCCCTCCACCGACCCGTTCTCGATGCTGATGCTCGCCATCCCGATGATGGTGCTCTTCATCCTGGCCGAGGTCATCACCCGCCTGATCGACCGTCGACGCGCCAGCCGCGCGCTCGCACAGGTCGCCCCGTGGACCGAGGACTGACATGTTCCAGACCAGGCGCTACGCCGCCCCGCCCACGCGTCGTACGACGTCCGACGCCGCCACCGCGGTGCTCGACCGGCCCGCCCCGGTCCCGGGCATCCGCGGTCGGCTCCGCCGGATGTGGCCGCTCCTCGGTCCCGCCTTCGTCACCGCCGTGGCCTACGTCGACCCCGGCAACTTCGCCACCAACATCTCGGCCGGTTCGGCCTACGGCTACCTGCTGGTGTGGGTCGTCGTCGTCAGCAACATCATGGCGATGCTCATCCAGTACCTCTCCGCCAAGGCCGGCGTCGCCACCGGGCTGAGCCTGCCGGCGCTGTGCCGGGAGTACCTGCCGCGCAGGGTCGCCAACGGCCTGTGGGGCCAGGCCGAGCTGGTCGCGATCGCCACCGACCTCGCCGAGATCGTCGGCGGGGCGCTGGCCCTCAAGCTGCTCTTCGACCTGCCCCTGATCGTGGGCGGCACCATCACCGCGGTCGTGTCGTTCGCCGTGCTGGGGCTCAAGGGCAAGAGCCACCGGCACTTCGAGACCGTCATCGTCGGCCTGCTCGGCGTGATCCTCGTCGGCTTCGTGTACGACGTCGCGATCAGCGGTGTCGACTCGATGGCCGTCCTCGACGGCACGCTCCCCCGCTTCGCCGGCATGGACAGCGTGATGCTGGCCGCCGGCATGCTCGGCGCGACCGTGATGCCGCACGCCATCTACCTCCACAGCGCCCTCACCAGCGAGCGCCTGCACGCCCGGACCGAGCCGGAGCGGGTCACGGTCATGCGCAGCCAGCGCGTCGACGTCATCGTCGCGATGACCGTCGCCGGACTGATGAACCTCTCGCTGCTGCTCGTCGCCGCCTCGGCCCTCTCGGGTCAGGGCATCGACACCATCGAGGGCGCCCACGCCGGGCTCGGCGACTCGCTCGGCACCGGTGCGGCCCTGCTGTTCGCGCTCGGCTTGCTCGCCTCGGGCTTCGCCTCGAGCAGCGTGGGCACCCTGTCGGGCCAGGTGATCATGGAGGGCTTCATCCGCCGCCGGATCCCCGTCACCGTGCGCCGACTGATCACCCTCGTCCCCGCCCTGGTGATCCTGGCGATCGGCGTCGACCCCACGGCCGCCCTGGTCGGCTCGCAGGTCGTGCTGTCCTTCGGCATCCCGTTCGCGCTCGTCCCGCTCGTGTGGTTCACCGCACGCAAGGACGTGATGGGCTCCCTGGTGAACCGCAAGGTCACCACCGCAGCGGGCATCCTGGTCGCCGCGGCGATCATCGCTCTCAACGCCGTGCTGCTCGTGCAGCTGGCGAGCTGAGGCGTCTGACCCGTCGAGGGGGCGGGTCAGGCGTAGTCCTTGGCCACGAAGCGACCGTCGGGCGTGACCGGGTTGTCCTCGTTGATCGCGACCACGTTCTCACCCGGCTCGGGCAGCTCCTCGGGCCGGTGGTCGAGGTGCACGCCGGCGATCATGCAGCGCACCGAGCCGCCGGCGAGCTCGACCGTCGGGATCTCGACGGCGACGATCTCGCACGACTCCTCGATCGCGGCCACCTGCTCCGGGCGCAGCGAGCGCTTCGCCCGGGCCGACATGGCCATCACGTAGCGGCGCCTGCCCTCCGGCGTACGACCGCAGAGCTCGACGGCGTTGCCGGCGAACTCGCGGATCTGCTCCTCGGTGAGCTCCACGATCGTGCGGCCGGTGACGGCGAGGCGCTCGCGGACCTGCTCGCGTCGGGCCTCGTCGCGGATCATCTCGAGCGCGATCATCGCGACGTCCGTGCCGATGCAGGCGATCACGTTGGTGTGGTAGACCGGCACGCCGTCGGCGTCGAACGCGTCGAAGGCCATCGGCTCGTAGTTGAAGTCGGTGCAGAAGCGCTCGAGCACGGCGATGTCGGCGCGGTGGCTGCGCGCGGTGTAGGCCACCCGGGAGACGTGGTCGAGCACCATCGCACCGGTGCCCTCGAGGAAGATCCCGTCGGGCTCGAGGCCGGAGTAGTCGACGATCGCCTGGACGCGGTACTCCGACTTGAGCATCTCCAGCACGTCAGCGCGACGCTCGTGGCGCCGGTTGGAGGCGTACATCGGGTAGACCGCCACCGTGCCGCCCGCGTGGGTGGAGACCCAGTTGTTGGGGAAGACGCTGTCGGGGCGGGTGTGGTCGTCGTCCTCGAAGACGTGGACCCGTACGCCGACCGCGCGGAGGGCGGCCGCGAGGGCGTCCATCTCCGCCAGGGCGTGCGCCGACGTGGTGTCGTCGCTCTGGCCGGACGGGGCGTCGGCCTGGAAGGCGTTGTCCGCGGCCGTCGCCGGGTTGGGGACGAAGCTCGACGCGCGGATCAGGATGACAGCGGAAGGGGCCTGGGCACTCACGGGAGGAATGTAGGCCACCGACCGCCCGGCGTCAGATCCCGACGGCTGCGGCCAGCAGGGCGGCGACCTCGACCGGATCGTGGCGGGTCGCCGCGTCGTAGCAGGTCAGCTCGGTCTCGACCCATCCCGGGACGTCGGCCCGGCGCCACATGCCCGACGGCATCGTGCCGTGCTCGGCGGCATGGGTGATCAGCCGTTCGTTGACCTCGTCGGGCGTGCCGGGCGCGTAGGCGAGGAAGGTCGGGACGTGCGGCACCTCGGGAAACGTGCGGATGCCGTGCTCGTCGAGCGCTGCCGCGAGCTCGATGGCCCAGGCTCGGTAGGCACCGAAGCGCGGCAGGTGCTCGCGCAGCCCGATCAGGCCGCCGACCGCAGCCGCGGTCATCGAGAAGATCGTGCCGCCCATCCGCTGCCGCCAGGAGCGGAGCTCGCCGGCGAGGTCCTCGGGGCACACGACGAGGGCGCCGCTCGTGGAGCCGAGGCCCTTGTAGAGCGAGACGTACATCGAGTCGAAGAGGTCCGCCGCCTCGGCCAGCGTGCGGTCCCAGTGGGGCACCGACTCCCAGATCCGGGCGCCGTCGGCGTGCAGGGGCACGCCCCGCTCCCGGGCGGCGGTCGACAGCGCGACCAGCTCGTCCCACGTCGGGAGCAGGCAGCCGGCGTCGCGCAGCGGGAGCTCGACCATCGCCGCGCCCAGGCGTCCCCCGACCCCGGCCAGCGCCTCGGCCGTCGGGGTCTCGCGACCCGTGGTCAGCCACTCGAGCTCCAGGCCGAGCACGCGCCGGGGTCCGTCCTGCTCGTGGTGCACCAGGTGGGAGAGGTCGGGCAGCGCCACCCGGCGCGAGCCGGACCGGTCGCACCACGCGCGCAGCGTGGCCTGCTGCGCCATCACCCCGCTCGGGAAGAACACCGCCGCGGGCTTGCCCAGCAGCGCGGCGACCTCGTCCTCGAGCTGCGCGACGGCGCCGCGCTCGCCGTAGACGTCGCGCTCGACACCGTGCTCCTCGGCGAAGGCCGCGAGCTCACGGAAGGTCTCCGCGGGCGAGGCGGGCGCCCGCCAGAAAATCGCCTCGGCAGAGGCCGCCGCTGCGCGGAACCGGTCGGCGAGGTCGCTCATGCCGGGGCCGGGTCAGGCCTGGCGCTTGAACCAGTAGGTCGTCTCGACGCCGGGCATCACCTGCACCAGCTCCCAGCCGTTGACGCCGAGCGAGGTGAGGAGGTCCTCCCACGACTCGGTGCCCTCGACGAGCGCCTCCGGGTCCGCGTTGTAGCCGCCGACCTCCACGTTGCCCTGGTCGTCGACAGTGATCTCGAGGTGTGCCCATGCAGCCATGGCGCGATCATGGCACAGCGGTCCCCAGCTCCCACTCGTGCAGGACCCGGCAGGCTCCCGACTCCCACCACGCGAGCTGCAGCCGGTCGAGCAGCACGACGACGGGTACGACGTCTCCCAGCAGCGCCACGGTCGAGGCGAGGTCGACGTCGCCGGAGGCCGCGTCGAGCGTCAGGTGGGGCTGCACGTCGTCGCCGAACCGACCGTCGTACGGCGGCCACGCGGGGAACGCGGCCACCAGCCGCGCGGTCAGGTCGCGCAGGGCCGCGTCGGGGTCGGGGACGAGGTGGATGATCCCGTTCGGGAACCGGGCGACGTCGGCCAGCCTGGTCCGCACCGGCACGGTGGCGGCGGCGATCGACGAGACGGTCGCGAGCACCTCGGCCGACGGGTCGGGGTCGAACGGCCCGAGCGCCGTGACGTGCGCGTGCCCGAAGCGCGGGTCGGCGGACACGAAGCCACCGTCGTAGTGGGCGTGCCGGACGCGCACCCACTCCTCGAGCGCCGGCACGGGCAGCTGGAGGACGGAGTGGCCGGACACGTCGCAAGACTCGCAGGTCAGGACCCGTTCCGGAGGCCCGGGCGTGGCCCTAGGCTGGCCCGGCCATGGACACTCAGCCGGATGACATCTCGCGCATTGCGCCTCCCTCCCCCGCCGTCGCCGCGCTCGCCCACGAGCGCCTGGCCGGCCTGGCCACTCCCCCCGGCGCGCTCGGTCGCCTCGGGGAGATCGGCGCCTGGCTCGCGGCCGTCCAGGGCGAGGTGCCGCCGCGCCCGCTCGACGACGTACGCCTCGTGGTGTTCGCCGGTGACCACGGCGTCGCCGCGCACGGGGTGTCGGCCTACCCCGCCGCGATCACCGAGGCGATGGTCCGCACGATCGTCGCCGGCAAGGCGGGAGTGACGGCGCTGGCGCAGGCGCACGGCGTCTCCGTGACCGTGCTCGACGTGGCCGTCGACGCCGACCTGTCGGACCTGCCCGCCGAGGTGACCGCGCGCAAGGTCCGCCGCGGGTCGGGCGCCATCCACGTCGAGGACGCGCTGTCCCGCGACGAGGTCGAGGCCTCCCTCGCACTCGGTGCGGCGGTGGCCGGCGAGCTCGTCGACGACGGCGCCCAGCTCCTGATGACCGGCGACCTCGGCATCGGCAACACCACCCCCGCCGCCGCGCTGGTCGCGGCCGTGCTCGGCCTCCCGGCCGACGAGGTGACCGGCCGTGGCACCGGCATCGACGACGACGGGTGGAACCGCAAGCGCGACGTCATCGCCACCGCGCTCCAGCGCGTCGAGGGCCGCACCGACGACCCGGTCGACGTGCTGGCCGCGCTCGGCAGCGCCGACCTCGCGGCGGCAGTCGGCTTCCTCGTCGAGTCGTCGCGCCGTGGCGTGCCCGTCGTCCTCGACGGCCTCATGTCGCTCGCGTGCGCCGTCGTCGCGCAGGCCATCGCCCCGGGCGCGGCCGCCTGGTGGGTGGCCGGCCACCGGTCGACCGAGCCCGCCCAGGCCCATGCGCTGAAGTCGCTCGACCTCGAGCCGCTGCTCGACCTGGGCATGCGCCTCGGTGAGGGCTCCGGTGCCGTCGCGGCGCTCCCGGTGCTGCGCTCCGGCGTCGCCGTGCTCCGCGACGTGGCCCTGCTGTCGGAGATCATGCCGTCCTGATGCTCGTCCGCGACGCGTGGCTCCTGGCCACCGGCACCCTGACCGCGTTCCGGGTCCCGATGCCGTCGCGCGTCGACCGGTCGGTCGCCGGGCTGGCGATGGCGCTGGCACCGGTCGCCGCGCTGCCGCTCGGGGTGGTCGCGGCGCTGGTCGTGCTGGTCGGCGATCGGGTCGACCTTCCACCCCTCGCGACGGCGTACGTCGTGGTGCTCGCTCTCGCGCTCGGCACCCGTGCCTTCCACTGGGACGGCCTCGCCGACACCGCCGACGGGCTCACCGCGTCGTACACCCGCGAGCGCTCGCTCGAGGTGATGCGCACCGGGCCGGTCGGCCCCGCCGGGGTCGTCGCGGTCGTGCTCGTCGCGAGCCTGCAGGCAGCCGGGCTCACCGCTGTCGTCCGGCACGAGCACGCGTGGCTCGCCGTCGGGCTCCTGGCCTGCGCCTCGCGCGCCTGCCTCGCCGTCGCCTGTGTCCGGGGCGTGCCCGCGGCCCGGGCCGACGGGCTGGGCGCGACGCACATCGGCGCCGTGCCCGTCGCCGCGGCCCTCGCCTCCCTCCTCGTCGCCACCCTCGCCGCGGCGTTCGCCGGCGACGCGCTGGGCTCGGCCTGGTCGACGGTCGCGGGCCTCGTGCTGATGGTGGCTGCGGTCGTCGCGCTGCTCCTGCGGTGCGTGCGTCGACTCGGCGGGATCACCGGCGACGTGCTGGGCGCGGCGGTCGAGGTGTCGTTCGCCGTGCTCGTCCTGGCCGCGTCGACGGTCTGAGGCGTCAGGGAATCCCTGCTCTGGAAGGATGCCCGCCATGCGGATCCTGGTCACGGGCGGCGTTCGGTCCGGCAAGTCGAGCCATGCCGAGGCACTCCTCGGCGACGAGCCCGCGACCTACGTCGCGGCCGGACCGTCGCCCGACGTGGAGACCGATCCCGACTGGGCCGCCCGGATCGACGCGCACCGCTCGCGCCGGCCCGGCTCGTGGACGACGCTGGAGTCGCGCGACCTCGCCGGCGCGATCCGCTCGTCCGAGGTGCCCGTGCTGATCGACTGCCTCGGCACCTGGCTCACCGCCGTCGTCGACGAGGCCGGCGCCTGGGAGGCCGAGAACGACGCCGCGCTCGGACTCGTCGTCGCGCGCGCGGACGAGGTCGTCGACGCCCTGCAGGCCTGCGAGCAGGACGTCGTGCTGGTGACCAACGAGGTCGGTCTCGGCGTGGTGCCCGAGCACCGCTCCGGCCGGCTCTTCCGCGACCTCCTCGGCACCGTCAACCAGCGCGTCGCCGCAGCCTGCGACGAGGTGCACCTCGTGGTCGCCGGCCGCGTGCTCCGCCTCTGAGGCTCACACCAGCAGCACGAACGACCCGAGCGCGACGAGCCAGGAGACGAACGAGCCGAGCAGGAAGTACTCCGTCATCTCGTGGACCTGCTGCTGCTCGTGGCGCGAGGACAGCTCGGGGAAGCGCAGCAGGCCCTTGGCCGCGACGACCACGCTGGCCGCGGTGACCTGCCCGCCGAGGGCGAGCGCGAGGATGAAGACGCGCTCGAGCGGGCCGAGCAGGCGACCGCCCTTGAGCTGGGTGGGCGGGAGCGCGCCGTTGGCGAGCGGGTGGATCGTGCCGGTGGACTTGAGCACCAGCCGGACCAGGACGTTGCCGGTGGAGAGCTGGACGGCGAAGGCGCCCAGGAGCAGCAGGAACCGGTCGGGGTCCGTCCCGGCGAGCGCCGGCAGCGACACCGACCCCAACCAGCGTCCGAGGGGGCCGGACGCCTGACCGGCGAGCCCGGAGCACCCGACCGCGGCGACCAGCGAGACGACGAGGACGACCAGGGGCAGCCAGGCAGCCTTCTGGCCGGGGTGGCCGAAGCCCCAGGTCACTGTCCGGCCCCAGAGCAGGACCAGCGCGGCGATCACCAGCAGGGCCACGACGTCGCGACCGGACCCCAGCCCCGCCAGCAGGCCGACCAGGAGCACGACGAGGGCACCCACGCACTCGGGCAGGTACCGGGTGCGGCGCACCGAGTGGGTCAGGTCGGCGACCGCGAACCCGATCAGCAGGATCCCGATCCAGCTCATGCCACGCCTCCTCTCAGCAGCTCGTCGGCAGCCAGCAGCACCCCGAGCCCGTCGGCCCGGATCCGCTGCGACACCGCCGACGGGCTGATGCCCAGCTCGTCGGCGACCTCCTGCTGCTGGCGTCCCCCCAGCAGACCACCCAGCACCGACAGCGACCGCTCCGACAGGCCGCTGACGACCTGGTCCCGCGTCATCAGGGCCGCGTTGATCGTCGCGGCGTCCGGCCCCGGCTCGTCGTCGGCGGCGACGTACGCCGTGCGCACCGCCCGCAGCGCCGCCTTGCGCTCGTAGCCCTCGACCGCCTCGATCGCGGAGCGGGCCGCCCACCACCCGGGGCCGTCCTCGACGCGCGGCTCCTCGGCCAGCACCTGCACCTGCCCCCACCCGATGCCCTGGCGCACGTCGACCTCCGGCAGCAGCGCCAGCCGCAGCCGCAGGGTCGCCGCGATCGCCGAGCCCAGGCTCGCGAAGATGCCCTGGAACTCGTCGCCGACCCCGATGCGCAGCGGCACCAGCGGCGCGAACTCGGCGTTCACGTCGGCGACGGCCCGCGCGAAGCGGGCGTGGACCGCCGCGCGGTCCGCGCTGCGCCGTGAGCCGACCAGGTCGCCGATGACCGTCACTGAAGCGTCGGACTTCATGTCACTCATCTGAAGATGATAACTTCTTCTGACTCAGATGAATACATGATCTTCACTCCCAGAACACGCGCTCCACGATCGCATGGGCCCGCCGGGTGGTGCGCAGGTAGTCGTTGACCATCTGGTCCGAGGAGCCCTGCGGGTAGCCGAGCACCCCCGCCACCGCCGCGCGCTCCGTCGCGTCGCGGGGCAGCTGGTCGGACGGCTTGCCCCGCACCAGCGTGACCGCGTTGCGCACCCGGCTCACCAGGCGCCAGGCCTCGGCGAGCGTCGCGGCGTCGTCCGCGGCGATCAGGCCGGCCTCCGCCGCGGCGGACAGCGCGGGGAGCGTCTGCGGCGTGCGCAACTCCTCGACGGTGCCCGCGTGCCGCATCTGCAGCAGCTGGACGGTCCACTCCACGTCGGCCAGGCCGCCGCGCCCGAGCTTCAGGTGGGTGTGCCGGTCGGCGCCCCGCGGCAGCCGCTCGTCGTCGACGCGCGCCTTGATCCGGCGCACCTCGACCACGTCGGCCTCGGAGATGCCGTGCGTGGGGAACCGCAACGGGTCGATGAGCTCGGTGAAGCGTCGCCGGACCTGCTCGTCGCCGGCGACCGCGTCCGCACGCAGCAGCGCCTGGAACTCCCACACGTGCGACCACTTGGCGTAGTAGGCGGCGTAGGACTCGACGGTGCGCACCATCGGGCCGTTCCTGCCCTCGGGCCGCAGGTCCGCGTCGACCTCGAGCGGCGGATCACTGGCCGGCAGCGACAGCAGCCGCCGCAGCTCGGAGACGACGGCCTGCGCGAAGGACCCGGCCACCTGCGCCTCGGCGCCCTCGACCGGGTCGTGCACGAACATCACGTCGGCGTCGCTGCCGTAGGACAGCTCGAAGCCGCCGTAGCGACCCATCGCGATCACCGCGATCCGGGTGGGTACGACGTCGAGGTCCCGCTGGCGGCGCACGGCCTCCGTCGCGATGTCCAAGGTGGCCTGCAGCGTCGCGTCGGTGAGCCGGCTCAGGCCCTGCCCGACCACCGCGACGTCGGTGCCCGCCACCAGGTCGCCGCACGCGATCCGCAGCAGCTCGCGCCGGCGTACGGCACGCACGGCGACCACCGCAGCCTCCGCGCTCCCGGCGCGCTCGGCGAGCGCCTGCATCTCGGCGAGGGCGGCCTCGGCGCTGAGCGGCACCAGGGACTCCCCCAGCATCTTCACGCCCTGCGGCTCGCGCTCGAGGAGGTCGGTGGCGTAGCGCGAGGTGCCGAGCACGTGGGCCAGGCGCTGGGCGACCTCACCCTCGTCGCGGAGCATCGTGAGGTACCACGGTGAGCGGCCCAGGCTCTCGCTGATCCTCCGGAAGCCGAACAGCCCGGCGTCCGGGTCGGGCGAGTCGGCGAACCACTCGAGCAGCACCGGCAGCAGGGTCCGCTGGATGTCGGAGGTGCGCGACACCCCGCTCGTCAGCGCCTCGAGGTGGCGCAGCGCCGCCTTCGGGTCGGCGTACCCGAGGGCGGAGAGCCGCGCCTCGGCGGCCTTCAGCGAGAGGCGCGCCTCGGTGCCGGGCAGCCGCGCGACGGCGCCCAGGAGCGGGCGGTAGAACAGCTTCTCGTGCAGCCGGCGCACCTCGCGCCGGTGGTAGCGCCACTCCTTGTCGAGGGTGACCGCCGGCTCGGAGAGGTGGCCGATCGACCGACCCAGCCGTCGCAGCGACGCCTCGTCGTCGGGCAGCACGTGGGTCCGGCGGAGCTGGTAGAGCTGGATCCGGTGCTCGAGGGTGCGGAGGAAGGCGTAGGCCTCGTGCAGCCGCTCGCCGTCGTCGCGACCGACGTAGCCGCCGTCGGTGAGCCGGGCGAGGGCGCTCAGCGTGGCGCCGTCGCGCAGCGACGGGTCGGCCCGCCCGTGCACCAGCTGGAGCAGCTGGACGGCGAACTCGACGTCGCGCAGCCCGCCCGACCCGAGCTTGAGCTGGCGCTCGGCCTCGTGCGCGGGGATGTGCTCGACGACCCGACGACGCATCGCCTGGACCTCGGTGACGAACCCGTCGCGCTCCGCGGCGCTCCACACCATCGGCGCGATCATCTCGACGTAGTCGCGGCCCAGGGCCAGGTCGCCGGCGACCGGGCGCGCCTTGAGCAGCGCCTGGAACTCCCAGGTCTTGGCCCACTTCTCGTAGTAGCCCCGGTGGCTCGCGAGCGTGCGCACCAGTGGCCCCTGGCTGCCCTCGGGCCGCAGGTTGGCGTCGACCGGCCAGATCGTGCCCTCGCGCGTGTGGTCGGAGCAGATCCGCATCAGGTGCGAGGCGAGCTGGGTGGCGGCGCGCATCGCGACGCCGTCGTCCGCGCCGGGGGCGGTCTCGTAGACGTAGACGACGTCGACGTCGGAGATGTAGTTGAGCTCGTGCCCGCCGCACTTGCCCATCGCGATCACGGAGAGGCGTACGGCGTGCGCGTCCGCCCCGACGCGGGCGCGGGCGATCGCCAGCGCGCCCTCCAGGGTGGCGGCGGCGAGGTCGGAGATCTCCGCGGCCGCGTCGTCGAGACCGACGTGGTGGGCGAGGTCGCGCGCAGCCAGGCGCAGCAGGATGCGGCGGTACTCCACGCGCAGCGCGTCGACGGCCCCCGCGTCGGGCAACCCGGCGACCGGCTCGGCGGCGTGGGGGTCGGCACCCACGGCGGTCAGCACCGACTCGCGCACGGCGTAGGCCGCGGCCCGGGTGCTGCCCAGCGTCGGGTCGGTCAGCTCGCGCCAGTGGTCGGGGTGCCGGACCAGGTGGTGGGTCAGCGCGGCGCTCGCCCCCAGGACGCTGCACAGCCGCATCGCGGTGCCCTCGTCGTCGGCCACCTCGGCGAACATCGCCGCGCCGGATCCCGGGGCGCCCTCGTCGAGCGCCTCGCCCAGCCGGAGCAGTCCGTCGAGGGCCGCGTCGGGGTCAGCCGTCACGGCGAGCTTGTCGGTCAGCGGCCTGCCGGCCGTGCCGAGGCGCTCGATCCCGCGGGCGGCCGCCGCGCCGTCGACGAAGCCGAGACGCACGAAGGAGCCCGCCGAGGTCATGCGTGCGCCCCCTCGCGCGTGCCGGCCGCCACCACGGCGGCGAAGCGCACGGCCACCGGCTGCCACCACGACGTCAGGGCCGGCGCCGCCGCCCGGATCGCGGCGAGCACGGCGTCGGGGTCGTGGCCACGCCCACCCCCGGCCTCGGTGTCGCCCTCGGAGGAGAGCCAGCGCTCGATGATCGCGGTGTCGGCCTCGGGATGCGCCTGGATGCCCCACGCACGCGGACCGAAGCGGGCCGCCTGCACCTGGCCGTCGGGCGTGCGCGCCAGCACGACGGCGCCGTCGGGGAGCCGCACCGCGACGTCGTTGTTCCAGTGGATGGCCTGCTCGCCGCCCACGTGCTCGCCGACCAGGTCGTCTGTGGCGGCCGCTGCGGTCCAGCCGACCGGCTGCAGCCCGACCGTCTGCCCGCGCGGGTTGCGCGCGACCGCGCCGCCGAGGGCGACCGCGATCAGCTGGTGGCCCAGGCAGATCCCGAGGAGCGGGGTGCCGGCGGCGACCGCGTCGCGGATGCCCGAGCGGAGCGGGGGCAGCCAGGCGTGGGCGTCGTCGTCGTTCGCACCCATCTCACCGCCGAGGACCACCACGCCGTCGTACGACGTCAGGGCGGGCAGCGCGTCGCCGGCGTAGGGGCGGCACACCTCGATCGTGCAGCCGGCCCGGGTCAGCCACTCCCCGACCAGCGCCGGCGGGCACGAGTCCTCGTGCTCGACCGCGAGGAGGTGCGGGGCCGGCCTCACAGGACCGGCAGCATCCGGTCCCGCTCGAAGGCGGAGACCTGCCCGCGGTACTCCTCCCACTCGGCGCGCTTGTTGCGCAGGAAGAAGTCGAAGACGTGCTCGCCGAGCGTCTCGGCGAGGAGCTCGGAGTCCTCGGCGATGCCGATCGCGTCCCAGAGGCTCCTCGGGAGCGGGGTGATGCCCAGCGCCCGGCGCTCGCGCTCGGTGAGGGACCAGACGTCGTCCTCGGCCTCGCGCGGCAGCTCGTAGCCCTCCTCGATGCCCTTCATGCCGGCCGCGAGGACCACCGCGAAGGCGAGGTAGGGGTTGCAGGCGGCGTCGATCGTGCGCAGCTCGACGCGGGTGGACTGGCCCTTGTTGGGCTTGTACATCGGCACCCGGACCATCGCCGAGCGGTTGTTGTGGCCCCAGCACACGCCCGACGGGGCCTCGCCGCCGCCGAGGAGGCGCTTGTAGGAGTTGACCCACTGGTTGGTCACCACGCTGATCTCGCTGGCGTGGCGCAGGATGCCGGCGATGAACTGGCGTCCGGTCCTCGACAGCTGGTACTCGGCACCGGCCTCGAAGAAGGCGTTGCGATCACCCTCGAAGAGCGAGACGTGCGTGTGCATGCCGGAGCCCGGGTGGGTGGTGAACGGCTTCGGCATGAACGAGGCCCAGATGTCCTGGCCCAGCGCGACCTCGCGGATGACCGTGCGGAAGGTCATGATGTTGTCGGCGGTGGTGAGGGCGTCGGCGTAGCGGAGGTCGATCTCCTGCTGGCCGGGACCGCCCTCGTGGTGGCTGAACTCGACCGAGATGCCCATCGCCTCGAGCATCGTGATCGCCTCGCGCCGGAAGTCGGCGCCACGCGACTGGGCGGTGTGGTCGAAGAAGCCGCTGCGGTCGACCGGCTGCGGCTCGTCACCCTTCCCGGGCATGTCCTTGAAGAGGTAGAACTCGATCTCGGGGTGGGTGTAGAAGGTGAAGCCCTTGTCGGCGGCCGCACCCAGCGTGCGCTTGAGGACGTGGCGCGGGTCGGCGTAGGACGGGCTGCCGTCGGGCATCCCGATGTCGCAGAACATGCGCGCCGTCGCCGGTCCCCCGTCGTCGCCACCGCGCCACGGCAGGATCTGGAACGTCGAGGCGTCGGGGTGGGCGAGCATGTCGGCCTCGTAGACACGGGCGAAGCCCTCGATCGCCGAGCCGTCGAAGCCGATGCCCTCGTCGAAGGCGTTCTCCAGCTCCGCCGGCGCGACACTCACGCTCTTGAGGAAGCCGAGCACGTCGGTGAACCACAGCCGCACGAATCGGACGTCGCGCTCCTCGAGCGCCCGGATCACGAAGTCCTCTTGCTTGCCCATGGCACCAGCCTAGGGGTCGCTCCCGGCCGACCGCCGCCGCCTCCGCTGGTTGAGCAGCGAGCGCAGCGAGCGTGTCGAAACCCCGGGCGCTGCTAGCGTCGAACGACCAGCCGCCCGACTCGGGCCCGCCACAACGGGAAGAGGGAAGCTGCACGATGAACCACCCCCGGCACGACCACCAGCACGAGCACGAGCACGACCACCGGGACCTGTCCGCACCCGTCCCACCGGACGGGTTCCTGCTCGGCCACCTGGCCGAGGAGACCCGGCGCCTCGCCCGCACGGCTCGCGCGCCGGAGGCCACCACCGCCGGCGCCGACCCCGACGTCCTCGACGCGCTCCGTGCGGCCGTCGACGAGCTCGCACCGACGCTCCTCGCCGCCAGCCACGACCTGTCCGAGCACCCCGAGGTCTCCTTCGAGGAGCACCGCTCCGCGGCCGCGCTCGCCGACCTCGTCGAGGCGCGCGGGATCGACGTGGTCCGCGGTGCCCACGGGCTCGCGACCGGGCTGCGCGCCGAGGTCGGCGACCCCGACGGACCGACCATCGCCGTGCTCTCGGAGTACGACGCGCTGCCCGGCATCGGGCACGGCTGCGGCCACAACGTCATCGCCACCGCAGGGCTGGGCGCGTTCCTCGCGCTGGCCTCGCTCGGGGAGCGGCTGCCGGGTCGCGTCGTGTGGCTCGGTACGCCGGCGGAGGAGGGCGGTGGCGGCAAGGAACTGATGGCCGCGGAGGGCGCCTTCGACGGCGTCGACGCCGCCCTGATGGTCCACCCCTTCACCTACGACATCGCCGACCCGCTCTTCCTCGGCCGCCGCCAGCTGCGCGCGACCTTCACCGGGGTCACCTCCCACGCCTCGGCGCAGCCGTTCATGGGCCGCAACGCGCTTGACGCGGTCAACCTGATGTACACCGGCGTCGGGCTGCACCGCCAGCAGATGCCGTCCACCGACCGGGTGCACGGCGTCGTGACCGCCGGTGGCGAGCGGCCCAACGTCATCCCCGAGCACGCCGAGATGCTCTTCTACCTGCGCAGCGAGCTCCCCGAGAGCCTCGCCGTGCTCAGCACGCGGCTCGCCGACATCGCCCGGGGCGCCGCCCTGATGACCGGCTGCGGCGTGGAGCTCACCTGGGACGAGGCCCCGCCCTACCTGCCCGTGCGCGGCAACGGCCCGCTGGCGGCGGCCTGGACCTCCCGCTACGGCGAGCGCGGCCGCACGGTCCTGCCGCCCGACGTGGTGCCGCGGATGTTCGCCGGCTCCACCGACTTCGGCAACGTGTCCTACCGGATGCCCGGGGTGCACGCGATGGTCAAGATCACCGAGGACGACCTGTCGCTGCACACCCGGGAGTTCGCCGACGCCGCGGTCACCGAGGAGGCCGACCGGGTCGTCGTGGACTCGGCGTGGGCTCTCGCCGCGGTCAGCGCCGACTGGCTCAGCGACCCCGGGCTGCGCGAGGCCGCCGCGGCGGACTTCGAGGACGCCGGCGGTGCCGTCGACGTGCCGTCCTACTTCGGGGAGGGCTGAGGCATGGCCACCGACAACCCGACCCTCACCCGCACCGACCGCGTCCTCGCCACGGTCGAGCGGCTCGGCAACCGCCTGCCGGACCCGTTCCTGCTCTTCCTCGGGCTCTTCCTGCTCGTCGGGCTGGTCTCGACCGGTCTCCAGCTCCTCGGCACGTCCGTGACCATCCCCGGCTCCGACGAGGAGACCGCCGTGCGCGGGCTCTTCACCGGCGAGGGCCTGGCCTGGCTGACGGTCAATCTCGGGCCCAACTTCATCGGCTTCCCGCCGCTGGTCACCGTCGTGACGATCCTGCTGGCGGTCACGGTGGCCGAGCGCACCGGGCTGCTGGCCGCCGCCATCCGGGCGAGCCTCGGCGCGGCGCCGCGCTGGCTGCTGCCGTACGCCGTCGGGTTCGTCGGGGTGAACGCCTCGGTGATGGCCGACGCCGCCTTCATCGTCGTACCCCCGCTGGCGGCGATGGTGTTCAAGGCAGCCGGTCGGCACCCGCTCGCCGGTCTCGTCGGCGGGTTCGCCGCGGTCGGCGCCGGCTACTCGACCTCGATGCTGGTGACCAGCCTCGACGCGCTCTTCTCCGGCATCACCAACTCGGTCACCGGCGGCCTCCCCGACCCGGGCGCGACCGTGACCCCGGTGTCGAACCTGTGGTTCAACATCGCGTCCTCGATCGTGCTCGCACTGGTCGCCGGGCTGGTGATCGACAAGCTCGTCGAGCCGCGCCTGGTGCGCGAGGGCGCACCGGTCGACATGGTCGAGGCCGCCGACGACGTCTCGGCCGACGCCCCGGCCGGTGCCGACGAGGACGTCGCCCCCGCCCTGCGGGCCGCACCGACCGACCTCTCGCCGGAGCTCGAACCTGCCGAGCGTCGCGGGCTGCGGACGGCCGGCATCGTGTTCGTCGTGATGGCGGCCGTCATCCTCGCCGCCGTCCTGCCCGGCGGGTCACCGTGGCGCAACGAGGACGGCAACTTCCTGCCGGAGTCGGCGCTGCTCGACTCCACGGTGTTCATCGTCTTCGCGCTGTTCCTCGGCCCGGCGCTGGCCTACGGGTTCGTCAGCGGGTCGCTGCGCCAGGCCGCCGACGTACCCAAGGTGATGGGGCTCGGCATCAAGGACATGGCCGCCTTCATCGTGCTGGCGTTCATGCTCGGCCAGTTCATCGCGCTCTTCAACTGGAGCAACGTGGGCTCGGCGCTGGCCGTGGCCGGTGCCGACGGGCTGGAGTCGATCGGGCTGACCGGCTATCCCGCGATCATCGGCTTCATCCTGCTGGCGTCGGTGCTCAACCTGTTCATCGTGAGCGGGTCGTCGATGTGGACGCTGATGGGCGCGGTGTTCGTGCCGCTGTTCGCCCTGCTGGGCTACGAGCCCGGGTTCGTCCAGGCGGCCTTCCGGGTGGGCGACTCCGCGACCCAGGTCATCACGCCGATGAATCCCTACATCTGGATCTTCCTGGTGATGGTGAAGCGCTACGAGCCCGAGGCCGGGCTCGGCACCGTGATCTCGCGGATGCTGCCGTTCGTCGTGCCGTTCTGGATCTCGTGGGTCGCGGTGCTGACCGTCTTCTACCTCACCGGCGCAGACGTCGGCCCCGGCGTGGGGATCCGCCTCTAGCCGGGCTGGGGGGCCGAGCAGGAGGCGGCCACACCGGGGCCGGACGGTCGTGCGGGACGTGGCTCAGTAGCAGATGTTGACGTCCTGCGAGCCGAGGACGCCGTCCCACACCTCGCGCATCGGGTGGAGCCAGCTCTGGGTCTCCGGGACGAAGGCGATGCTGCCCGGCACCCGGCCGTGCACGCCGTCGACCTCGACCTCCTCGACGACGAGCGGGACCGTCACGTCGGGTCGGCGCACGCCCTCCCAGCAGGCCGATGCCTTCTTCCTGGTCACGGCCTCCTCGAGGGTCACCGGGTCGCCCTGCAGCTTGCCGTTGTAGCGCCACGCGACGGTCGTGAGGTAGCCGGTCTGGCCCTCCCACGGCGCGCGGACGGTGACCGAGAGGCCCCAGGTCTTGGGGGTGGCGACGGTGAAGCGGACCTGGCCGTCGCGGACCTTCTTGGTCTTCGACGACCAGAGCTTCACGTCGGTGTGGCGGGTCTGGAGCGCGTTGGCGAGCTGGATCTCGCAGCCCTCGCAGTCCTCGACGGTGAAGGTCAGCGTGGTCCGCTGGGCGCCGCCGGGCCGGTCGGCGGACCGGTCGGGCGACGCGGTGGCGGCGGCCGGCACGAGCGCGGCCGTGAGGACGGCGGCGGTCAGGACCGACCTGGCCAGGATGGTGGTGCTGCGGAAGTTCATGTCTCTCTCCCCGTAGGTGATCTGTCACTGTCTGGACGCACCTTCGTCCGGGAGGGTTGCATCTGCTTCCGGGGTGCCCTCATCCCTCGGCCGGCGGCTCGCAGAAGTCGATGTCCTGCTCGCCCATCACGCCGTTCCACACCCGACGCATCGGCGCCAGCCACGAGGGCGTCGTACGCGCCCAGGCGAGCGTGCCGGGCACCTTGCCGGGAGCCACCCCGTCGACCCGGACCTTGCGGGTGTGGATCGTCATGTCGAAGGACTGCTCGGTCGTGCCACCCCAGCAGGCGCTCGCCCGACGCTCGGCGCGCGCGTCGCGGTAGCCGACGGTGTCGCCGGGACGGGTCCCGGCGTAGCGCATCGCGACGGCCGTGACGTAGCCGAGACGGCGCTCCCACGGCGCCGTGAGGGTCAGCGACAGCCCGGCCGTGCGGTCGGTCGGCACCCGGAGCGTCGCCAGGCCGTCGACGACCTCGACCGCGTCCGACTCCCAGACGTCCTCGTAGTCGGAGGTCAGGGCCGAGTGCGCGGTGATCGCGCACCCCTCGCAGCCGGCGGCGTGGATCGTCAACGTGGTCGTCGCCGGGGCCCTGTCGACCGTAGGCGCCGGGGCGGCCGTCGCCGGTGCGGCGGTCGCGACGAGGAGGGTGGCGAGCAGTGCTCCCGAGAGCAGGCGTGAGGTCATCGTGTGGGTCTTCCTGTGAGGGTGTGTCCGTCCTACCACCCGTAGACGCACCGGACACCCTCACACGTTGCGCGAAGACCTTGGGTTCCTCGCCGTCTTCCTCGCGCTCAGTCGTCCCCACCGAGCGTGTTGCGCTCGAGCTCGGCCAGGGTCGGCCGACCCTGGTTGCAGAACACCTCGAGGTCCACCGAGTTGCGACCGTCGCTGAAGACCGCGTCGACGTCGTCGTCGGGACCCTTCTCCCAGCTCACCACGCGCCAGCCCGACGCCTTGTCGGGGCGGACGCCGACGCCGTAGGCCCAGGTGTCGCGGCACTCGACGTCGAAGGCGCCCCACTCACCGGTGATCGCGTCGGAGACGGCCGGGCCCTCGGGACTCGGCACCGAGGTGGAGCCGGCGGTCGTGTCGCGCGCGACCTCGTCACCGACCGGGCCGCGGTCCCGGATGGTGGCGCCGACCGTCGAGATCGCGAGGACGCCGAGCACCACGGCCACGGCCGTGGTGGCGACCCACAGGCCCACGAGCAGCATCCGACGTCTCACCGCACCATCGTGCCCTCCGCGAGGTCAGCACGAGGTGAGGCGATGGTTAAGGCCGCGCTAAGGAACGCCGTCCTCGTGCGGGCGGGCGGTACGGTCACCGCGTGGCCGAGGTACTGATCATCGAGGACGACGACCGGATCCGGCCGCTGCTGGTCCGTGGCCTGCGCGAGGCCGGGCACACCGTGACCTCGGCGCCCACCGGCATGGCCGGCCTCCAGCTCGCCGTCGACTCCTCCCCCGACCTGGTCGTGCTCGACCTCGGCCTGCCCGACGTCGACGGCACCCAGGTGCTGTCGATGCTGCGGGGCGTGAGCGCGGTGCCGGTGATCATCGCCAGCGCGCGCGCCGACGACCCCTCCCTGGTCGGCGCCCTCGACGCCGGCGCCGACGACTACGTGGTGAAGCCGTTCACCAGCGCCCAGCTCGACGCCCGGGTGCGCGCGGTGCTGCGCCGCACCGACGCCGGTCGCACCCGTCCCACGACGCTCACCGTCGGCGGGCTCTCCGTAGACCTGTCCGGGCGGCGCGTACACCTCGACGGCACCGAGGTCGAGCTGACGCCGCGCGAGTTCGACCTGCTGGCCCACCTGGCCGAGCGACCGGGCGAGGTGGTCACCAAGCGTGACCTGCTCGTCGAGGTCTGGCGCCAGCCGTGGGGCGGTTCGGACAAGACCGTCGACGTGCACCTGTCCTGGCTGCGCCGCAAGCTCGGCGAGACCGCCGCCGACCCGCGCTACCTGACGACCGTGCGCGGCGTCGGCGTACGTCTCGCGGCGCCGCCCGACCTCCCCTCGTCGCAGGCGGACTGAGGTGCGTCGCAGCCTCCTGGTCACGGCCGCGGCGGCGATCTCGATGGTGCTGCTGGCCATGCTCGTGCCGATGGCCGTCCTGGTCCGCAGCTATGCGCTGGAGGACCGGCTGGCCCGGGCCGCGCTCGAGGTGCAGGCGGTCGAGACGGTCGTCTCGCGCTCGGACGACAAGGGGTCGGTGGCGCAGTACGTCGACAAGCTCAACGACGAGGACGGCCACACCCAGGTCACCGTGCTCTTCCCCGACGGCATCGGGGTGGGCCCCGACGAGGGCGAGGACTGGCGGGTCCTCGATGCCCGCAACACGGGCCGCGCCCGCGTCGACGACGTGGGGGGCGGGTCGCAGATCCTCGTCCCGGTCTCCCGCGGCGGCAACTCCGGCCTGCCGTCGCAGACGCCGGTCATCCGGGTGGTCGTCGACGAGCCCGGCCTCGACTCGGTCGTGGGCGCCGCGTGGGGCCTGCTCGCCCTCCTCGCGCTCGCCCTGCTCGCCGGCTCGCTCGTGGTGGTCGACCGTCTCGGACGCTCGTTCGTGCAGCCGATCCGCCAGCTGGCCGAGCACACCCAGTCCCTGGGCAGCACCGGCACCATCGAGCCGGTCGCCGCGGTCCACGGCCCCGCCGAGGTGCAGGAGCTCGGCGGCGCCATCGACCGCCTCGTCGGTCGCATCCAGCTGCTCCTGGCCCGCGAGCGCGAGAGCGTGGCGGACCTCTCCCACCGCCTCCGGACCCCCGTGACCGCCCTGCGGCTGCGGGTCGAGACGGTCGAGGACGACGACCTGCGCGAGCGGCTCGCGGGCGACCTCGACCACCTCCAGGCGACCGTCGACGAGATCGTCCGCGAGGCG
Organism: Nocardioides oleivorans; assembly: GCF_004137255.1. NCBI lineage: Bacteria > Bacillati > Actinomycetota > Actinomycetes > Propionibacteriales > Nocardioidaceae > Nocardioides > Nocardioides oleivorans. The sequence goes on along the minus strand of NZ_SDWT01000005.1, from coordinate 41,128 downwards.
CGTCGCTCCGAGCGCGAGGGGCTCGACCCCCGCACCGACGCGGTGGCCGTCATCGCCGAGCGGGTACGCCACTGGGAGGCGCTCGCCGAGGACCAGGGACGGACCTACGAGGTCGACCTCGCGACCTCCGGGCCGCTGCTGCGGGCGAGCAGCGCCGACCTCGAGGCGATGGTGGACGTCCTCCTGGACAACGTCTTCTCGCACACGCCCGACGACGCCGCCGTGCGCATCACGCTGGGCGCGTCCGCGGACCGGGTGGACCTCGTCGTCGAGGACGCCGGCCCCGGCCTGCCCGCCGGGCTGGACGCGACCGGCCGCGGGGAGAGCGGTGCCGGCTCGACCGGCCTCGGGCTCTCGATCGCCGCACGCACCGCGCAGGACGCGGGCGGGGAGGTGACCACGGGTGCCTCGGACATGGGAGGAGCCCGGGTCGCCGTCACGTTGCGGACGGCCTGACCCGGGCTCCTGCCCGTGCGGAGGGGTGGCTCAGGCCACGGTGACCTTCACCGAGCACGCGCCGGCGCCGGCCGGGGTGACGGTGAGCTTGAAGGTGTCCTTGCCGCGGGCGTTCTTGCGGAAGGTGTCGAGGTCGAGCTCGCCCTCGTCGTCGGCGGTGATCGTGCGCGAGACGGCGACCTTGCCGTTGTGGCGCACGGCGACCGTCCACTCGCTGTAGGCGCGGGCGCCCTCGATGTCGGCGTCGACGTCGTAGCCGCCGCGCTCACGGTCGACGTTGAGCTCGAACGTCGCGCCGGCGCAGGTGCCGCGCTTCTCGACGTCCGCGCTGGCCGGCGCGGCCACCAGGACGGCGGTGCCGGCCGCGGCGGTGGCGACGAGGGTGGTGGTGGCGATGAGCTTCTTCATGGGGATCTCCTCTGTGGGTGCTGCTACGGGGATGGGGCAGGGATGGGGCGGGGATGGCGCGGGTGGTTCAGGAGCCGAGGGTGGCCGTGCAGGGCTCGCCGTCGGTGGGCGTGAAGGTGACGGCGTACGTCGCGTCGCCGGGGTTGCCGGAGCTGTAGGCGTCGACGTCGATCTCGCCGTCCTCGTCGGTCGTGCGGGCGCCGGTCAGCAGCGAGGTGTCGTCGCGGGTCAGCTCGACCTGCCACTCCTCGCCCGGGCCGCTCGACTGCAGCTCGGCGCTGACCTCGGTGCCGCCGTCCTCGCCCTCGGCGCTGAGCTCCCACGTCGCGCCGCCGCAGGTGCCGCGCTCCGTGGTCTGGGCCTCGACCTGGCTGTCGATCGCCCACCAGCTGCCTGCTCCGATGACGACCGCCGCCGCGGCGACTCCGCCGATGACTGCCTTCTTCACGATTCCTCCTCGGTGTCCGACGCCGGGTGCGGCGTCATGACCAGAAGGTTCGTCGGAGCGTGGCTAACCCCGCTCCAGCCCGTGGCTAAGGGCGCGTTAAGGCATCAGGCCTGCGGCACGTCCCGCTCGATCTCGGCGAGCCAGGCGGTGCCCCTGGCGTCGCTCGGCATCCGCCAGTCGCCGCGCGGGCTCATCGTCCCGCTCGCGCTCACCTTGGGGCCGTTGGGCAGGGCGGAGCGCTTGAACTGGTTGGCGAAGAACCGCTTGACGAAGACCTCGAGCCAGCTGCGGATGTCGGCGAGCGAGTACGCCACCCGCGCGTCGGCCGGGAAGCCGGGCGGCCACTCCCCTGCCTCGACGTCCTTCCACGCGTGCCACGCGAGGAAGGCGATCTTGCGCGGCCGGTAGCCGTGGCGCACGACGTGCGCGAGCGTGAAGTCCTGGAGGTTATAGGGGCCGACCGAGTCCTCGGTGGCCTGCGGCTTGACGCCCTCCTCGGTCGGGATGAGCTCGGGGGTGATCTCCTGCTGGAGGATCTCGCCGAGCACCTCGCCGACCTCCTCGGAGAACTCGCCGTGGCTGATCACCCAGCGGATGAGGTGCTGCACGAGCGTCTTCGGCACGCCCGCGTTGACGTTGTAGTGCGACATCTGGTCGCCGACGCCGTAGGTGCACCACCCGAGCGCGAGCTCGGACAGGTCGCCGGTGCCGACGACGATGCCGCCGCGCTGGTTGGCGAGCCGGAAGAGGTAGTCGTAGCGCAGGCCGGCCTGCACGTTCTCGAAGGTGACGTCGTAGACCTTCTCCCCCTGCGCGTAGGGGTGGCCCATGTCCTTCAGCATCTGCTCCGCGGCGGGGCGGATGTCGAGCTCGGCGAACGTGACCCCGAGCGCCTGCGAGAGGCGGGTGGCGTACGACTTCGAGGTCGCGCCGGTCGCGAAGCCGGGCATCGTGAACGCCAGCACGTCGCTGCGCGGGCGGCCCAGCCGGTCCATCGCCTTGCACGCGACGATCAGCGCGTGCGTGGAGTCGAGGCCGCCGCTGACGCCGATGACGGCCTTCGGCGAGCCGATCGAGGAGATCCGGCGCTCGAGGCCGGAGACCTGGATGTTGTAGGCCTCGTAGCAGTCGAGCTCGAGCCGCGCGGGGTCGTCGGGCACGAACGGGTAGCGGTCGACCTTGCGCAGCAGCCCGATGTCGCCGGCCGGCGGCTCGAGCTCCCACTCGACGGTGCGGAAGCGGTGCACCCGCTCGTGGTGGGTGCGGCGGTTGTCGTCGAACGAGCCCTGCCGGATCCGCTCCTGCCGCAGCCGGTCGAGGTCGACGTCGACGACCGTGCGCCGGGGCCCGTCGGGGAACCGCTCGCCCTCGCCGAGCAGGTCGCCGCACTCGTAGACCAGCGTCTGGCCGTCCCAGCTGAGGTCGGTGGTCGACTCGCCCTGGCCCGCGGCCGCATAGACGTACGCCGCCGCGCACCGCGCGCTGGCGCTGCGGACGAGCAGCCGACGGTCCTCGGCGCGCGCGACGGTGATCGGCGAGCCACTGAGGTTGGCGAGAACGGTCGCCCCGGCCAGGGCAGCCTCGGCGCTCGGCGGGACCGGCACCCACATGTCCTCGCAGACCTCGACGTGGAGGTCGAGGCCGGGGACGTCGAGGCAGCGGAAGATCAGGTCGGGCCCGAAGCGGACGTCCTGCCCGGCGACGGTCACCCACTCCAGCTCGCGGTCGTCGCCCGGCGCGAACCAGCGGCGCTCGTAGAACTCGCGGTAGTTGGGGAGGTACGACTTCGGCGCGACGCCGAGGATCGAGCCGCGGTGCACGACGACCGCGCAGTTGAAGACCCGGTTGCCCTGCACGACCGGCGCACCGACGACCAGCGCGGTCATCAGGTCGGCGCTCGCCGCCACGATCTCCGCGATCGCCTCCTCGACCGACGCCAGCAGCGTGTCCTGGAGGAACAGGTCGTCGACCGAGTAGCCGGTCAGCCCCAGCTCGGGGAACACCGCGACCGCGACGCCGTCGTCGTGGCAGGCGCGCGCCTGCTCGATGACGGCGGCGGCATTGGCCATCGGGTCGGCGATGTGCACCGGCAGCGTGACGGCCGCGATCCGGGCGAAGCCCTGCGCGTAGGCGGAGTAGAAGTCCACGCGCTCACTCTAGGGAACGGCCCGTCCCTCCCCGGCGTGGTCCAGCGCGAAGTGGCTGGGTCGGGCCCGCAATCACGACCGAAACCCACTGGACTACCCCGGCAGATGACGACACCGTGCCTCCATGCCCACTTCACCGGGAGTCGAGATCACGCCCTGCACCTCCGACGCGGACTACGAGGCCTGGCGCCAGGTCCGGATCGCTGTGCTCCCCTACGAGCGCTGCGACTCGGTCGAGGAGCTGAAGGAGCAGGACGCGAGCCCGACGCGGCTGCTGGTGCTGGCGCGCGAAGGGGGCGTCGTCGTCGGCCTGGGCTTCGCCGACCGCTCCGACGCCGCGGCGATGGGCTCGCTCGCGCCACGGGTGCTGCCCGAGCACCGCCGGCGGGGCGTCGGGACGGCCCTGCTCCACCACCTCGCCGATCATCTCGCGAGGCTCGACCTGCCGCGCGTCCGGGCCACCGTCGACGACGACGGGTCGCTCGCCTTCGCCCACGCCCACGGCTTCGAGGACACCGACCACGAAGTGGAGCAGACCTTCACCCTCACCACGCCCCCGACGGTCGGCGAGGCGCCCGACGGCGTCGAGGTGGTCCTCGAGTCCGACCGCCCGGGCCTGTGGGCGACGGCGTACGACGGCCTGGGCACGGAGGCGGTCAGCGACTTCGCCTTCTCGACCTCGATCGAGGTGACCCCGGACCGGTGGGCCACGAGCTGGCTCGGCGACCCGATGTTCCTCGCCGTGCACGACGGCGAGGTCGTCGGCTGCGCCGGCCTGATCCGCGACACCGACGTGCCGCACCGGGCCGAGAACGCGCTGACGGCCGTACGCCGGGACTGGCGCGGCCACGGGCTCGCGGTCCACCTCAAGCAGCACACCCTCGCGTGGGCGGCCGCGCACGGCGTCACCGAGATCTACACCTGGACCCAGGACGGCAACGACGCGATGCGCGGCCTCAACACGCGGCTGGGCTACGCCACCACCCGGCGCAGCACGATGGTGGCGCACGACCTGCCCCTCGGCTAGCGTCGCGAGCGTGCGCCCCCGCCTCCGCACCACCTCGCTGTCCCTGACCGCCTCCGTCGCGACGGCCGCCCTCGCCGGCAGCCTGCTCGCCGGGTTGCCGCCGTCCGTCGGCGCACCGGCCGAGCCGGCGCCCCGCGCCGAACGCGCTCCCGCACTGGAGGTGCGCACCGTCGCGAAGGGCCTCGCGAACCCGTGGGACGTCCAGCAGGCGCCGGGCGGCCGGTTGCTCGTCTCCGAGCGCGACCGCGCCCGCATCAGCGTCGTACGCAACGGCAGGCGCCGCACCCTCGCCGACCTGTCGAAGCTGGTCTGGGTCTCCGGCGAGACCGGCCTGATGTCGCTCGCCGTCGACGCGGCCCACCGCCGGGTGTACGCCTGCCACGGCAGCTCGAAGGGCGGGAACCACGTCCAGGTGACCCGCTGGCGCGTCGACCGGAAGTGGAAGAGGCTCTCGGGCCGCAGGACGATGATCACCGGACTGCCCTCGACCAGTGGCCGCCACGGCGGGTGCCGGCTTCTGCTCCAGCGGCAGGGACCCGGCCTGGTCATCGGCACCGGCGACGCGGCCGTCGGCACCAACCCCCGCGACCTCGACTCCCTCGGCGGGAAGACGCTCCGGATCGACCGGCGCACCGGCGCGCCGATGCCGGACAACCCGTTCGCCGGTGGCACCGGCAACCGCCGCTACGTCTGGACCTACGGCCACCGCAACGTCCAGGGCCTCGCCCAGCGCGCCGACGGCACGCTGTGGTCCGTGGAGCAGGGGAGCTACCGCGACGACGAGGTCAACCTGCTCGTCCCCGGCGGCGACTACGGCTGGAACCCCGTGCCGGGCTACGACGAGTCGGTCCCGATGACCGACCAGGCGCTCCCGGGCGAGCAGCAGGACGCGAGGTGGTCGTCCGGCGAGTCGACCCTCGCGACATCCGGCGGGGCCTGGGTCAGCGGCAGGCAGTGGGGCGACCTCGACGGCACGCTCGCCGTCGCGGCGCTCAAGGCCTCCGAGGTGATCTTCCTGGCGTTCACCGACGACGGCGCCCTCGCGCAGGTCACCCGGCCCGAGGAGCTGACCGGCTTCGGACGGCTGCGCTCGATCACCGCCGCGCGCAACGGCGACCTCCTCGTCACGACCGACAACGGCAGCGACGACCGGGTGCTCCGGGTCTCCCCGCGCTGAGGCGTGACGATCGACACAGGACGCCTACCCGTCGGTCAGCACTAGCCTGATCGTGGTCCGTGGACTCCATCAGGGAGCCGCGAGATGACGAGGAGTGACCCATGTCTGCACCCACCGAAGAGACTGCGCCCTACGGCTCCGGCCCGGGTTCGGCGGCCGCCGGGACGTCGGCGCCCGTGAAGCGGGTCCGCACCCATCACCTCCGGGAGATGAAGGAGCGCGGCGAGAAGATCACGATGCTCACGGCCTACGACATGTACACCGCGGCCACCTTCGACGAGGCCGGCATCGACCTTCTCCTCGTGGGCGACTCCGCCTCCAACAACGTCCTGGGCAACGAGACCTCGCTGCCGATCACGGTCGACGAGCTGCTCCCCCTCACCCGCGCCGTCAGCCGCTCGACCAGGCGCGCGATGGTCGTCGGCGACCTGCCCTTCGGCAGCTACCAGGCCTCCCCCGAGCAGGGCTACCTCACCGCCGTCCGCTTCATGAAGGAGGCCGGCGCGCACTGCGTGAAGCTCGAGGGCGGCGCCGAGATGGCGCCGGTCATCCGGAAGTGCACCCAGGGCGGCATCCCCGTGATGGCGCACATCGGGTTCACCCCGCAGTCCGAGCACACCCTCGGCGGCTACCGCGTGCAGGGCCGCGGCGACGCGAGCGACCGCGTCCTCGACGACGCCCGCGCGGTGCAGGAGGCGGGCGCGTTCGCCGTCGTGATGGAGATGGTGCCCGGCGACGTCGCCGAGCAGATCAGCAAGGAGCTGACCATCCCCACCATCGGCATCGGCGCCGGAGCCGGCTGCGACGGCCAGGTGCTGGTGTGGCAGGACGCCTTCGGGCTGCGCACCGGCAAGATGGCGCGCTTCGTCAAGCAGTACGCCGACGTGCACCAGATCCTGCTCGACGCGGCCCGGGCCTACGCCGACGACGTGCGCGGCGGCACGTTCCCCGGGCCGGAGCACACGTTCTGACCGACGGCTCAGTCCTCGAGCTTGTCGTCGTTCCAGTCCGGGTCGTTGTCCCAGGCCTCGTTGCGCTCGGCGACCTTGTCGAGGGCCCGCGCCGCCTCTTCCCTGGTGTCGTAGGGACCCAGCCGGTCGGCGTTCCTGGCCCCGTCGTCAGGCTCGACCTCGTGGGTCTTCAGGTTGAACCACCAGCGTTCGCTCTCGCCGTTGCTCATGGGGCGAAACTACACTTCCCGGCGTGTCTGCCGTAGCACCCGCAGAGGTGTCCGCCCGTCGTCCCGTCCCCGCCGCCATCGCGCGCCCCGAGTACGTCGACCAGCCGGCGCCGCAGCGCTTCACCGGCGAGGAGGTCAAGGACGCCGACACGATCGCCCGCATGCGGGTCGCCGGACGCCTGGCCGCCCAGGCCCGCGAGCTGGTCGGGCAGCACGTCGTGCCGGGCGTGACCACCGACGAGCTCGACCGGATCGGCCACGAGTTCCTCTGCGACCACGGCGCCTACCCCTCGACGCTCGGCTACCGCGGCTTCCCCAAGTCGCTGTGCTCCAGCGTCAACGAGGTGATCTGCCACGGCATCCCCGACTCGCGGGTCGTCGAGGACGGCGACATCGTCAACATCGACATCACCGCCTTCCTCGACGGGGTGCACGGCGACACCAACGCCACCTTCCTCGCCGGCGAGGTCGACGAGGAGTCGCGGCTGCTGGTGGAGCGGACGAAGGAGTCGCTCGACCGGGCGATCAAGGCCGTCCAGCCGGGGCGCCGGGTCAACATCATCGGCCGGGTGATCGAGGCCTACGCGAAGCGGTTCGACTACGGCGTCGTGCGCGACTTCACCGGGCACGGCATCGGCACCGCGTTCCACTCCGGGCTGATCATCCCCCACTACGACGACCCGAGGTACGACGACGAGATCCGCGTCGGGATGACCTTCACGATCGAGCCGATGCTCACCCTCGGCATGGCCGACTACGACATGTGGGACGACGGCTGGACCGTGGTCACCAAGGACCGTCGCCGCACGGCCCAGTTCGAGCACACGCTGCTGGTCACCGCGACCGGCGCCGAGGTGCTCACCCACCCCTGATCGCGGCCTGACACGTTCTTGAAACACACGTGACGCTCGTGCAACACGTCCGTCACGCGTTCCCACTAGGGTCGACGCATGCCGCGCCTGTTCGACGACTACGCCACGGGTCGGGCCTATGACGAGATGTTCGAGGCCGGTGCTCCCCGGGATCCCTACCTCACGTTGAGTCGCTCCTTCAACGACCTCGACCCCGACGACGTCGCCTCGCGCGTCGAGGCGCTGCGGACGGCGTACCTCGACCAGGGCGTCACCTTCGACATCGGCGGGGAGGAGCGGGCCTTCCCGCTCGACATCGTGCCGCGCGTGATCGAGATGGAGACCTGGCAGGAGGTCGACGCCGGCGTGCAGCAGCGCGTGAAGGCGCTCGAGGCCTTCCTGGCCGACGTCTACGACGCCGGCCAGGTGTTCGAGGACGGCGTGATCCCGCGCCGCGTCGTGGCCACCTCCTCCCACTTCCACCGCGAGGCCGGCGGCGTGCGCCCGCCCAACGGCGTACGCGTCCACGTCTCCGGCATCGACCTGATCCGCGACGACGAGGGCAACTTCCGCGTGCTCGAGGACAACGTCCGGGTGCCGTCGGGAGTGTCCTACGTGATGACCAACCGCCGCTCCATCGCGGCGGCGCTGCCCGAGGCGTTCTCCCACCACCGGATCCGTCCGGTCGCGAGCTATCCGCAGCGGCTGCTGGCCGCGCTGCGCGCCGCCGCGCCCGCCGGCGTCACCGACCCGACGGTGGTCGTGCTGACCCCGGGCGTCTACAACGGCGCCTACTTCGAGCACGCCCTGCTGGCCCGCACGATGGGCGTCGAGCTCGTCGAGGGCCGCGACCTGCAGTGCCGTCGCGGGCGCGTCATGATGCGTACGACGCACGGGCTCGAGCCGGTGCACGTGATCTACCGCCGCGTGGACGACGAGTTCCTCGACCCGGTGCACTTCCGCGGTGACTCGCTGCTCGGCTGCCCCGGCCTCATCGACGCCGCGCGCAGCGGTCAGGTGACGCTCGCCAACGCGGTCGGCAACGGCGTGGCCGACGACAAGCTCGTCTACACCTACCTCCCCGACATCATCCGCTACTACCTCGGCGAGGAGCCCCGGCTCCGCAACGTCGACACGTGGCGGCTCGGCGACGCCGATGCTCGCGAGGAGGTCATGGACCGCCTCGACGAGCTCGTGATCAAGCCCGTCGACGGCTCCGGCGGCAAGGGCATCGTGATCGGCCCCGCGGCCACCAGGACCGAGCTCGACGAGCTGCGGCAGCGGGTCATGCAGGACCCGCGCGCGTGGATCGCGCAGCCGGTCGTCCAGCTCTCCACGGTGCCGACCTACGTCGACGGCACGATGGCCGCACGCCACGTGGACCTGCGGCCCTTCGCCGTCAACGACGGCCAGCGCGTGTGGGTGCTGCCCGGCGGCCTCACCCGGGTCGCGCTCGAGGAGGGCCAGCTGATCGTGAACTCCTCCCGCGGCGGCGGCTCCAAGGACACGTGGGTGCTCGCCGGCACCGCGCCGACGCCCGTCCCGCGGGTGGAGGCGCCGGCACCGGTCCCGGTCGGCCCGACCCCGAGCCCCGGCCCCGCCATGGACGAGGCAGCCGCCACCGTGGAGGGCCAGCAGCAGCAACAGCAGCAGCACCAGGTCCGCCATCCGCACGCGTCCGACACGGACACCGCCGGGGAGGACGGTGCCGGATGCTGAGCCGCATCGCCGAGTCGATGTTCTGGATCGGCCGCTACGTCGAGCGCGCCGAGGACACCGCCCGCATCCTCGACGTGCAGACCACGCTCCTGCTGGAGGACTCCGGCGACGAGGAGACGACGTGCCGCAACCTGCTGTCGGTCATGGGTGTCGACCCGCCCACCGACAGCGAGGTCGGCCTCGACCTGGTCCTCGGCCTGCTGGCCTACGACCCCACCGCACCGGACTCGATCGCCGCCGTGCTGGCCGCCGCGCGCGAGAGCGCCCGGCGGGCGCGCGAGACCCTCTCGGTGAACATGTGGGAGGCGCTGAACACCACCTTCCGCACGGTCACGTCCGGGCAGTTCGGCCGGATGGGCCAGGGCGCGAGCTTCCGCTGGGTGCGTGACCGGGCCGCCCTGATCAACGGCGCCGCCGACGCGTCCATGACGCGCGACGAGGGGTGGCAGTTCCTCGTCCTCGGCCGGATGATCGAGCGCGCCGACATGACCTCGCGTCTCGTCGCCACCGCCTCGCTCGCGGGCGGGGTCGGCTCGCCGTGGTCCAACACGCTGCGCGCCTGCGGCGGGCACGAGGCGTTCCTCCGCACCTACAAGGGGCTCGAGACCGAGCGCGGCGCGGCGGAGTTCCTGCTGCTCGACCGGCTCTTCCCCCGCTCGGTCGTCTTCGCCCTCTCGCGCGCCGAGCAGTGCCTCGACAACCTCGAGTCCGGGCAGCGGGTCGGCTTCCAGAACGACGCGCACCGGCTCATCGGCCGCACCCGCGCCGAGCTGGAGTACCGCCCGCTCGCCGACGTGATCGCCGACCTGCCGGCGGAGATGGAGCGGCTGCAGGTCACCTGTGCGCGGGCCACCGAGGCCATCGCGCACCGCTACTTCGCCGGATCCGAAGGCACGCACTGGATGGGAGGTCGGACCTGATGCAGCTGCGCATCGTCCACACGACCGGCTTCGAGTACGACGGCCTCGCTCTGGCGTCGTACAACCAGGCACGGATGACGCCCCAGACCGGGCCGGGCCAGATCGTCGTGCACACACGGCTCGGCGTCTCCCCGACGCCGTGGACCTACGACTACCGCGACTACTTCGGCAACGACGTCACGTCCTTCGAGGTGCTCGACCCGCACGAGTCGATGACCGTGACGGCCGTGTCGACCGTCCACACCGACCGGCCACCCGCGTCGCTGCCGGCGCTGGCCTGGGAGGACCTCGCCGGGCCGGCCGTGGCCGACCGCTGGACGGAGTACCTCGACCTGCCGGTCCTCGTCGCCCCGCCCGACGACCTCGCCGCGAGGGCGCTCGAGATCGCGTCGACGGCCGGCACGCCCGGCGAGGCCGCACGCGAGATCTGCTCGCTGGTCCACGCCGAGGTGTCCTACGTCCCCGGCTCGACCGACGCCGCCTCCCCCGCCACCGAGGCGTGGACCCAGCGCGCCGGCGTGTGCCAGGACATGGCCCACCTCGTGCTCGGCTGCCTGCGCTCGATCGGCATCCCGGCCCGCTACGTCTCGGGCTACCTCCACCCGCAGGCCGATGCCAGGATCGGCGAGACCGTCCAGGGCGAGTCGCACGCCTGGGTCGAGTGGTGGGACGACGGCTGGCACGGCTTCGACCCGACCAACGACCTGGAGCCGGGCGACCGCTGGGTCGTGGTCGCGACCGGCCGCGACTACCTCGACGTACGCCCCCTGCACGGCATCTACTCCGGCGCCGAGACCTCCTCGATGTTCGTGCGGGTCGACGTCACGCGCATCGCCTGACCCCCGCTGCCCCCGGTTCCGGGGAGGTTCGACCGCGCGCGGCGCGGACATCGTGTCTGCATGGGGCACACACGATGAGCGACCCGGGGGACGTCGGTCAGGGCAGCGACTTCGGCGCCGACCTCTACGAGCTGCTGCGGACGGGGTGGGTCGACTTCCCCGCGCTGTCGCTCCGTTGGTGGGAGTTCGCGACCGACGCGGACGTGGCCGACGCGCAGGTCCGGGCGAACGCCGGCCGCCTCGGTGGCGCGGGTGACCGGCTCGTCTCCGACATGGTGGACCTGGGGGTCGACCTCCAGCGGGCACTCGGCGACACCACGACGAGCCTGCGCGACACCGGCACCGCCCTGGTCCAGATCGCCCAGGACTACGCCGCCACCGACGCGGCCGCGCAGGCCCAGTTCGACCACCTGCGGCTCGACGACGCCGACGAATTCGCCACGCCGCCCGTGGTCGTCCCCGATCCTCCGGTGCCGGGCGGTGACCGGTCGTGAGCCCCGCACGACGGATGAAGTCGGCCGACTGGGACGACCTGCCCCGACTGCTGCAGCGCGTCGGGGACCTGCTGGTGGAGCTGCACTTCGTCGATGCCGCGATCGAGCACTTCGGCCCGGACCTGGTCCTGGGGCAGGGCGACGCGACGGCGACGTACACCGTGACGCTCGGGTGGACCCACCCCTACGCGCACACGTTCGTCCGACCGGTCATCAGCCTCGGCGGGAGCGGTGACCGGGCCGCCGACGTCCGGCGCGAGCTCGACGACCTGGTCGCGACCTCCCGGGCGTGGGGGTCGGCGCAGGTCGCCGACTTCGTGCCCGGGCTGCAGTCCCTCGTCACGCCCGACCCCGACGCCCTCGCGGCCGCCGCGGTCACGCTGGGCAGCATCGGCGACCTGCTGGGCGGGTCCGTCGACACCGACCTCGCGAGCCTCAACGCCTCCCTGAGCCACTGGTACGGCGACGCCAAGGACGGCTTCGTCGAGCTCAGCGGGGGCCTCAGCACCTCGCGCGAGCTGCAGGCCGAGCTCGCCGCCACGATCGGGGTGGCATCGGCGGGCGCGGTCGTCGCCGTCTGCACCGCTCGCACCAGCGTCGTCCACCTGCTGGTCGAGACGGCCCGGCGACTCGACCTGCAGCTCCAGGAGCGGGCGAACCGGCAGACCCAGACCACGCTCGACGTCCTCCGCATCGCAGCGCCTGCGTCGTCGAGCATCTTCTCGCTCGTGTCGCTCGTGCCGGGCGGAGCCGTGCTGGGCGGCATCGCCGCAGGCATCTCCTCGATCCTCGGGCTGGTGGTCGACCAGCTGCCCGACACCGAGACCGTCGACCTGCCGATCTCATCTGCTCCCACGGCGGTCGGGCTGCTGCACAGCGTGCGGAGCCGGATCCTCGACAACCGCGACACGCAGCTGGACGAGGCGCGCGAGCAGACCACCGGGAGGATCCAGCGTGTGCTCGACGCGGGCGGCTACGCCACGCTCACACCGCCCCGCCCCGAGCTCGCCGACCACCCGGTCGACGCCGACTCCTTCCACCACTCCTCGTCGGAGTCGTACTGAGGAGTCCCCGGCCCTAGACTCACCCCCGAGTGGGTCGGCCGGGCGGCCGCGGCCCGGTGCTCCCGGTTCGTCCGGGACAGCGGGTCGAGGAAGGTCCGGGCTCCACAGGGCAGGGTGGTGGCCAACAGCCACCCGGGGAAACCCGCGGGATCAGTGCCACAGAGAACAGACCGCCAGCACCTCCGGGTGCTGGTAAGGGTGAAACGGTGGTGCAAGAGACCACCAGTGCGCCGGGCGACCGGCGCAGCTAGGCAAACCCCACCCGGAGCAAGATCAGACAGGATGTGCCTGAGGGCTGCCCGCCCGAGCATCCGGGTAGATCGCACCAGGCGGCCGGCAACGGTCGTCGCAGATGGATGGTCGCCCCTGCGCTGGACTCCGGTCCAGCCAGGACAGAACCCGGCCTACAGGCCGACCCACTCCCCTCAAGCCCGTCGACCTCGGCGCCTGAGCCCGTCGAGCCGGTCGAGGACGTCCCTCACGACCGGCCGGTCGGCGGGGTCCGGAGCCAGGCACGCCGTCACCAGGTCGGCGAACGGCGCGGGCACGTGCGTCCGCAGGCGGCTGACCTGCGGGGCAGGTCGCTGCAGCTGGAGGAAGGTGCCTGCGTCGAGTGCCACGCGCTCGGACTCGTCGAGGGGCGCGAACGGCGCCACCCCCGTCGCGACCTCGTAGAGCGTCGCGCCCAGCCCCCACACGTCGGTGGCGGCGGTGACCATCGCACCGCGGGCCTGCTCGGGAGCCAGGTAGGCCGGGGTGCCCAGTCCACGGTGCACCCGTCCTGGTGGCCGGGCGATGCTGAGGTCGACGAGGGTCACCCGGGTGCCGTGCACCATGACGTTGCCGGGGTGGATGTCGAGGTGGAGGTAGCCCTGTCCGTGGAGGTATCCGACCGCGGAGGCGAGCTGGCTCCCGAGATGGCCCAGGTCCTCGACCGGTCGCCGACGCTCGCTGACCAGCTCCGCGAGCGTCGGCCCGACGTCGGTCTCGAGGATGACGACCGGGCTCGCTCCCTCGACGGTCTCGAAGGCGCGCGGCAGGTGCGGGTGGGCGAGCACCTTGAGGAGCCACCCCTCCTGCAGCAGCCGGTAGCGCACGCGTGCGACGTCCACCCGGTCCGGGCGGATGGTCTTGGCCACGCAGCTGCACAGGCGCTCCTCCGACCACACCTCGTAGACGTCGACCGCACTGCCTCGCGAGAGGTGGCCGATCACCGTGTAGCCGGTCGCGATCTCCTCACCGGCCGCCAGGACAGGCGGCTCGTCCGGCATCGGGACCGCGAGCGCGCTCATGCCGCACCCTCCGGGAGGTCGCGCCTCGCACCGGTGGCGCGCGTCGACCTGGTCGTGGGTGGCATCCGGGCTCCTGGCGATCGGCGTCGTCCGTGGACCCGACGTTAGGGACGCTCGCGGGCGACGTGCCAGTTGTCCGTTGGTGCTAGCACCCCCGAGGCCCGGCTCAGGCCAGGCGGAAGACCACCTTGCGCGTGGTCGGGTCGGCGGAGACCAGCTCGACGGAGACCTCCTCGCCGAGCGGGAGGTCCGAGCTGCCGGTGACCGCGGCCTCGATGGCGGGGTCCTGGATGGTGATGTCGCCCTTGGTGGGATCCTTCTCCTCGATGTCCACGACCACGGCGTCGAAGGTCTCCCCCACGCGGTCATGGAGCAGCTCGGCCTCGCACAGGTCCACGATCGCGTTCTCGTACTGGTGGGCGCGCCTGCTCGAGCTCGACATGGTGTCGGGGAGCTCGGTCATCGCGGAGAGCACCCACTCGGGCACCTCGGTCCCGGCACACAGCGCGAGGCAGATCTCGCCGGCGTAGCGGTCGGCGAGGCGGCGGAGCGGGGCGGTGACGTGGGCGTACTCGGAGGCGAGCCCGGAGTGCTGGGAGTACGCCGGCAGCTCGCCGTTGAAGGTCACGTAGCCCGCGCCGCGGAGGAGCCGCGTGCACGCGACGATCATCGCCGCGTGGGTCGGCCTCGACGGGTCGAGCGTGCGGACGAAGTCGGGGTAGAGCTGCTCGGCGGGCCACTCGATCCCGAGCGCCCGCGCCGTGCGGTGCAGGCGCTGCACGTCGCGCGGGTCGGCCGGCGGGAGCGTGCGGAGGATGCCGGTGCGGGCGTAGACCATCAGCCCGGCCGCCGCCATCCCGGTGAGCAGCGAGATCTGCGCGTTCCAGGTCTCCGCGGGCAGCAGCTCGCGGAACTCCAGCTCCCAGTGGCCGTCGCCGGTCTCGACGAGCTCCTGCTCGGGCAGCGGGAGCGACACCCCGCCGCGCGCCGCCTCTCGCGCCAGTCGCAGCTCGCCCACCTCCTTGAGCAGCTCCATCAGGGGCGAGGCGGTGCCGGCGTCGATGTCGGCCTGCACCTGCTCGTAGGAGAGCTTGGCGCGCGACCGCACCAGCGCCCGCTCGACCTGTACGTCGACGCCCTCCCCGGTGTCGTCGACCTGGATCGTCCAGAGGAGGGCCGGGCGCACCTCGTCGGGCAGCAGCGACGCGGCGCCCTCGCTGAGCACCGTGGGGTGGAGCGGGATCTTCGAGCTCGCGCCGTAGAGGGTCTCGCCGCGGCGGTTGGCCTCCACGTCGACCGGGTCGCCGGGCGTCACGAACGCCGCCACGTCGGCGATCGCGTAGTGGACGACGTAGCCGTCGCCGTTGCGCTCGATGTGCATCGCCTGGTCGAGGTCGCGCGCGGACTCGGGGTCGATCGTGACCAGCTCGATGTCGGTGCGGTCCAGCTCGGGGAGTCGCGGGTGCTCCGCCGCCTCGGCGGCCGCACGCTCGACCGCGTCGGGGAAGGCCGCGGTCACCTTCATCTCCTGCTGGATCGCAGTGATGCCATCGCGCATCTCCTGCGCGGTGACGCTGTCACCCGTCGAACGGACCTTCACCACACGGTTGCTGGGCATGAGGCCGACCCTAGCCATATCGCCACACCGTCCGCTGCCTACGCTTGCGCGCGTGCTGATCCTGCTACCGCCCAGCGAGGGCAAGACCGCCGCCCGGCGGGGCAAGTCCCTCGACCTCGAGTCGCTCTCCTTCCCCGCCCTCACCCCGACGCGCGAGAGGCTCCTCGACGCGCTCACCACGCTCTGCCGCGACGACCCGGACCGGGCGGCGAGCGTCCTGGGCCTCGGCCCCGCCCAGCGCGACCTGGTCGACCGCAACGCCGTGCTCGGCACCGCACCCACCGCGCGCGCCGACGCGATCTACACCGGCGTGCTCTACGACGCCCTCGGCCTCGCGACCCTCTCCCCGGCGGCCCGCCGCCGCGCGACGTCGCGCCTCGCCGTGACCAGCTCGCTGTTCGGCATCGTGCGACCCGGCGACCGGATCCCCGCCTACCGCCTCTCCGGCGACGCGACCCTCCCCGGCGTCGGCTCGGTCGCCGGCGCCTGGCGCGAGGTCCTCGGCGAGGCGGTCACCGACGGCATGGGCACCGGGCTGCTCGTCGACCTGCGCTCCAGCACGTACGCCGCCTTCTGGCGCCCCACGAAGGACCTCGCGCGTCGCGTCGCGACGGTCCGCGTGCTCCACGAGTCGGGTGGCAGGCGGACCGTCGTGAGCCACTTCAACAAGGCGACCAAGGGCCGCATCGTCCGCGCCCTGCTCGAGGACGGCGCCGACCCGCGCACGCCCGCGGCGCTCGCGGATGCCCTCACCCGCCTCGGCTGGACCGTCGAGATCGGCGATCCGACGCCGAAGGGCACCCAGCTCGACGTGGTCGTGACCGAGGTCCACACCGGCTAGCGGAGCGGGATCACGTCCGTCGCCTCGAGGGGGTCCATCCCGCACAGCGCGAGCAGGTCGGCGATGATCGAGCGCACCTGGGCCAGGATCACCTCCGCCGAGAGGTCGGCGCTGTGCTCGACGGTGGCCGTGGCGCGGCCGAGGGCGATGAGGTCGTCGATGACCGCGCCCGCCATCCGGTCGGCGACGAGCTCGTCGGCGACGCGGTCGGAGAGGTCGGCGAGCTCGCGCATCAGGGCGGAGTACGACGACGGCACCGGCTCGCGGCGGTAGACCGCCACCGTCACCCGGCGCACGATCACGCGCGTGTTGCGCAGCGCCACGTCGAGCGGCTCCACGAGCTCGGCGAGCTGGCGCTGGTGCTCGCCGTGCCGTCTCCGAAAGGGTGAGGACTGCACCACCGAGATGCCCTCCTCCGAGGCCGCCCGGAGCTCGCCGATCAGCGCGTCGGTCGACCGGGCGTCGCGCAGCACGGCCAGCGACTGCTCGACGTCACCGTCGGCGAGCCGGTCGGCCGAGCACCGGAGCAGCTCGGCGATCTTGCGCACGACGACCGCGGCCTGGTCGCGTGGCTTGCGCAGCGGGGCGCGTGGCACCACGGTGGCCGCGACCAGCGCGACCGCACCGCCGATGAGCGCGTCGGTCCAGCGCAGGAAGGCCGCACCCGGGGCGGGAGCGAGCGCCGCGACGACGATGCCCTGCACCGCCGACTGGATGATCAGCAGCTGGCCGGCGTCGAGCAGCAACGCGATCGACATCCCGGCGGCCACGATCAGCATGATCTGGAAGCCGCCCGACCCGATCACGTGGGTGGTGGCGTCGCCCAGGAAGACGCCCAGCGCGACGCCGACAGTGACCTCCGCGACGCGACGCTGCCGCTGTCCGTAGGACATCCCGAGCGAGACCACGGCCGCGATCGGGGCGAAGAACGGCAGCCGGTGCTGGAACACGTCGGCCGCCAGCCACCACGCGACACCCGCGGCGATCGCGCACTGCCCGATGACCCAGCCCTTCGACCGCAGCCGGGCGACCCGGGCGCGCAGCGACGTACGGCCGCGTGCGGCCATCAGCTCCGCGTCGAGGAAGCGCCCGGCCATCAGGTCAGGGAGCCGCTCAGAGACCCGACTCGTCGGTGCGCACCAGGATGCGCTGGCACTCCTCGCACCGGACGACGTCGTCGGCCGGCGTCGACCGGATCCGCGAGATCTCCGACGGGTCGAGCGTCATGTTGCAGCCGCCGCACTGGCGACCCCTCAGCAGCGCGGCGCCGATGCCCTTCTGCTCGCGCAGCCGCTCGTAGAGCGCCATCAGGTCGTCGGGCACGCCCTCGACCGCCGGACCGCGGGCGGCGCCGACCTCGTCGAGCTGGGAGTCGAGGGTCACCCGCTTCTCGTCGCGCGCGGTGACCAGCTCACCGAGCCTCGCGTCGATGTCGTCGGCTCGGATCCCGAGGCCGTCGAGCACCTGCTGGGCCTCCTCCAGCGACTCCATCACCTCGAGCTCGGAGTCCTCCAGCGAGGCGATCCGCCGCTCGAGCGAGACCAGCTCGTGCTGCATCCGCTCGAGGTCCTTCGGGTTCGTGATCTGGCCGGTGTCCATGCGGTTGCGGTCGCGCTCGCGACGCGTCTTGACCTGCTCGACCTCGCGGTCGGCCTTCACCTGCTCCACCGTGAGGTCGTCGACGACGATGCGTGCGTCGCGGACCTTGTCGGTCAGCTCGGTGCGCTCGGCCTCGAGGGTGGCGATCTCGGCCAGCTCGGGCAGGTGCGCCCGCTGGTGGCGCAGCTGCGCGGCACGCGAGTCGAGCTCGGCGACGTCGAGGAGCTTGAGCTGGTGGGTGGGATCGGCCTTCAACGGCTCTCCTGCTTCGGGGCTGGCTGGATCAGGGGTGGGGCTAGTGGCGGAACGTCCACGGATCGGTGCACAGCGTGCTGACCCGGGTCTCGACCCTATCGCCCACCGCCGCGCGCAGCCGAGCCTCCACCGCCGGGAGCCAGGTCCACTCCGCCGCCCAGTGCGCGACGTCGACGAGCGCCGGGCCGTCGTGCTCGAGGAACTCCCCCGCCCGGTGATGGCGCAGGTCGCTGGTGACGTAGACGTCGACGTCGCTGCCGGCCAGCTCGTCGAGCAGGAAGTCGCCCGCACCGCCGCACACCGCGACCCTGCGCACCGGCCGTGTCGGGTCGCCCGCGACGCGGACGCCGTGGGCCGTGCTCGGCAGCGAACGTGCCACCTTCGCCGCGAACCGGTCCAGCGTCGTCGCCTCGACCGTCCCGACCCTGCCGGTGCCCGTGGCGGCCAGGCCGGGGTCGGCGAGCGGGATGACGTCGAAGGCCGGCTCCTCGTAGGGGTGGGCGGCCAGCAACGCCCGCACGAGTGCCGTACGACGACCACGCGGCGCCACCACCTCGATGCGCGTCTCGTCGACCACCTCCAGCTCCCCGACCGAGCCGACCGCCGGCGTGGCGCCGTCGAGCGGGCGGAAGCGACCCTCGCCGGCCGTCGACCAGGAGGCGGAGTCGTAGTCGCCGATGCGACCGGCGCCCGCCTCGTGCAGCGCGGTGCGCACCGCCTCGGCCGCGTCGACCGGGACGAGGACGACGACCTTGTCGAGCGGAGCCGCCGGTGCCGGCCGGATCGGTGACAGGTCGGTGAGCCCGAGTGCGAGCGCCAGTGACTCCGACACCCCGGAGACGGCCTGGTCGGCGTTGGTGTGCGCGGTGAGGAGTGCGCAGCCGTGGGACGTGAGGTGGTGCAGCGTGCGCCCCTTCGGCGTCGTCGCCGCCACCGAGCTCACCGGCGAGAGCAGGAGCGGGTGGTGGACGACGAGCAGGTCGGCGCCCCACTCCACGGCCTCGCGCGCGACGTCGATCGTCGGGTCGACGGCGAACAGCACCTTCGTCACCGCTGCGGTGGGGTCGCCCGCGACCAGCCCGACGGCGTCCCACGAGTCGGCGGTGGACGGTGGGTACCAGGAGTGCAGCAGGTCGACGACGTCGGCGAGCGAGGGCATGCGCGAAGGCTAGCCGGACCGTGGGGCGGGCTGACCGGCTAGTTGACCTGGCGCTCCTGCCCCTCCCAGTAGGGCTGGCGCAGCTTGAACTTCTGCAGCTTGCCGGTCGCGGTGCGGGCCAGCTCGTCGCGGAACTCGATCGACGTCGGCGCCTTGTAGCCGGCGGCCTTGTCCTTGCACCAGGCGATCAGCTCGGCCTCCATGTCCGTGGCGTCCGCGCCGTCCGCGAGCACGACGAGCGCCTTGATGGTCTCGCCCCACTTCTCGCTCGGCACCCCGATGACCGCGACCTCCGAGACCGCCGGATGCGAGAACAGCACGTCCTCGACCTCGATCGAGGACACGTTCTCGCCGCCGGTGATGATCACGTCCTTCTTGCGGTCGCTGATCGACAGGTAGCCGTCCTCGCCGATCACGCCGCCGTCGCCGGTGTGGAACCAGCCGTCGCGCAGCGCGGCACCGGTCTCGTCGGGACGCTCCCAGTAGCCCTCGAGGATCACGTTGGACCGCGCCAGGACCTCGCCCGCCCCCTCCTCCGAGTCGTCCACCCGGAGCCGTACGCCGATGGCCGGTGCGCCGGCCCGCACGAGCTTGTGCGCGCGCTCCTCGGCCGACAGGTCGTCCCACTCGGACCGCGACCGGTTGACCGTCAGCAGCGGCGAGGTCTCGGTGAGGCCGTAGATCTGGACGAACTCCCAGCCGAGCTCCTCCTCGACGCGCACCACCGTCTTCGTCGGCGGTGGGGCGCCAGCCATGATGATCCGCACCCGGTCGCGGCCGGGGATCTCGCCGTCCCAGTCCTGGGCCGCCTCCAGCACCGCCGCGGCGACGGCCGGGGCCGCACACATCACGGTGACGCCGTACTGCTCGACGCGGCGCAGGATCTCCGCGCCGTCGACCTTGCGGAGCACCACCTGCGGGACGCCGAGCCCGGTCATCGCGAACGGCATCCCCCAGCCGTTGGCGTGGAACATCGGCAAGGTGTGGAGGTAGACGTCGCGGTCGGTGACGCCGGCGTGGAGGCCGAAGGTCACCGCGTTGGTCCAGAGGTTGCGGTGCGTGAGCTGCACGCCCTTGGGACGCGCGGTCGTGCCCGAGGTGTAGTTGATCGTCGCCGTCGCGTTCTCGTCGGGCTCCCACGCACGCGGCTCGACGCCGGGTGCGGCGAACATCGAGTCGTCGTCGCCGATCACGAACCTGTGCTCGACGTCGATGTCCTTCAACGAGTCGACGAGCTCGGGATCGACGTAGAGCACCCGTGCTCCCGAGTGCGCGACGATGTAGGAGATCTCGTCGGGGCGCAGCCGGAAGTTGATCGGCACCAGCACCCGCCCCGAGCCGCTGACGCCGAAGAACGACGTGAGCAGGCGCGCCGAGTTGTGGCTGACGATCGCCACGCGGTCGCCGACCTCGATGCCGAGCTCGTCGAGCCTGGCCGACTGCCGGCGCGCGAGGGCGTGGGCCTCGGCGTAGGTGAGGGTGCCGAGCGAGTCGGCCGGCTGGTCCGGCTCGTCGACGATGCCGTCGCGCTCGCCGTAGACGACCGCTGCGCGCTCGATGAAGTCGGTGACGCTGAAGGGGACGATCATGGGGGCAACTGTGGCACGCGTCACGCGGCTGGACGAGAGGCCGGACGAGCGGGTCGATGAGAGGCCTCTCATCCGGGTCTCATGCCGGCGCCACGATCTGCTCCGAGCATCGGGGCATGGGACCGCTGACCAAGGGACTCCTCCTGGTGGCCGTCGTCGTCCCCGTGACGGCGTACGTCGCCACGACGGTGGCGAGCCCGACGGGACCCCGGCCCGCCGACCACAGCCCGGTCATCCTGCGCGACGCGCCCACCGGTACGCCGGACCCGACACCGGAGCCGGTCAGGCCCGAGCCGTCGAGGAACGAGCCCGCCGAGGTCGTGACGCCACAACCGACCCCCATCGGGGAGGATGACGACGACGAGTGGGACGACGACCCCGACGACGACCGCGAGGACGATGACACCGAGACGGAGCAGGACGACGACTGACCGTGCCGGCCGCCGTCTCGCCCAGGTCTCCGTCCGCACCCGGATCACCGTCGTCATCGCCGTGCTCACGGCGGCCGCGATGACCGGGGCCGGCGGGCTGGTCTACGCCCTCGAGTCCGCCCGCATCGAGCGCCAGGTCAACGCCCAGATCGCCCAGGAGATCGCGGAGTTCCGCGAGCTGCAGGGACAGATCGACCCCTACACCGGTCGTCGCTTCGACGACGTCGGGAGCCTGCTCAACGTCTTCCTCACCCGCAACGTCCCCGACGACGACGAGATGCTCGTCGGCTACGTCCGCGGCGAGATCCCCGAGCGCACCCGCAACCGCTACGGCCAGGAGGTGCTCGACGAGCCGGCCTTCGACGCGGCCGTCCGGGACCTTGCCCGCTCCGGCGGCACCCGGATCATCGAGTCCGCCTCGTTCGGGGAGACCTGGGTGACGGTGGTGCCGGTGCTGAACACCCAGGGCCGGGGCGCGCTGGTCATCGTGAACTTCCTCGCCGACGAGCACGACGAGCTCGACGGGACCCTGCGGACCTACGCCCTCGTCGCGCTCCTCTCGCTCGGTCTCATCACGACCATCGCCGCCTTCCAGTCCGGACGCCTGCTCGCGCCGCTGCGCACCCTGGAGTCGACGGCGCGCGAGATCACCGCGACCGACCTCTCGCGCCGCATCCCCGAGCAGGGCAACGACGACATCACCGCGCTCACCCGCACCCTCAACGGGATGCTCGAGCGGCTGGACTCCGGCTTCGCAGCGCAGCGACGGTTCCTCGACGACGCCGGCCACGAGCTCAAGACACCGCTGACGGTGCTGCGCGGCCACCTCGAGCTGCTCGACGCCGGCGACGCCGCCGAGCTCGCCGAGACCCGTGAGCTGCTGCTCGACGAGGTCGACCGGATGTCGCGCCTCGTGCAGGACCTCATCCTGCTCGCCAAGAGCCGCCGGCCGGACTTCCTCGTCGAGGGCGAGGTCGACCTCGACGTCCTCACCCAGTCGGTGCTCGCGAAGGCCAGGGCGCTCGGTGACCGCGACTGGCGGCTCGACTCCTCGGCCACCGGCGCGGCGGTGCTCGACGAGCAGCGCATCACCCAGGCTCTGCTCCAGCTGGCCGACAACGCCGTGAAGCACACCGACCCCGGCGCCGAGATCGCCATCGGCTCCGACCGCGACGGCGACGTCGTACGACTCTGGGTGCGCGACACCGGCGAAGGCATCGCCCCGGAGGACCGCGAGGCCGTGCTCGAGCGGTTCGGCCGCAGCCACGTGCGCGCGGGCGACGACGGCTTCGGGCTCGGCCTCAGCATCGTGCGCGCGATCGTCGACGCCCACGGCGGCGAGGTCCGCATCACCGACTCCCACCCCAGGGGCGCGCACGTCGAGATCACCCTCACCAGCAAGGAGTCCCCGTGGCCCAGATCCTGATCGTGGAGGACGAGCAGCGCATCGCCTCGTTCGTGGCCAAGGGCCTGCGCGCCGAGGGCCACCAGCCGACGGTCGCCGTCGACGGCCCGAGCGGCCTCGACGAGGCGCTCTCGGGTCGCTTCGACCTCATGGTGCTCGACATCGGCCTGCCCGGCATGGACGGCTTCGAGGTGCTCGACCAGCTCCGGTCGCAGGGCAGCCGGATGCCGGTCATCGTGCTCACCGCGCGTGACTCGGTCACCGACACGGTCGCCGCGCTCGACAACGGCGCCGACGACTACATGGCCAAGCCGTTCCGGTTCGCCGAGCTGATGGCGCGGGTCCGGCTCCGGCTCCGCGCCCTCGCGCCGGCCGACGGGCCGACCACCGGCGACGACCTCGTGGTGGGTGCGCTGCGCCTGGACCGTCGTACCCGCCGCGTCTCCGGACCTCAAGGCGAGCACGAGCTGTCCGCGCGCGAGTTCGCGCTCGCCGAGATCTTCCTGCTCAACCCCGGCCAGGTGCTCACCCGTGAGCAGCTGCTCGACCTGGTGTGGGGCTACGACTTCGACCCCGGGTCCAACGTCGTCGACGTCTACGTCGGCTACCTCCGCAAGAAGCTCGGTGGCACCGCGATCGCGACGGTGCGCGGGGTCGGCTACCGGCTCACCTGACCCGGCTCACCTGACCCGGAAGGCCGCCAGCGACCCGCGCGGCAGGCCGGCCAGCACGGGCTCGAGCGCGTCGGCGACCTCGTGCGGCAGGGGCCGACGGTCCGGGTCGCGCTGCAGGCAGGCGTCGAGCACGTCCGCGACCGGACCCGGTACGCCGTCGGGCAGCGGCCCGGGCGCCTGGACCAGCTGCGGGAAGCGGAGTCGTACGTCGTCCGCGTCGGGGTCGCCGTGCGCGAAGGGTCGCCGCCCCGCGACGGCGTGGAACAGCGTGGCGCCGAGGCCCCAGACGTCGGCGGCGTACGACGGTGCGTGCTCGCCCGTCGGGTCCGCCTGCTCGGGCGCCATGTAGGCGTCGGTGCCGATCGGGTGCCGCAGCCGGCGGGCGTCCTCCTCGAGCCGGGCGACCGACAGGTCGATCAGCCGGGCCGGGGCGCCCATGATCACGTTGCTGGGCTTGATGTCGAGGTGGGTCCAGCCGAGGTGGCGCAGGTAGTGCAGTGCCGACGCGACGTCGATCGCCAGCGGGAGGTACTGCTGCTCCTGCAGCCGGCCGTGGCGCCGGACCAGGCTGGAGAGCCGCGGCCCGTCGACGTGCTCGAGGACGACGTGCGGTCGCTCGCCGTCCTGGCCGTCGCGGAGGCTGCGGACCACGACGGGGTGGTTGACCGTGCGGAGGGCGAGCACCTCCCGGCGCAGCCCGCGCCGGGAGGACTCGTCGTCGACCTGCGAGGGACGGAGCACCTTGACCACCACCGCGGACCAGGTGACCTCGTCGAAGCACAGCCACGCCTCGTAGGCGGACCCGCCGCCGAGCCGGCGCAGCGCGCTCAGCCCGGGAGCCAGGTCCTCGCCCTCGGCGAGCTTCCAGCCGTCGTCGCGCGTGCCCATCTGCGTGCTCCTGCGTCCCGTCCGGCGTCCGTCAGCCGCGCGTGTCGTTGCGGCTGCGGTCGTTGGTGTTGTTGGCGGTCTTGTCGCGGGTCCTGTCGCCACCGTCGCGCGTCCAGTCGCGGGTCTTGTCGCCCCGGCTCTTGTCGCGGTCGCGGCTGACGTCGGTCACCCGGCTGTTGGTCTGGTCGTTGGTGTCGCGGCTCTGGCCGGTGTACGACGGGCTGTTGGTGCGGGTGTCGTCGTTGTCGTCGTCGTTGTCGTTGGTGTCGTCATCGTCGTCGTCGGCGACCAGCACCAGCTCGGCGGTGTCGTCCTCACGCTTGGCGGCCTCGTCCGAGGCGGTCGCCAGCGTCGGGGTCGACATCGCGACCAGGCCGGCGGCCGTCATGCCGGCGACGCCCAGGAGGGCGGTGGGAAGGAGCTTCCTCATCATGGTTCCTCTCGTCGGGGGCCTTCTGGCCCGGTGACGAGAACACTCACGGGGCGCCGTGAGCGAGGCGTGAGCCGCCGATGAGAGGCCTCTCACGAGGCCGACGAGCAGGGGTGCTGGTGCGTCGGGACGGTTTCGAACCGCCGACCGCTCGGGTGTAAACCGAGTGCTCTACCGCTGAGCTACCGACGCGGGAGTGGCACAGACTACGGGACCGCATGTGCCGGGAGAAAACACCGGATCGACAGGTCAGGACCGTGGCAGGAAATGAGTTGAGCCGCTGGCGTCTCGGGTCACCAGCGGCTCAACAAGAAGAAGGTTACACGCATCCCCAAGGCCGTCAGGCGAAACCCGGAAAACCCGTGGAAATGCTCCAGAACGGTCTAGACCGGAGCGTCGGCGACGGCTGCGTGGAGCTCGCGGAGGTGCTCGTCGAGGTCGCGACCGTCGGGGTTCGCGTTGTGCACCGACCAGGTGAGCCGGCCGTCGCGGTCGATGACGTAGGACGAGCGACGCGGGGCGCCGCGACCGGTGTCGAACACCTCGTAGGCCGTCGACACGGCGCCGTGCGGCCAGTAGTCGGAGAGCAGCGGGAAGTTGAGCCCCTCGCTCTCGGCGAAGGTGCGCAGCGAGTAGACCGAGTCGCACGAGACGCCGAGGACCTCGGTGTCGAAGGTGAGGAACTCGTCGAGCCGGTCGCGCACGCCCGACATCTCGCCGGTGCACACCCCGGTGAAGGCGAAGGGGAAGAACATCAGCACGACCGCCTTGCGGCCGCGGAAGTCGCCGAGGTGGACGTCCTGCCCGAACTGGTCGCGAAGGGTGAAGTCGGGTGCCTCGTCGCCGATGCACAGTCCCTTGCCGGTCACGCCTGCTCCTTGCCGTCCTGTTCCTTCTCCCAGCCGGCGAGCTCCCGCTTGAGGATCTTGCCGGTGGCGTTGCGTGGCAGCTCGTCGAGGAACACGATCTCGCGCGGCACCTTGAACCTGGCCAGGTGGGCCTTCACGTGGTCACGCAGCTCGTCCTCCGACACGTCGCCGGTGCGCACCACGAAGGCGCGCAGGCGCTGACCATAGTCCTCGTCGACGACACCGACGGCAGCGACCTCCTGCACGAGCGCGTGGGCGACCAGGCAGTCCTCGACCTCCTGCGGGAAGACGTTCTCGCCACCGGACACGATCATGTCGTCGTCGCGGCCCGCGACGTGGAGACGACCGGCGTCGTCGTAGTAGCCGACGTCGCCCGAGGCCATCAGCCCGTCGACGACCTCCTTGGACCCGCCGTTGGTGTAGCCCTCGAAGAGCAGGCCGTTGCCGACGAAGATCCGGCCGGTCTCGCCCTGCGGCAGCTCGGCGCCGGCCTCGTCGAGGATGCGGACGACGGTGCCGTGGGGCGGCCTGCCCGCCGAGGTCGGGTCGGCGCGCAGGTCCTCCGGCGTCGCGATCGAGGCGTAGGCCACCTCGGTGGAGCCGTAGATGTTGTAGAGGTTCTCGCCGAAGCGGTCCATCCAGGCCTCGGCGAGGGTCGCCGGCAGGGCCGATCCGGACGAGGCGACCACCTGCACGCGGCCCAGGTCGATGCCGTCGAGCTGCTCGGGCGGGAGCTGGAGCATCCGCTGCAGCATCACCGGGATCACCACCATCGACTGGCAGCGCTCCGCCTGCGCGGTGCGGAGCGCGGTGAGCGGGTCGAACGAGCGGCGCAGCACGACCGTCGAGCCCAGCAGCATCGCGAGCGCGAGGTGCGCGAAGCCCCACGTGTGGAACAGCGGTGCCGCGATGTGGGTGCGCCAGCCCGCCCGCAGGGGCATCCGCGACAGGAGCGACACGGCCGCGTCGATGCCGGCCTCCTTGCGCGGGGCGCCCTTCGGTGAGCCGGTCGTCCCGGAGGTGAGGATCACGATGCGCGCGTGCCGCTGCGGCGGCTGGAGGTCGCCCTCGTCGTACGCCGTCACCAGCCGCTCCAGGGTCTCCTGGCCGTCGGCGTCGCCGTCGGTCCAGGCGATGACCCGGCGCTCGACGTGGGCGCCGGCGAGCAGGCCGGTGAACTCCTCGTCGTGGACGACCATGCTGGGCGCCTCGCGCTGCAGCACGTCGACGAGCTGCGGTCCGGCGAACGCGGTGTTGAGGTAGAGGATGTCGGCGCCGAGCTTGGCGATCGCGACCGAGGCGTCGATGAAGCCGCGGTGGTTGCGGCACATGACCGCGACCGAGTCGCCCTCGCCGACACCTCGCTCGGCCAGCGCCCGCGCGAGGGAGTTCGAGCGCCGGTGCAGCTCGCCCCACGTCAGCTCGCCGAGCTCGTCCACGACGCCGACGTCGTGGGGAGCCCGCGCCGCGAGGGTCGCGAAGCCGCCGGCCGGGCCGGTGCCCCACCGCAGGACGACGCGTCCTACGTCGACGAGGGTGCGCGGGCCGTAGGGGCGGATCACGCCCGCGCCGCCGAGGACGCGCACGGTGGTGCCGACCCCGGCGAGCCGACCCGCGATGTTCCTGGCAGCCGTCACGCGGGGGTCTTCGGCGCGACCAGCCGGGTGGCCTGCCAGTCCTTGCTGACCGAGGCGGTGGTGGTCTGCGCGAGCCCGGCGATCGGGGCTGCCTCGGAGACGTCGGCGGCGTCGACGGTGCCGGGGCGGCCGACCTTCGGGGTAAGCAGCCAGATCGACCCGCCGCCGACGAGGTCGGTCAGGGCGTCCACGAGCCCGTCAACGAGGTCGCCGTCGTCGTCGCGCCACCAGAGCAGGACGGCGTCGACCACGTTGCCGTAGTCGCCGTCCACCATGTCGGCGTCGATCGTGTCCTCGACCGCGACGCGCAGCTCGTCATCGGTGTCGTTGTCCCAGCCGAGCTCCTGGACCACCATGCCGGGCTTGAGCCCCAGCCGGTCGCCGGTCCCGGTCGCCGGGGCAGAGTCGCCCACCGTCGAACTCACGCAGTGCCTCCAGTGCTCGAACAATCCTGACTGTGCGCGTGGCCCGCGCACGGTTGCCGCACAGTCCACAGGAACAGAGCAGGCGCCGCAACCCCGCCGCCCGGCGTACGGCCCGCGCGGGCGGCGACGTGGGCGCCGTCTCACGGGCGGGGGCGCTACCCGTGGGTAGATTTCGTGGTGGCTGGTCGCGTGACACGATGCACTCGTGAGTGACGCCGACAAGTCCAGCAAGAGCCCCGTCGCCTCGGTGATCCACGAAGGGCTCCCCACCCAGCTGCCCGACATCGATCCCGACGAGACCCAGGAGTGGCTCGCGTCGTTCGACGCGATGCTCGACGACCGGGGTCGCGACCGGGCCCGCTACGTGATGCTGCGCCTCCTCGAGCGCGCGCGCGAGAAGCAGGTCGGCGTCCCGGCCCTGCGCTCGACCGACTACATCAACACGATCCCGCCCGAGCGCGAGCCGTGGTTCCCCGGTGACGAGGACGTCGAGCGCCGCATCCGCGCCTTCATCCGTTGGAACGCCGCGGTCATGGTCTCCTCGGCCAACCGCAAGGGCCTCGAGGTCGGCGGCCACATCGCCACCTACCAGTCCTCGGCGAGCCTCTACGAGGTCGGCTTCAACCACTTCTTCCGCGGCAAGGACCACGAGGGCGGCGGCGACCAGCTCTACATCCAGGGCCACGGCTCGCCGGGCGTCTACGCCCGCGCGTTCCTCGAGGGCCGCCTCAGCGAGGAGCAGCTCTACCGCTTCCGCCAGGAGGTCCAGCACGGCCAGGGCGCCGGCCTGCCGTCGTACCCCCACCCGCGGCTCATGCCCGACTTCTGGGAGTTCCCGACGGTGTCGATGGGCCTCACGGCCATCAACTCCATCTACCAGGCCCGCTTCAACCGCTACCTCGACAACCGCGGCATCAAGGACACCTCGCAGCAGCACGTGTGGGCGTTCATGGGCGACGGCGAGATGGCCGAGCCCGAGTCGCTCGGCGCGATCCGAGTCGCGGCCCGCGAGGAGCTCGACAACCTCACCTGGGTGATCAACTGCAACCTGCAGCAGCTCGACGGCCCGGTCACGGGCAACGGCAAGATCATGCAGGAGCTCGAGGCCAACTTCCGCGGCGCCGGCTGGAACGTCATCAAGGTCGTCTGGGGCCGCGAGTGGGACGCCCTGCTCGCCAAGGACATGGACGGCGCCCTGGTCAACCGGATGAACTCCACGCCGGACGGGCAGTTCCAGACCTACTCCACCGAGGACGGCGCCTACGTCCGCGAGCACTTCTTCGGCAGCGACCCGCGCCTGCGCAAGATGGTCGAGCACATGAGCGACCAGCAGATCGAGAAGCTCCCTCGCGGCGGCCACGACTACCGCAAGGTCTATGCCGCGTTCGACGCCGCGACCAAGCACACCGGTCAGCCGACGGTGATCCTGGCGCACACCATCAAGGGCTGGACGATCGACGCCCTCGAGGGCAAGAACGCCACGCACCAGATGAAGAAGCTCACCCTCCCGGACCTCAAGAAGTTCCGCGACCGGCTCTACCTGCCGATCAGCGACCGTGACCTCGAGGAGTCCTACGAGAAGACCGGCGGCGCGCCGTTCTACCACCCGGGCGCCGACTCCACGGAGATCGAGTACATGCTCGAGCGCCGCAGGGCCCTCGGTGGCTCGATCCCGCGCCGGGTCAACCGGGCGACCGCGCTCAAGCTGCCCGGCGACGAGCTCTACGCCGAGCTGAAGCAGGGCTCGGGCAAGAACAAGTTCGCCACCACCATGGCGGCGGTCCGCCTGCTGCGCGACTGGATGAAGGACCCCGAGATCGGCGACCGCCTGGTCCCGATCGCGCCCGACGAGTACCGCACGTTCGGCATGGACTCGATGTTCCCGAGCGCCAAGGTCTACAACCCCGGCGGCCAGCAGTACGAGTCGGTCGACCGCAAGATGCTGCTCTCCTACAAGGAGTCCGCGCAGGGCCAGATGCTGCACGAGGGCATCTCCGAGGCGGGCGCGATGGCGTCGGCGACCGCGGCCGGGTCGTCGTACTCCACGCACGGCGAGCACATGATCCCGTTCTACATCTTCTACTCGATGTTCGGGTTCCAGCGCACCGGCGACTCGATCTGGGCGATGGCCGACCAGCTCTCGCGCGGCTTCCTCATCGGCGCCACCGCCGGTCGCACCACGCTGACCGGTGAGGGCCTGCAGCACGCCGACGGCCACTCGCCGCTCCTTGCGGCGACCAACCCCGCGGTCGTGCACTACGACCCCGCGTTCGCCTACGAGATCAGCCACATCATGCAGAACGGCCTCGAGCGGATGTACGGCACCGGTGGCCCGGCGGGCCAGGGCGAGGACCTGATCTACTACATCACCGTCTACAACGAGCCGGTCTCGCAGCCGGCCGAGCCGGAGGACGTCGA
The DNA here is from genome assembly GCF_004137255.1 of Nocardioides oleivorans. Taxonomy (NCBI): domain Bacteria; kingdom Bacillati; phylum Actinomycetota; class Actinomycetes; order Propionibacteriales; family Nocardioidaceae; genus Nocardioides; species Nocardioides oleivorans. The sequence goes on along the minus strand of NZ_SDWT01000005.1, from coordinate 10,868 downwards.
CGTCGAGGGCATCCTCAAGGGCATCCACCGGGTCTCCACCGCCGACGGTGAGGGCCCGCGGGTCCAGCTGCTCGCCTCCGGCGTCGGCTACCCGTGGATCAACGACGCCGCGCGGATCCTGGCCGAGGACTGGGGCGTGCAGTCCGACCTGTGGTCGGTCACGTCCTGGAACGAGCTGGCCCGTGACGGTGCCGCCGCCGAGCAGTGGAACCTGCTCAACCCCGGCGAGCAGCGTCGCACCGCCTACGTCAGCGACAAGCTCGCTGGCGCCAGGGGACCGGTCGTCGCGGTGTCCGACTACATGCGGGCCGTCCCGCTGCAGATCGCGCGCTGGGTCCCCGGTGACTACCGGGTCCTCGGCGCCGACGGCTTCGGCTTCGCCGACACGCGTCCCGCTGCCCGCCGGTTCTTCCACATCGACGCCGTCAGCGTCGTCGTCCAGGCCCTCCAGGCCCTGGCCGACGCCGGCGAGCTCCCGGTGGAGAAGGTCGTCGAGGCAGCCGAGCGCTACAAGATCGACGACCCGACCGCGACCAAGGACATCAAGCAGGAGGGCGGCGACGCCTGAGGTCTCGCGCGAGGCGTGACGACACCAGCGTGACGACCGACGGAGCCCGTCTGAGGATCTTCCTCAGGCGGGCTTCGCGCGTCGCACGGCGTGCACGGGCGAGCGCGGCGACTCCCCGGCCCCGGCGTGGACAGGCGTGACCGGAGCCCCCTGGTCCAGCAGCTCACGCCAGCGCTCGGCGTCGTACCGGCTCGGCTCGGTGGACCGCATGAAGTCGCGCACGATCTTCACGAACCGCTGCGGGTGGTCCTTGTGCGGGAAGTGCCCCGCGTTGGGGATCACCTCGACGCGGGCGGTCGGCGCGAGCGCGCTGGCGTTGCTGGCGTGGGCGACCGGGATGACCAGGTCGTCGGCGCCCCAGATCACGCACATCGGCATCGCCTCGGTGAGGTAGGCGCGGTCGGCCATCGTGACGATCTGGCCGCGCCAGTCGACCACCGAGCGGACGACGTGCCTGATCGCGGCACGCGCCCGGGGGTCGGCGAAGGTCTCGTAGATCGAGGCGACCTCGTCGAGGTCGCGCAGCTGGCTCACACCCGTGCGCGCGAGCAGGCGCAGGGCGGCGGTCGTCGGCCGACGCACGAGGGGCGTGGTCAGTACCCCCATCGCCTGCTGGAAGCCCGGTGTCGTGATCACGCGGATCGCGGGCGAGACGTCGGGGCCCAGTCCGCCGGAGCTGACCAGCACGAGGCGCTCGGTGCGCTCGGGGAACTGGTAGGCGAACTGCATCGCCACTCCCCCGCCGAAGCTGTGCCCGACCACCGTCACGGTGTCGATCCCGAGGACGGTGAGCAGGTCGCGCATGCCGTTGGCGTAACCGCCGACGCTGTAGTCGGCCCGCGGCTTGTCGGACTCCCCGTGCCCGAGCAGGTCGGGCGCGATGACCGTGTGGGTCCGGGCCAACGAGGCGATCACGGGCTCCCAGGTGGTGTGGTCGCAGGCCAGCCCGTGCAGCAGCAGGACGGCCGTACCCGAGCCGGCGCGCACGAAGGCGCGTCGGTGGCCGTGCACGACGACGTGCTCGACCTGGGGTCTGGTGCGCCGGGCCAACGCGACCTCCGTGTCTTCGGGGGCAGACAGGACAGATCCCGGATTCAACCACGCGGGGTCCCGCCGCGTCCGGGGGACGTCGACGCCGTTCTGCCTCCCGTGACCCGACGGTTGCCGGGTCGTGGCCGTGCAGTGCCCGCGAGTGCCACGCACGGCTTCGTGGGAATCCCACTACCGGTGCCGACCGGTGCCGTCCGACTACAGTCGTCCCATGCCCCCGTCCAGACGCCGCGCCGCGGACGCGCTGCGCAACTCGACGGGCGCCCTCAGCACGGCCGCGACGGGCCGGATGTCGAGCGACCTGCCGTGGTTCGACGACCTCAGCGCGCAGGACCGGTCCTGGGTCGGGCTCATCGTGCAGGCCGGCATCCGCGGCTTCGTCGACTGGTACGACCGCGAGGTCACGGCCTCGGCGCACGACCCCCTCGACGTCGTCGTCTTCGGCGCCGCGCCCCGCGAGCTGACCGGTGTCATCTCGCTCCAGCAGACCGTCGAGCTGGTGCGGCTCAGCATCCGGGTCGTGGAGACCACGATCGACGACCTCCTCGACCCCGAGGACGCCGGCGAGGTCCACGGCGCGGTCCTCCTGTACGCCCGCGAGGTCGCCTTCGCCACGGCCGCCGTCTACGCCCGCGCAGCCGAGTCGCGCGGCGCCTGGGACGCCCGGCTCGAGGCGCTCGTCGTCGACGCCGTCGTCCGGGCCGAGACCGACGAGTCGGTGCTCTCCCGCGCCAGCGCGCTCGGCTGGGGCGCCCACGGCGACGTCGCCGTCGTGCTCGGGTCCGTGCCGCCCCACCGTGCGGAGCTCGACGTCTTCGAGTCCGTACGCCGTTCCGCGCGCACCGCCGACATGGACGCACTGTGTGCCACGCAGGGCGACCGGCTGGTCGTCGTGCTGGGCGGCGTGGCCGACCCGCTCAAGGCCGCCACGCACCTGATCGACCACTTCGGGGCCGGCCCGGTCGTCGTCGGCCCGGTGACCGCCGACCTCGCCCACGCCTACGCCTCCGCGCGCGACGCCCTGTCGGCGCACCGGGCCGCCAGCGGCTGGCCCGACGCGCCCCGCCCGGTCGCCAGCCGGGACCTGCTCCCCGAGCGTGCGCTCGCCGGCGACGGGCACGCGCGCCGCCACCTCGTCGACGAGGTCTACCTCCCGCTGGTGGCCGCCCGCGGCACCCTGCTCGAGACGCTGGCCGCCTGGTTCGAGCACGGCTCGTCGATCGAGGGCACAGCTCGCGCGCTCTTCGTCCACCCCAACACGGTCCGCTACCGGCTGCGACAAGTCGCCGACACCACCGGATGGTCGCCGACCCGGCCGCGGGAGGCGTTCGCGCTCCAGCTGGCCCTCATCCTGGGTCGCCAGTCAGGTCGTACGGAGCCCTAGGCGTGCCGCCGCGCGAACTGTAGGAACCCTACAAGGTTCGGGGGGTGACTTTCGTCGGCGTCGGACCCGCGCCGCGGGCGCCGGACCCGGCAGAGTGGACCTGTGCTCGTCATCGTCGCTCCCGGTCAAGGGGCCCAGACCCCCGGTTTCCTCACCCCCTGGCTGGAGGACCCCACCTTCGCCGCACGGTTCGACTGGCTGGCGACCGTCGCCGGCATCGACCTGGCCCACTACGGCACCGAGGCCGACGCCGACACCATCCGCGACACGAAGATCGCGCAGCCGCTGCTGGTCGCGACCGGCCTGGTCGCGGCCCTCGACCTCTTCCCCCACCCGGCCGACGCGTTCGCGCGGATCGGCGCGGTGGCCGGGCACAGCGTCGGCGAGCTGACCGCCGCCGCCGGCGCGCGCGTGATGACCGCCGAGCAGGCGATGGTGCTGGTGCGTGAGCGGGGCAACGCGATGGCCGGCGCTGCCGCGACCACCGCCACCGGCATGACCGCGGTGCTCGGCGGCGACCGCGAGGAGGTGCTCGCCACGATCGAGCGCCACGGACTGACCCCCGCCAACGACAACGGTCCCGGCCAGGTGGTCGCGGCCGGCACCCTGGACCAGCTCGCCGCCTTCGCCGAGGACGGGCCCGAGAAGGCGCGGCTGATGCCGCTGAGCGTCGCGGGCGCGTTCCACACGACCCACATGGCCCCCGCCGTCGACCGACTCGCCTCGCTGGCCCGCTCGGTGTCGACCCACGACCCGCGCACGCCGGTCATCTCCAACCGCGACGGCCAGGTCGTCCACGACGGGCGCGAGGTGCTGCGCCGCATCGTCGGCCAGATCGCCAACCCGGTCCGCTGGGACCTGTGCCTGGAGACGATGAGCGACCTCGGCGTCACCGGCATCCTCGAGATGCCGCCGGCCGGCACGCTCACCGGCATCGCCAAGCGCGCGCTCAAGGGTGTGGAGACCTTCGCCCTCAAGACGCCCGACCAGCTCGACGCCGCCCGCGACTTCTGCGACAAGCACGGCGAGGCCTCGATGATCGAGACCACCCCGACCTGGCGGATGGTGGTCTCACCGGCCAAGGGCACGTTCCACCTCGCCTCGGAGGCGGTCGAGCGTGACGTCCTGGCCCCCGGTACGACGATCGGCGCCGTCGCCAGCCTGCGCGACCGCACCGACATCACGGCGCCGCACGGCGGCTCGGTCGTCGAGTGGCTCGTCGAGGACGGTGACCTGGTCTCCCCGGGCCAGCCCCTCCTGCGGCTCCACCCCGAGGCGACGCACTGATGGCCGCCATCTCGGGCGCCGTCGGCGCCCCGCACGCACGCATCATGGGCATCGGCGCCTACCGCCCCTCGCGCCTGGTCCCCAACTCCGAGGTCGTCGACGCGATCGACTCCAGCGACGAGTGGATCCAGCAGCGCTCCGGCATCCGGACGCGCCGCTTCGCCACGCCCGAGGAGACCATCCAGGTGATGAGCGTGGCGTCCTCGCGCATCGCGATCGAGCGCGCCGGGATCAGCCCCGAGCAGATCGACTGCGTCGTGGTCGCCACCGTGAGCCACCTGCTCCAGACCCCGGCCATCGCGCCGGCGATCGCGCACGAGCTCGGCACCGGCAACGCGGCGGCCTTCGACATCTCCGCGGCCTGCGCAGGCTTCTGCCACGGCGTGTCGCTGGGCGCCGACATGGTGCGGGGCGGCAGCGCCCGCCACGTCCTCGTCATCGGCGTCGAGCGGCTCTCCGACATCACCGACATGACCGACCGTGGCACGGCGTTCATCTTCGCCGACGGCGCCGGCGCAGTGGTGATCGGACCCAGCGAGACCCCGGGCATCGGTCCTGTCGTGTGGGGCTCCGACGGCGAGGCCTACGACTACATCCGCCAGCGCGAGGACTGGCGCGACGTGGTGGGCTCCGAGGACTCCCCCGGCTCCGGCGTGATGCCGCACCTCACCATGCAGGGCAACCCGGTCTTCCGGTGGGCGTCGTTCACCATGTCCAAGGTCGCCGTCCAGGCCCTCGAGGCGGCCGGGGTCGCCCCCGAGGACCTCGACGTCTTCGTCCCCCACCAGGCCAACATGCGCATCATCGACGCGATGGCGCGCTCGATGAAGCTGCCCGCGTCCGTCCGCATCGGTCGCGACGTCGCCGACCAGGGCAACACCTCGGCCGCGTCGATCCCGCTCGCGCTCGACCGGATGATCGCCGAGGGAGACGCCCGCAGCGGCGACACCGCGCTCCTGATCGCCTTCGGAGCAGGGCTGGCCTACGCCGCCCAGGTCGTCACCGTCCCCTGATCTGCACCACCCGCACAGCCCGCACAGCCCACCCGGATCCACCCCGAGATCCACCCAAGAAGAAGGGAAGGCCCCATGGCCACCACCGAAGAAATCCGCGCCGACCTCGCTGACATCGTCAACGAGGTGGCCGGCGTCGACGCCGACGACGTCCAGCTGGACAAGTCCTTCGTGGACGACCTCGACGTCGACTCGCTCTCCATGGTCGAGGTCGTCGTGGCCGCCGAGGAGAAGTTCGGCGTGACCATCCCCGACGACGAGGTCAAGAACCTCAAGACCGTCGGCGACGCCGTCGCGTTCATCGAGCGCTCCCAGGGCTGAGAGCCCTCCCCACGTCACGGGTGGCCGGCGTCCAGCCCGGCCCCCGTGACCCAGGAACATCCCCACCCCGCGAACGAGAACGGAACCCCCATCAGATGCCCTCGACCCGCGTAGTCGTCACCGGCCTCGGCACCACCTCCCCCGTCGGAGGGGACGTCCCCTCCACGTGGCAGGCCCTGCTGTCCGGCACCTCCGGCATCGCGCGCCTGACCGACGAGTGGGTCGACCAGCTTCCGGTGAAGATCGGCGGGCGGGTCGCCGTCGAGCCGTCCGAGGTCCTCGAGCGGGTCAAGGCCCGCCGCCTCGACCGCTCCAGCCAGTTCGCGATGGTCGCCGCCGACCAGGCCTGGGCCGACGCCGGTCTCGAGGGCTCCGGGCTCGAGCCCGAGCGCCTCGCCGTGGCCCTCGCCTCCGGCATCGGTGGCGTCACCACGCTCCTCGCCAACTACGACACGCTCCTCGAGAAGGGCGCCCGCCGGGTCTCGCCGCTCGCGGTGCCGATGCTCATGCCCAACGCCCCCGCCGCCAACGTGAGCCTGAAGTACGGCGCCCGCGCCGCGGTCCACGCGCCCACGTCCGCCTGCGCCTCGGGCAACGAGGCCATCGCCATGGCGATCGACATGATCCGCCTCGGCCGCGCCGACGTCGTGCTCGCCGGCGGCACCGAGGCCGCGATCCACCCGCTCCCGATGGCTGCCTTCGCCAACATGATGGCGCTGTCGAAGACCGGCACCGACGACGACCGCGATCCCGCGACGGTCTCGCGTCCCTGGGACTCCGGTCGCGACGGGTTCGTCCTCGGCGAGGGCGGCGCCGTGCTGGTCCTCGAGTCCGAGGAGCACGCCCGCGCGCGCGGCGCGAAGATCTACGCCGAGGTCCGCGGCGCCGGCATCAGCAACGACGCCCACGACATCGCCCAGCCCGACCCCGAGGGTCGCGGCGGCACCCGTGCCATCAAGATGGCCCTGCGCGAGGGCGACGTCGACCCGGCCACGGTCGTCCACGTCAACGCCCACGCCACCTCGACGCCCAAGGGCGACATCGCCGAGGGCCTCATGCTCCACGCCGTGCTCGGCGAGCACGTCGACCGCTGCGTCGTCACGAGCACGAAGTCGATGACCGGTCACCTCCTCGGTGGCGCCGGCGCGCTCGAGGCCGTCGCGACCGTGATGGCACTGCACGACCGGGTCAGCCCACCCACGATCAACCTCGACGACAAGGACCCCGAGGTCGAGCTCGACATCCCGACCGAGAGGCGCGACCTCCCGGCGGGCGACATCGTGGCCCTCAACAACTCCTTCGGCTTCGGCGGCGCCAACGTCGCCGTCGCGTTCGGATCGATCTGATGACCACCACCGCCGCCAAGCCGGCCCGGCTCCCCCGCGAGGACGACCCGCGCAACCCGGTGCACCGGCTCACCGCGCTCCTCGACGAGGGCACGCTCGAGCTGATCACCCCCGACGACGAGTCCGGCATGCTCGCCGCCGTCGGCCGGGTCGACGGCACCCAGGTCGTCGCCTTCTGTAGCGACGCCACCGTGATGGGCGGCGCGATGGGCGACGTCGGCTGCCGCGTGGTCGTCGACGCCTACCACCGCGCGCTGACCGACGGCGTGCCGATCATCGGTCTCTGGCACTCCGGCGGCGCCCGTCTGGCCGAGGGGGTGCTCTCGCTGCACGCGGTCGGTCGCATCTTCCAGGTGATGACCCAGGCCTCCGGCGTGATCCCGCAGGTCTCCGTCGTGCTCGGCCCCGCCGCAGGTGGCGCCGCCTACGGTCCGGCGCTCACCGACGTCGTCATCCTCGGCCCCGAGGGACGCATCTTCGTGACCGGACCCGACGTGGTCCGCTCGGTCACCGGCGAGGACGTCGACATGCTGCGCCTGGGCGGTCCCGAGCCGCACGGCCGTCGCTCCGGCGTCGTCCACATCCTCACCGACTCCGAGCGCGAGGCGCTCGACAAGGCACGCACCGTGGCCTCGCTCCTCGGCGCCCAGGGCAGCCTCGCGGCCGACTCCGTCGAGGACCGCGACCTCGGCGCCCTCCTGCCCGAGTCCAAGAAGCGTGCCTACGACGTGCACCCGCTCGTCGACGGCCTGCTCGACGAGGGCACCATGCAGGAGCTCCACGCGCGCTGGGCGCCTAACATCGTCACCGCGCTGGGCCGCTTCGGCGGGCGCACGGTCGGCGTGGTCGCCAACAACCCGCTGCGCCTCGGTGGGTGCCTCGACTCCCTCTCGGCCGAGAAGGCCTCCCGCTTCGTGCGGATGTGCGACGCCTTCGGGGTCCCGCTGGTCGTCCTCGTGGACGTCCCGGGCTACCTCCCCGGCGTCGGCCAGGAGTGGGACGGAGTCGTACGCCGCGGGGCCAAGCTGCTGCACGCCTTCGGGGAGTGCGTGGTCCCGCGGGTCACGCTCGTGACGCGCAAGACCTACGGCGGCGCCTACATCGCGATGAACGCCCGCTCGCTCGGCGCCACCCGCGTCTTCGCGTGGCCGGGCGCCGAGGTGGCCGTCATGGGCGCCGTGGCCGCCATCCGGATCCTGCACCGCCGCAAGCTCGCCGAGGTCTCCCCCGAGATCCGCCCGCAGGTCGAGGCCGAGCTGGCCACCGAGCACGAGCGCATCGCCGGCGGCGTCGACAAGGCGGTCGAGATCGGGGTGGTCGACGAGGTCGTCGAGCCCACCCGCACCCGCAGCGCGATCGCGCAGGCCATGCGCCAGGAAATCGACACCGCGGGCGTACGCCGCGGACACCACGGCAACATCCCGCTCTGAGCATGACGACGCCCCGGCGCCCCTCAGGGGCACCGGGGCGTAACGCACGTCACACCACCTCGTTGGGCAGGTGAACCCCTCGGAGGTGTCTGCCGTGCCCCACCTGCTCGCTGCCGCTGCGCTGGTCGCCACCGGCCTGCTCCCGCTGCCGCCGCTGCCGATCCCCGGCCTGCCGACGACGGATCCCACCACCGAGCCGACGCCGCCTGCTCAAGAGGTCGTGCTCTCGGGCGCCCTGGACGCGCCCGACGGCCGGCTCAAGAGGGGGTGCAAGGACTACCGCTACGCCTACTCGGTCACCACGGAGACCGAGGACTGGACCTTCGACATCACGATGCAGGACAGCGCCGGCAAGGGAGTGAACTCCCAGTCCCTCATCGGGCCGAACGACGCGACCTCGGGGGTCCTGCAGTTCCGCCTGTGCCAGCGGGCGACCAGGCCGGGCACGTTCACCCTGGCCGGCGAGCTCACGGCCTACGAGGGTTACTCCGACGAGACGTCGGTCGCCGTGTCGGACGCCTTCACGCTGCGCAGGACGAAGAGCCGCAAGGACCGCTGAGGCTCACACCACCTGGTGCAGCCAGCGCACCGGTGCGCCCTCGCCTGCGTGGCGGAAGGTCTCGAGCTCGTCGTCCCACGGCTTGCCGAGGAGGTGGTCGATCTCGAGCAGCAACGTGGTGTCGCCGAGGGCGGCCTTGACCACGGCCGCCTTGAGGCGGTCCTCGGGGATCAGGATGTCGCCGTGCGGCCCGGTGATGGCGTGGAAGATCCCCAGGTCGGGCGTGCAGGAGAAGCGGGTGCCCTCCGTCGACGACGTGGGCTCCTCGGTGATCTCGAAGCGCAGGTGGTTCCACCCGCGCAGCGCCGACGCCACCGCAGCGGCAGTCCCCGCGGAGCCGCTCCAGGAGAGCTCGGCGCGGTAGGACCCCGGCTGGGCAGGCTGAGGCGTCCAGTCGAGCGAGACGGCAACTCCGAGGACTCCGCCCACGGCCCACTCGATGTGCGGGCAGAGTGCAGAGGGAGCAGAGTGCACGTAGAGAATGCCCCTCGTCGCCGGACCGTCCGGACGGGAAGCAATGCGTGTGGTCACTGAGACCTCCTTGAGTTCCGACGCTCCAGATGCGCCTTCCCCAGCGTTCTGTCGTCAGTGCTCAACAAGAGTCGAGTGACACGTATGTGATTAGTGGATCCATTGTGACCCATGTGGCGCCCGAACGCCAGCACAACGCCACGCACGCGGACGCGACGTCGCGGGCGAGGATCAGGACTGTCGACGCTCGATCAGGTCCGCGCGCTCGGCGGCGTCGGTGAGCTCGTCGGAGTCGATGGCGTGGGTGCGGTGGAACCAGGCCAGGGCGTCGGCCTCGCGCCCCGCCGCCTCGAGCGTGTCGGCGTACGCGTACCGCAGCCGCACCACCCAGGACTGCCTGCTCTTCGACGTCAGCGGAGCCAGCTCGAGCGTGCGCAGCGAGGCGTCCAGCTGGCCCATGTCGCGGCGGGCACCGGCCTCGACGAGCGTCATCTCGGCCTTGGCCTCGGAGCTGAAGTTCGCGACCGAGGGGCTCTTGGCAAGCTTGATCGCCTGCTCCGGGTTGCCCAGCGCACGGTGGCAGTCCGCCATGATCGGCAGGTAGTCGGTCGCGCCGTTCATCCGCTTCGCGGCGCGGAGCTCGGCGAGTGCCTCGGCGTAGTGGCCGGCGGCGTACGCCGTCTCCCCCGCCGCTTCGCGCACGACGGCGATCCGGGAGGCGCGTGCCCGCGCGGCCAGCGCGTGGCGGTAGGCCAGCTCCGGGTCGTCGTCGATGAAGGCACCAGCGGCGGCCAGGTGGCGGGCCACGCGTGCGGCGAGCTTCTCGGGCAGGCCCTTCAGCTGCGCGCGCACGCCCCGGTCGAGCTCGGCACCCGTGATGCCCTCGGGCAGGTCGGGGCCGTCGTACGCCGCCTGGTCGGCCGTGCGGGGCCTCTCCTCAGCGCGCGGCCGGAACGCCTTCTGCGACGAGCTGGACGGGCGCTTGCCGTCGGACTTGCCCTGGTAGCCGCCGCGGGAGGAGCCACCCTTGCCACGCGCCGCGTCGTCGCGTGGGCCGCGACCTCGGGAGTCACCTCGGGAGTCACCGCGGGAGTCGCCTCCGCGGGACGAACCGCCGCGCGAGGACTCACCACGGGAGGACGACGATCCGCCCCGGGCGCCACCGGACGAGCCTCCTCGTCCGCCGCCCTGTCCGCCTCGCGACGGACGCTGTCCACGACGGTCCTCGGCCACAGCCGATCACTCCCTCTTCAGATCTTCGACGCAGGTGCCTGCGTGCTCGGCCCCCGCCTTCGGGGCCACGGTACTCAACAGCACCGTGAAATGGAGCAGAGGCCACCAGGTGTCTGGTGGCCTCTGCCAAATGTTTGTCCGGCGGCGTCCTACTCTCCCACAACCTCTCGGTTGCAGTACCATCGGCGCTGAAAGGCTTAACTTCC
>NZ_SDWT01000004.1 GCF_004137255.1 Nocardioides oleivorans | reverse complement strand
ACCGCGCTGCTCGACGACGGCACCCGGATGTCGGCCGGGCAGGCGCGACGGTTGGCGTGCGAGGCCGGGATCATCCCGGCCGTCCTCGGCTCCACGTCGGTGCCGCTGGATCTGGGTCGCACTCGTCGGCTGCACTCGAAGGCCCAGCGGATCGCGCTGGGCCTGAGGGACGGCGGCTGCACTGCCCGCGGCTGCGAGACGTCAGCGTCGGGGTGTCATGCCCACCACGACGACCCCTGGTCCAGAGGCGGGCCCACGGACCTGACCAACGGTCGGTTGCTGTGCCCGCGACACCACCGGTTGGCGCACAGCAGCCGGTACGTGGTGACCATCCACGCCGACAACACCGTCACCTACGTGATGAGGACGTGAGCCGGGTCAACGGGGGTCGTCCGCGCGATGCACCGGACTCGCGGGCGAGGGTCCGACGCCGGTCGCGGCCCAGTTGGCGAGGATGACGAGCGCGTCGTGGGAGGCGCTGCCCGGTTCGGGCAGGTAGGTGACCAGGCTGGTGGTGGACCCGGCCTCGAGGGGCAGGGACTCGAAGGGCAGGTCGAGGTCGCCGACGACGGGATGTCGGAGCTTCTTGACGCCCGTGCTGTGGATGCGGACGTCGTGGGCGGCCCACCGGGTCCGGAAGTCCTCGCTGCGCATGGACAGCTCACCCACCAGTGCCGACAGACGGCGGTCGTAGGGATCCCGCCCGGCTTCCGCACGCAGGAGCGCGACGGTGTCGTTGGCCACGACCTCCCACTCGCGGAACAGTGCCGGTGCTCGGGGGTCGAGGAAGACGAGACGGGCGCTGTTCACCGGTTCGTCGGTGTCGTAGAACGGGTGGAACAACGCCCGGCCGAGCCCGTTGGTGGCGAGCACGTCGAGTCGTCCGCTGAGAACGACGGCCGGCACGGTCGGCATGCCGTCGAGCAGGACCTGCACCGTGGGCCGGACCCGGTCGACGCTCGGGCGGGGTCGCCGCGCTGCGCGGTTCGGCGTGCCCGCGGTGCGGAACAGGTCGAGCAGGTGCGCCCGCTCGGCGTCGTCGAGGCGCAGCGCGTGCGCGATGCCGTCGATCACGCCCTCCGACACGCCTGTCGCGTTGCCGCGCTCCAGGCGCACGTAGTACTGCGGAGACACCCCGACAAGTAGTGCGGTCTCCTCCCGGCGGAGCCCCGGGACCCGGCGCCGATCGCCGCCGTAGGACGGAAGGCCCGCCTGCTCCGGGGTGATCCTGGCCCGACGGGTGCTGAGGAACTCCCGGATCTCTGCGCGAGCAGCGTCGCGTGGGGACGGTCCGGGTGCGGTCATGCGACCACTGTACGAACGCGACCGCCGACGTGGGGGTCACTGCCGGTGACCCCCACACCAAGGACTCCCGCCACCCGGCCGACGCTGGTTGTGTCGTCCCCGGCGGCGCTCAGGGCCTGCCACCGACTGCATCCAGGAAAGAAGTCTGATGAAGAACGCACACCTCGGCGACCTCGTGGTCTCCCGCATCGGCCTCGGCGCGATGACCATGGCCGGCACCTACACCACCGGCGGTCCGCTCGACGACTCCGAGTCCGTCCGCGCCATCCACCGCGCCCTCGACCTCGGCGTCACGCACATCGACACCGCCGAGGTGTACGGGCCGTTCCACAGCGAGGAGCTCGTCGGACGCGCCGTCAAGGGCCGCCGTGACGACGTCGTCATCGCGACGAAGTTCGGCCTCGTGCAGCACCGCGGCGACACCCGGGGCTTCGGCGTCGACAGCAGTCCCGCCAACGTCCGCGCCGCCGTCGAAGGGTCCCTGCGACGTCTCGGCACCGACCACATCGACCTCTGCTACCAGCACCGAGTCGACCCCCACACGCCCATCGAGGAGACAGCAGGGGCGGTCGCCGACCTCGTGGCCGAGGGCAAGGTCCGACACTTCGGGCTCTCCGAGGCCGCGCCGGCCACGATCCGCCGCGCCCACGCCGTACACCCCGTCACCGCCCTGCAGACCGAGTACTCGCTGTGGACCCGCGACGTCGAGGACGAGATCCTGCCCCTCCTGCGTGAGCTCGGCATCGGCTTCGTGCCGTACTCACCCCTGGGTCACGGGCTGCTCACCGGGCAGATCCGCACCGTCGACGACTTCGGCGACGACGACTGGCGCAAGACCAACCCCCGCTTCACCGGCGACAACTTCCAGCGCAACCTCGCCCTCGTCGACGAGGTCACCGCGATCGGTGCCGAGATCGGTGCCACCCCGGCCCAGACCGCGCTGGCCTGGCTCCTCACCCGGGGCGACGACATCGCCCCCATCCCGGGCACCCGCCGCCTCGCGCGCGTCGAGGAGAACACCGCGGCGACGGACGTCGTCCTCAGCGACGACCAGGTCCAGCGGCTCGAGGCGCTCGAGCCGGCCGCCGGCGAGCGGCACGACGAGACCAACATGGCGTCCATCGACCGCTGACTCCCGTCCCGCCCAGATCGCCCAGGCGAGGAACCCGGCGGCCGCGTAGGCCAGTGCGAGCAGCAGGTTGAGCCGGTCCCGGTCGGCTCCGGTCACCATGCTGAAGAAGAAGGCGTTGCCGAAGGCGTTGAGGGTGGCGTGCCAGACGGCGGCGAGCGACCAGGCGGCGTTGCTGACCTGCATCATCACGAGGACGGCGAGCTGGAAGCCCGCGTTGCCGAGTACGCCGACCACGACCGGCATGTCGCCGGTGAGCATCAGCGGGAAGTGCCACAGGATCCGCAGCGAGGCCAGCACGACGAACGCCCCGACCAGACCGTGGCGACGCAACAGGATCGGTGCGGCGAACGCCGTCCAGCCGGCTTCCTCCCCGAGGCCGACCATCACCAGCATGACCAGGAAGGTCACCGGGACCTCCGGCCAGGCACCGAGCTGGACGGTCGTCGGCAGCGGAGCGCCGAGGGTGTGGTTGACCAGCACGATCGCCACGTGCAGCAGGATCGGCGCCCCGAAGGCGACGAGGTAGAGCAGGGGCGAGGCGGCCCACGACCTCAGGAGCCGTCCCCAGGCGCGAAGGTCGGAGCGACCCTGGCAGGAGGTGACGACCAGGGCTGCGATGACCGGCCCGAGGGGCATGTTCTCGGGATTCGAACCGAGGCCGCCGGCCGCCAGGACGTAGGGCAGCCAGCCGAACAGGCAGGCGAGCGCGGCGAAGGACCAGAGCGGGTGCTGGCGGACGAGCTGGGCGGGCGTGGGCATCGGGGTCTCCGTGGATCGTCGGGGTCGAGCACCGCGGATCGGCGTCGGGTCCCACGGTGTCGCGGACCGGGCGCCGGCGGATCGCGCGGAGGTCTCGACGTGGAGCGGCACCCGGGACCCGGTCCGGCAGGGGGATCTCGGTCTGCAGACCGATGAGCCGGTCCGGGCCGAGCCCTACGGTGGGAGCACCATGCGCCTCGCCCTCGACTCCGCCCTCGCTGCCGTGTGCCTGGCGGTCACGCTCGTCATCCACCTGGGCGGGTCCGAGGCGGTGGAGGCGAACCGCGCCCCCGACGCCCTCACGGTGCTGCTGACCGTGGTGGCCGTCGGGTCCATCGCACTGCGCCGGCGCTACCCGCTGGCTGTCGTGGTCACCTCGCTGGCAGGCGTCCTGGGTCTGGTGCTCGTCCGGGGTGCCGTGGGTACGGCGACGATCGGTCCGATGATCGCCGCCTACACCGCGGTGGCCTGGGGCACCTCCTCGCACGCCAGGCAGTCGGTCGGTGTCGTCGTCGCCGCGCTGCTGCTGACGGGGGTGATGGACCCGGTGGACCTCAGCCCGGCCGGCGCGTTGCTCAACGGTGCCGCCTTCGCGGGCGTGGTCCTGCTCGGCACCACCAGCCGTGCGCGCCGGGAGCGTGCCGACGCAGCCGTCCAGACCGCCGAGCAGCGCGTCACCGTGGAACGCGAACGAGCCAACGCCGAGCGTGAGCGCTCGGCACGGGCCGCGACCGAGGAGCGGCTGCGGATCACGCGCGAGCTGCACGACGTGCTCGGCCACGCGATGAGCGTGATGGTCGTCCAGGCCGGTGCCGCCGGGCGGTTGCTCGACGCCGACGACGCCGTACGCGCCCGGACGGCGGTCGCCGAGATCGAGCGAACCGGCCGACGGTCGATGGCCGAGATGCGTCAGCTGCTCGGAGTCCTGCGCGACGACGAGCCCGGAGACGGAGCGTCCCCCCGGTCACCGGCGCCCACCCTGACCGACATGGCAGCCCTCGCCCGGAGGGTCGGTGAGGCCGGGCTGCCGACCACGCTGACCGTCTCGGGAGACCCGGACGCCGTGCCGGCGGGCGTGGGGCTCGCGGCCTACCGGATCGTGCAGGAGGCGCTGACCAACAGCCTCAAGCACTCGGGCGCCGGGTCCGCCACGGTGGCGGTCAGCTGCGAGCCGTCGGGCCTGAGGATCGAGGTCGCCGACGACGGGCACGGCACTCGCGAGGGCCGTCCGACCGGCCAGGGCGGTCACGGACTGGCCGGGATGCGCGAGCGCGTCGCCATCTACGGCGGCGACCTGGTGCTCGACTCGTCGTCCGCCGGGTTCCGCGTCCGCGCGACCTTCCCCGCAGCCGAGCCCGCATGATCCGCGTGGTCGTCGCCGACGACCAGGCGCTCGTCCGCTCCGGGTTCTCGCTGATCCTCGGTGCGGAGGACGACATCGAGGTCGTCGCCGAGGCCGTCGACGGTGCGAGCGCGCTCGCGGCAGCCCGGGAGCACCTGCCGGACGTGGTGCTGATGGACATCCGGATGCCGGGGATGGACGGGATCGAGGCGACGGGCCACCTCACCACCAGTCCGCGCACCGCGAACGTCAAGGTGCTGGTGCTGACGACGTTCAGCGCCGACGACTACGTCGTCGCGGCCCTCCGTGCGGGTGCCAGCGGGTTCGTCCTCAAGGACACCGAGCCCGCCGAGCTGGCCCGGGCCGTGCGAGTGGTCGCGGCGGGCGACGCGCTGCTCGCGCCCGAGGTCACCCGGCAGATGCTCGTCCGGTTCGCCCAGGCCGAACGCGAGCTGATCACGCTGCCCGACCTGACCCAACGCGAGCACGAGGTCCTGGTCGCCGTCGCGCTCGGGCTCTCCAACCGGGAGATCGCCGACCGGCTGGTGGTCAGCTACTCGACGGTGAAGACCCACGTCAGCCACCTGCTCACCAAGCTCGGGGTGCGCGACCGGGCCCAGCTCGTCATGCTCGCGCACCGTGCCGGACTCGGCGGCTGAGCCCTCCGGCGACGGAGGACGGCCGCGCTGCTCAGGCGGTGATCGCGGTGTCGCCGCCAGTGACCAGACGGTCGCGGAGCGCGACCAGGTCGGACACCGAGGTCAGGAACCGGCCCGTGCTGTCGCCGACCTGGAGGTCGTCGAAGTAGTGGTGCCTCATGGACAGGCGGCCCATCCTGAGCTCGTCGTGGTCGAGCCGCTCGGCGAGGAACTCGGTCAGGCCCCCGATGCTCTCGAGGTCGACGATGTCGGCGCAGCGGCTGATCGGCGCCTGGTGCCGCAGGGACGCTGCGTCGCCCAGCGGGTCGGTGACGAAGATCGGCTTGTCGGTGTGGAGGTAGAGCCAGTCGAGGCCGACGGACGACACGTCGGTGACCATGGCGTCGCAGCCGGGCATCACGGCGAGGATGTCGCCGGTCAGGACCGCGGTGTGGCCGGCGCCGGGGTCCGCGTCCCCGATCAGCTGCAGTATTGCGAGGTGCGCCTCGGCGACCGAGGGGGTGAGGCTGGTGGTGACCTTGGGGTGCGGCTTGTAGACGAGCCGGACGTCCGGGACGTCGAGGATCGCCCCGACGATCGACTGCCCGAGCGCGAC
This sequence comes from Nocardioides oleivorans, assembly GCF_004137255.1. NCBI lineage: Bacteria > Bacillati > Actinomycetota > Actinomycetes > Propionibacteriales > Nocardioidaceae > Nocardioides > Nocardioides oleivorans. The sequence goes on along the minus strand of NZ_SDWT01000004.1, from coordinate 185,884 downwards.
GATCGAGGTGTAGTCGTTGTAGTCGGCGTCGCCCTCCCAGGTGGGGGCGTACATCACGGTACGTCGGGAGCTGGGCGCGAGGAGCGGCGTCCGGGGCAGGTCGAGCTGCGGGCGCCCGACCCGCACCAGCTTGCTCGCGTCGAAGTCGAGCAGCCCGGCGACGTACCTCTCCACGGCGGCGTCGCCGGCGACGAACACCCGGTCGTAGGCCTTGGCGTTGTTGCTCGCCATGGACTGCTTGTCGCTCTCGCCGTGGTTGACGTGGACGTGCAGCATCCGGCTGTCGACGAGCGACTCGAAGTTGAGCGGCGAGTTGTTGCAGTAGAGGACGACGGCCGCGTCGAGGTCGGCGTAGGTCTCGGTGAGGTCGGCGAACGTCTCGGCCACGTGGACCGGCAGGCGGGTCCGGGCCCCGATGACGTCCGCCGAGTCGGGGTCGCGCAGGACCAGGCCGACGGGGTGGACCCCGTCGAGGATCTCGAGCACCTCGAGCCACTGCACGAGCTGGTAGGTCCGCGTCGGGTCGCCGGCGAAGTAGGCGAGCACGCGGACGTCGTTCATGACCAGATCCTAGTTGGCCGCCTCGTGTCGTCGTGAGGGGATGCCGTTCGTCGTCATGCCGAGGGGCGGCCACCGGGCGGGCAGGCCGTGGACGCACGCGGGGTCGCGGAGGAGGTCATCCGGCGGATGGGGCTCGACGAGGCGGTCGGGCGGGGTGCACCCGACCTCCGGAGCGCCTGAGGCCACGGACCGGATTCGACATGCCCCACCGGAAATGTTCTGGTGGTCGTGCCGCAGGCAGTGCCCTCGCCATGGACGAGGCGCCTCCCATCGCGAGGTGAACGTGCGCCGCGGCCTCGACGCCTGACGAGACGGCGTCGCGTCCGAGCGCCACCCCGGCGCGCAACCAGTGAGGTCTGAAGCACGTGCGTGCCACCACCACACCCACCCTGTTCGTACGCCCGCGGGTCGCGGCCGGCATCGCCGCCGTTGCGCTCTCGCTGTCCCTCGTGCCCGGCAGCGCCGATGCGCAGCCCGCGAGGGAGCAGGCACCCGTCGACGTGAGCCTTGAGGTCGCCGACCAGCCGCCGGTCGACGTCGCGACCGTCCAGAAGGTGTGGCCGACCAGGCTGCTCGAGGCGCACGGCGTGCCCGTGAGCGACCAGGACCTCGTCGCCGTCGTCCGCGACGGGCGCACGGTGTCCGGGCCGAGCAAGCGGCTGCGGGAGGGCGACGTCGTACGCCTGACGCAGGTCGTGAAGGAGCGCAAGGTCAAGCGGGTGAAGGTCCGCAAGGGCACCGTCGAGGTGTTCACGACCACGATGAAGCCCGGCAAGCGCAAGGTCGTCAGCACCGGTCGCGCCGGTGTGCGCAAGGTCGTGGCGGTGAGGACGCTCCACAACGGCGACCCCGTGAAGTACCGCGTGGTCGAGAAGAGGGTCGTCAAGGAGCCGCGCCCGCGGCGCGTGCTCGTGGGCCGGGAGGCCTGGTCGGTGCCCGGTGCGGACGGGCTCAACTGGGGAGCGCTCGCGGGCTGCGAGTCCGGCGGCAACCCGCGGGCCGTGAACCCGGCCGGCTACTACGGGCTCTACCAGTTCGACATCGGCACCTGGCGGAGCGTCGGCGGCACGGGCGTCCCCACGTCGGCCTCCGCCGCCGAGCAGACCTACCGCGCCAAGCTGCTCTACCAGCAGCGCGGACGCTCGCCGTGGCCGAGCTGCGGCCGCCTGCTCTGACGCGCGTACGGCGATGCGCCGGGGAGGGGCCGGTTCGATGCCCCCGCCCGGGGACCCCTGCTGCGGGGCCCGACCTAGGCTCGGGGGATGAGTGATCAGACGATGGTCGGCCGCACGGTCCTGGTGACCGGGGCGAGCGATGGAATCGGTGCCGAGACCGCGCGGGTGCTGGCCGGGCGGGGTGCGACGGTCCACGTGACCGGACGGTCCCTCGACAAGCTGCGACCCGTGGCCGAGGAGGTGGGCACCGAGCCCCTCGCCGCTGACTTCTCGCGGCTGGACGACGTCCGGCGGCTCGCCGCGCAGGTCGCCGAGCGCGTCGACGGACTCGACGTGCTGATGAACAACGCCGGAGGCACGTTCGCGCCGTCGAAGCGGACCCACGACGGCCACGAGCCGAACTTCCAGGTCAACCATCTCGCACCGTTCCTGCTCACCAGCCTGCTCCACCCTCAGCTGGCGGCACGTGATGCGTCGCTCGTCGTGAACACCTCCAGCATCGGCAACCTGGCGGGCAGGATCGTCCTCGACGACCTCGACTACGAGCATCGCCGGGCGCGCGAGCTCACGGCCTACGGCACCGGCAAGCTGATGAACATCCTCTTCACCCGCGGCATCGCGGAGCGGTGGTCCGGAGACGGCGTGGTCTCGGTCGCCGTCCACCCCGGTCCGGTCGGGAGCTCGTTCGGCCGCGACTCGTGGTTCGTCGGTCTCGTCTACCGCTCGCCGCTCAAGCGGTTCGCCACGATCAGCGTGCCCGACGGCGCGGCACCCCTGATCGCCCTGGCCGAGCGCGGGCCCAGCCCGGACGTCAACGGTCGCTACTTCAGCCGCTTCCAGCCCGACGGTCGCGAGAACAAGCAGGCCAGCGACCGTGGCCTCATCGACGGCCTCTGGGAACGATCCTCCGCGGTCGTGGGGCTCACCTGAGCCCACCGGCCCTACTGCGCGCCCGGGAACCCCCGTTGCCGCCACGCCTCGTACGTCGCCACGGCGGCGGAGTTCGACAGGTTGAGGGATCGGCGCCCGGCCATCATCGGGATGCGGAGCCGGTCGGTCACCCGCTCGTGGTCCAGCACCGCGGGGGAAAGCCCGGTCGGCTCGGGTCCGAAGAGGAGGACGTCGTCGGGGTGGTAGTCGACGTCGGTGTGCCAGCGGGTCGCGTGGGCGGTGAACGCGTAGACCCGTGAGCCGGCCAGCTCAGGACTGGACAGCGCCGCGTCGAGATCGGCGTGGACCGACACCGACGCGAGGTCGTGGTAGTCGAGCCCGGCGCGCCTCAGCCTGGGCTCGGACAGGTCGAAGCCGAGCGGCTCGACGAGGTGCAGGGTGGCGCCGGTCGCGGCCACCATCCGGATCGCGTTGCCCGTGTTGGGCGGGATCCGGGGCTCGAGGAACATCACGTGGATCACGTCGACCTCACTGCCCGATGCGCGTGCGCACTTCGTAGAGCTCGGGGAAGAACGTGAGCGAGAGCGCGCGGCGGAGGAAGTCGACGCCGGACGAGCCACCGGTGCCGACCTTGTGGCCGATGACGCGCTGGACGACCTGGAGGTGGCGGAAGCGCCACTGCTGGAAGGCGTCCTCGATGTCGACGAGCTCCTCGCAGGTCTCGTAGACGCCCCAGTGCTCGGCGGGGGCGGCGTACACCGTGGCGAAGACGTCCACGAGGTCGGGATCGCTCGTGTGTGGCAGCGACCAGTCGCGGTCGAGCAGGCGCGCCGGGACGTCGTACCCCTGGCGTGCGAGGTGCGCGAGGAACTCGTCGTAGAGCGACGGCTCGTGCAGCAGCTCCTCCAGCGCGGAGCGGGTGGCCGAGTCGTGCGCGAAGACGTCGACCATGTCGGCGTTCTTGTTGCCGAGGAGGAACTCGACCTCGCGGTACTGCGCGGACTGGAAGCCCGAGCTCGTGGCGAGGAACGGGCGGATCTCGGCGTACTCCGACGGGGTCAGCGTCGCGAGGACGGACCACTGGTCGGTGAGCGTGTGCTGGATGTGCTTGATCCGCGCCATCCGCTTGAGCGCGGGGGAGAGGTCGTCGGTGCGCAGCAGGGCGCGCGCGGAGCGCAGCTCGTGGAGCAGCAGCTTGAGCCACAGCTCGCTCGTCTGGTGCTGCACGATGAAGAGCAGCTCGTCGTGCTGCGGCGGGTCCGACAGGGGCTGCTGGGCCGAGAGCAGCACGTCGAGGCGGAGGTAGTCGCCGTAGGACATGGAGCGCGAGAAGTCCTGCTGGATGCCGGCCTCGAGGTCGCGCTTGTTCGGGGTGCCGCCGGTGGTTTCTGCCATGCCCCGCAAGGTAGTCGGTGGCCTCGTCTACCGTCGCTTCCATGGCCACCCCCGTCGAGCGGACCCGCACCTGGGTGCCCGACTGGCCGTGCGCGGTCGGGCAGGTGCTGCGCCCGCAGCGACGCGGGGCCGGCGACCCGACCCAGCGCCACGAGGAGTCCGGTCGGGTCTGGCGGGCGATGCGGACGCCGACGGGACCGGCCTCCCTGTGCCTCGACGCCCGGCCGTCGAGCGGCGAGGTGCTGGCCCGCGCGTGGGGGCCGGGGGCCGAGTGGGCGCTCGACCGGGTCCCCGCGCTCCTCGGCGCCGACGACGACCCGACCGGCTTCGAGCCACACCATCCGCAGGTGGCCGAGGGGCTCAAGCGCCACCCCCACTGGCGCATCGGCGGCACCGGTCTCGTGATGGAGGCCCTGGTCCCGTCGATCCTCGAGCAGAAGGTGACCGGCAAGCAGGCGTTCGGCTCCTTTCGCGAGCTCGTCCGCCGTCATGGCGAGCCTGCCCCCGGACCCGTCGCGCCGCTGCGGCTGATGCTGCAGCCCACGCCCGAGGTGATCGCGGCGATCCCGTCGTGGGAGTGGCTCAAGCTCGGCGTGCAGCCCGCGCAGTCGCGCACCATGGTCACCGCCTGCCGCCTCGCGAGCTCGCTCGAGCGGGTCGGCCAGGTCACGGGCGAGGAGGCCGACAAGCGGCTGCGCACCGTGCGCGGGATCGGCGTGTGGACCAGCGCCGAGGTCCGCCAGCGCGCGCTCGGGGATGCCGACGCGGTGAGCTTCGGCGACTACCACCTCGCCAACTGGGTCGGCTGGGCGCTGCTCGGCCACGACATCAGCGACGACGAGATGGCCGAGCTCCTCGAGCCCTACCGGCCCCAGCGCGGCCGGGCCGCGATGCTCGCGATCGCCGGTGGCCGTTCGCGTCCGCGCCGGGGACCGCGGATGAGCATCCCCACCCACCTCCCGGCCCGCTGAGCGGCTCAGGCCTCGCCGCCGACCCGCTTCCCGTGGCGGTCCATCCGGCAGCCGCAGGCCCGGCAGGTCCAGCCGCCCTTCATCGCCTGGGCGCCGCTGTCGGGCCAGCGGATGCGGGCGACCCGCTCGCCGCACTCGGGACAGTCCGGCACCGGCTTGGCGACGCCCAGCAGGAGCACGACGACGCCGGCGGTCGCCATGCCGGCGAGGATCGAGGTCAGCATGGCGAGTCAGGCTAGCTCGGGCGGGGGCGCGCCGGTGAGTCGCAGGTCGGTGAGCACGCGCCGGGTGAGGGCGAAGCAGGCGACCAGCACGGCGACGACGAAGAAGCCGATCTCGACACCGGTCGCCCCGAAGGCACCGACGAGCGGGCCGACGGCGATCTGGCCGACGGGTGTCGCGACGAAGGAGAAGAACCCGTCGATCGCCATGATCCGCGACAGCATCGCCTCGGGCACCTTCTCCTGCACGAGGAGGTTCCACGACAGGTCGAGCAGGCTCAGCGCCGCGCCGGCGATGAAGAAGGCGAGCGCGAGGAGCCAGATCTCGACGCGGGTGCCGAGCACCAGGAGCGGGACGCACCAGAGGACGAAGGCGATCATGATCGCCTTCATCGGCCGGGTGAGCCTCGCCTTCGCGAGGAAGAACGCGGCGACGAAGATGCCGACGGCCTGGGCGGAGGTGGCCAGGCCCCACCCCTGGCTGCCGATGGTGTCGTTGGCGATCACCGGGCCCAGCACGTTGACCCCTCCGCTCACCAGCGCGTTGAACACGAGGGCGCACGAGGCGCCCGGGATGACCCAGCCGAGCTTGCGCGCGAAGGCCCAACCGGCCGCGAAGTCACCGAGGACGCTCGCCTTGGCGGTGCTGCGGTCGCCCGGTGGCAGGCGTACGAGCACGAGCAGCGACGCGGCGATGAGGTACGACGACGCGTCGATCGCGAGTGCCCACCCCGGTCCGGCCGTCGCGACGAGGACGCCCGAGAGAGCGGGCCCGACGATGCTGACGGCGCTCGTGGCCTGGCCGATCAGCAGGAACGCCGACTGGCGCTCCTCGGCCGGCAGCAGGATCGGGACCATGCCGAGGAACGCCGGGTAGCTGACGGCGAACACCACGCCGGCCACGGCCTGGAGCACGATGAGGTGCCAGATCTCGGCACGGCCCGTGACGACGAGCAGCGCGGTGATCGACTGGGCGACGCCCTGGACGTAGTTGCAGCCACGCAGCACGACGGCCCGCGGGAGCCGGTCGGCGATCGCGCCACCGAGCAGCATGAACACGACCATCGGGATGCTCGACGCGGCCACCACCCAGCCGAGGGCCGAGGCCGAGTCGTCGATCTCGAGCACGGCGAAGGCGAGCGCCACGCCGGCCATCGACCCGCCGAGCCGGTTGATGACCTGCCCGATGAAGAACCAGCGGAAGTTGGCCGTCGCCAGGGGCGAGAGGCGACCGCTCACAGGAACGGGCGGAGCGGCGCCAGGAAGCTCTCGGTGAACTTCCGGTTGAGGTCACGCGCCTCCCACTCGTCCAGGGTGAGCTCGAGGCAGTTGGACTCGTCGGTGCGGAAGACCTTCTCCATCACCTCGGCGAAGTCGGGGTCGATCACCTCGAGGTTGATCTCGTAGTTGCCCTGCAGGCTCAGCCGGTCGATGTTGGCGGTGCCGACGGTCGACCAGCTGCCGTCGATCGTCGCGGTCTTCGCGTGCACCATCGCGTCCTTGAACCGCACGATCCGCACGCCCGCCCGGAGCAGCTGGCCGTAGTAGCCGCGGGAGATCCAGTCGGCCACGATGTGGTTCGACTTCAGCGGCAGCAGGATGCGTACGTCGACACCGCGCCGCGCGGCGTCGGCGACCGCGTCGACGAAGTCCTGGTCGGGCAGGAAGTAGGCCGTGGTCAGCCAGACGTTGCGGCTGGCGCGCTGGATCGCCTCGAGGTACATGCTGCGGATGGGGAACGACCACTGTCGCGGGATGTTCTTGTGGATCCGGATCTGCGGGTCCCAGTCGGACGCCGTCTCCAGCAGCAGCGGTCGCTCGTTGCGCTTGATCCGGTGGCGGCGGTTGAGGTTCCAGAAGTCGGCGAAGGCCCGCTTCATGTCCCACACGCCCGGCCCGGTGATCCGCACGTGCGTGTCGCGCCACTCGGTGGCGTAGGCCGAGCCGATGTTGTAGCCGCCGAGGAACGCGACCTCCTCGTCGACGATCAGCATCTTGCGGTGGTTGCGGCCGTAGAGACGCAGGTTCCAGAACTTCAGCCCGGCCGTCCAGACCGGGTAGCGCAGCACCTTCAACGACGGTGAGAACCGCTTGAAGGCCGGGGAGACCACGACGTTGGCGAAGCCGTCGTAGATGCAGTGGACGTCGACCCCGCGATCGGCGGCCGCGGTCAGGGCGGTCTTGAACTTCCACCCCATCTCGTCGCCCTTCCAGATGTAGGTCTCGAAGAGGATCTGCTTCTTCGCACCGTCGATCGCGGCCAGCATGTCGTCGTAGAGGTCGCGGCCGAAGGTGTAGGTGGTGATCTGCCCGCCGCCCACGGGCACGGTCTCCGGGGGTGACACGGGGAACGGCTTGGGCTTCTTGCCGCGACGGCGGTAGGAGTCGACGAGCGACAGCGCGACGGCGAGGCCCACCTGGAGGCCGAGCAGCGTGAGCAGCGCCCGGCGCAGCGTGGTCAGCAGGCGTCCGGCGGTCACGCGGACAACCTACCCAGCGATCGCCCGTGCGTGCTGCTCACTTCCTCCAGCGGCGTGGGAGGAGCGGCGCGCGCAGGACGGCGGCGGCCCGAGGTGAGAGGAGCGCCACCAGGGTGAGCCCGGCCAGGACGAGCTGGAGCACCGGGAGCCAGACGTTGCCCACGGCCAGGCCCCAGACGGCGAGCACGGTCCACGCGCCGGCGATGGCGAAGCCCCAGCGGCGTGCGGTCTCGCGGCTCGCGGCCTCGGTCCCCTCCATCCCCGCATCCTGCGACACGTGGGTGGAGGCGGCAAGCCGGTCGCTGGCAGGATCGCGGGATGCGCCGCCTCGTCTACCTCGTCGCCGTCACGCTCGACGGGTTCATCGCCGGCCCGGACGGCGGTGACCCCAGCGGCTCCGACTTCCTGCCGGTCACCCCGGACCTCGTCGAGCACCTCGTCACGCAGTGGCCCGAGACCCTGCCCGGCCCCGCCCGCGAGGCGCTCGGCGTCGAGGGTCCCGGGAAGGCCTTCGACACCGTCATCGAGGGGAGGGCGTCGTACGACATCGGGCTGGCGGCGGGACTCACCGATGCCTACCCGCACCTGCGCCACGTCGTCGTGTCCCGCACGCTGGCCGACCGGACCGACCTGCCGGTCGAGGTCGTGTCGGACGACCCGCTCGCGCGGGTGCGCGAGCTGAAGGCCGAGGACGGCGCGGACCTCTGGCTCGTCGGCGGCGGCACGCTCGCCCACTCGCTGCTGCCCGAGATCGACCGGCTCGTGCTGAAGGTCAACCCGTCGGTGATCGGCGACGGGAAGCGGCTCTTCGAGGGGCCCTTCGCCCACGCCCGCTTCGAGCCCGTCGGTCAGGTCGACCTGGCCGGTGGGGTCCGGGTCGTCACCCTCGACCGGGTGCGCTGAGACCTCAGGAGAGCCCGAGCGCCTCGTAGCGAGCGACGTCGCACGGGTCGTCGGACAGGACCCGGAAGAGCGCGGCTCGCAGCATCGCCCGGCGCGGCGCGCCGGTCCGCCACTCGTCGAGCGCCGCCACCGGGGCCCGGAGCCACAGCACGGCATCGAGCACGCAGACCGCCTCGGCCCACAGCGGCGAGCGCCAGGCGGGGGAGAAGTCGACCACGAACGGGATGCCGTCCGCGTCGAGCAGCACGTTGCCGGCGAGGTCGGCGTGGACGAGCTGCTCGCGGCCGAGGTCCGTGTCGAGGTCCGTGTCGAGGTCCGTGTCGAGGCCCGCCGCGAGCGTGCCCACCAGGTCGCGGAGGTGCGGTCGGGCGGCGGCCGCCTGCTCGGCGGTGCCGTCGTGGGTCGCCCGGTCGGCGACGGCCCACCGGTCGTCGCGCGCGTCGAGCTGGGACGGCCGCTCCGGCACGGCGGTGGCGAGGTGGGCGTGCAAGAGGTGTGCCGTGGCGCGCAGGGTCGGCAGGTCGCGGCAGTGCGTCGTACCGGGCTCGAAGCGCGTGGCCGCCCAGCCGTCCGCCGTCAGGTGGCCGTCGCGGGCCGGGACGGGGAGGGCGAGCCGCAGCGACCGCGGGACGGCCTCGTCGAGGCGCACGGCGAGTCGTGCCTGGATCGGCGCGATCCACGCCTCCGACTCGTCGTGGCCGGGGGAGAGGACGAGGTCACCGGCTCGCCAGCTCGTGCCGCGTCCGCCCGGGAGCGGCTCCAGGACGCCCTCGGCCGCGAACAGGTCGAGGACGTGGTCGGGCGGCTGTGACGGGTGGGGCACGAGGTGAGCGTAAGTCCGGTCAGAGGCGGTAGACGAGCTCGGCTCCGCTCGCCCCGTGCGCGTTCCTCACGACCAGCTCGCGATGTCCGTCCCGTTCGCGCACCTCGAGGACGAGCTCGGACATCATCGACTCGATCGCCCTCGCCCGGTCGGTGAAGTGAAGGCAGTCGCCCTTCCACCCCGATCGCATGACCGTGGGCTGTCCTCGCCACTCGGTCCAGTGCCCACGCATCGTGCGGCACCCGGAGGTCGAGGTGATCGGTCCCCCTCGTCGTCCCCTCATCTCGAGGAGCAGGGTCGGACGTGAGGTTCCCTCATCGGTCGCTCGGTGCTCGACGCCGGCGTCGTCCCTCCAGCTCGCGAGCCGCCAGGTGTGGCCGACCACCGCGGCCCGGGGCCAGGGCGCCGTCGCCGTGAACACCAGCTCGGAGCCCTTCCCGCGGAGCGTGAGCTCGTCGCCGTCACGGGCGACCGTGTCGACCTCGCCGAGCGCGGCGAGGTACGCCGACTCGAGGACGCCCAGCGACCCGTCACACCCGGCCAGGGTCTGGCTGATGCCGCCCGGGCCGGTGATCTCGAAGGCTGATCCGTCGACGTCGAAGGAGGATCCGTAGTCGTTGCAGGGCCCCTTCCCGCCGGCATCCGACCCGGCGAACGTCAGCGAGACCCGCGAGCCGGGTGGCACGGCGAGCGGATCGTCGGCGGTGCGGCCGGCCACCAGCACCCACGTGCCCTCGACGTCGACGTCCGGCCCGCCGCTGGGCGAGCACCCGACCAGGACCAGCAGGCTCGCTGTCGCCACCGCGCCGAGCACTCGTCGTACCCCCATGCCGGGAGTCTGCACACGGGGGGTCACGGGTGGGTCACGGCACGCTCACGAAGCCGCTGTCGGTGCCGCGCCGTAGGCTCGACGCATGCGTCCGATCACCGATCTTCAGCGCCGGGTGGCGCCCTTCGAGGTCGTCTCCGACTACCAGCCGTCCGGCGACCAACCGGCGGCGATCAAGGAGATCGTCGAGCGGGTCAACGGCGGCGTCCAGGACGTCGTGCTCCTGGGTGCCACCGGCACCGGCAAGACGGCGACCGTCGCCTGGGTGGCGGAGCAGCTCCAGCGCCCGGTGCTCGTCCTCCAGCCCAACAAGACGCTCGCCGCGCAGTTCGCCAACGAGCTGCGCCAGCTGTTCCCGGGCAACGCGGTGGAGTACTTCGTCTCCTACTACGACTACTACCAGCCCGAGGCCTACGTCCCCCAGACCGACACCTACATCGAGAAGGACTCCTCCATCAACGAGGAGGTCGAGCGGCTGCGCCACAGCGCGACCAACAGCCTGCTGACCCGCCGCGACACGATCGTGGTCTCGACGGTGTCCTGCATCTACGGCCTCGGCACCCCGCAGGAGTACGTCGACCGCATGCTGCAGCTCCGGGTCGGTGAGGAGCACGACCGCGACTCGGTGCTCCGCCGACTCGTCGAGATCCAGTACACGCGCAACGACATGTCCTTCACCCGCGGCACCTTCCGGGTCCGCGGCGACACCCTCGAGATCTTCCCCGTCTACGAGGAGCTCGCGATCCGGATCGAGTTCTTCGGCGACGAGATCGAGCGGCTGATGACGCTGCACCCGATCTCCGGCGAGGTGATCTCCGAGGACACCGAGCTCCACGTCTTCCCCGCCACCCACTACGTCGCCGGTCCCGAGCGCATGGAGCGGGCGATCAAGGGCATCGAGCTCGAGCTCGACGACCAGCTCGCCACCTTCGAGAAGCAGGGCAAGCTCCTCGAGGCGCAGCGGCTGCGGATGCGCACGACCTACGACCTCGAGATGATGCGCCAGGTCGGCTCGTGCTCGGGCATCGAGAACTACTCGATGCACATGGACGGCCGCACTCGCGGCAGCGCGCCCAACACGCTGCTCGACTACTTCCCCGAGGACTTCGTGCTCGTCGTCGACGAGTCGCACGTCGCGGTCCCGCAGATCGGCGGGATGTACGAGGGCGACATGTCGCGCAAGCGCAACCTCGTCGACCACGGCTTCCGGTTGCCCAGCGCGATGGACAACCGGCCGCTGCGGTGGGAGGAGTTCCTCGACCGGATCGGCCAGACGATCTACCTGTCGGCGACGCCCGGCAACTACGAGCTCGACAAGGTCGGCGGCGCCGACAACGCGGTGCAACAGATCATCCGCCCGACCGGTCTCGTCGACCCGGAGGTCGTGGTCAAGCCGACCAAGGGCCAGATCGACGACCTGATCCACGAGATCCGCACCCGCGCCGAGAAGAACGAGCGCGTGCTCGTCACCACGCTGACCAAGAAGATGTCGGAGGACCTCACCGACTACCTCCTCGACGCCAACATCCGCACCCGCTACCTCCACTCCGAGGTCGACACGCTGCGCCGCATCGAGCTGCTGCGCGAGCTGCGGATGGGCGAGTACGACGTCCTCGTCGGCATCAACCTGCTCCGCGAGGGCCTCGACCTGCCGGAGGTGTCGCTGGTCTCGATCCTCGACGCCGACAAGGAGGGCTTCCTGCGCTCCGACAAGTCGCTCATCCAGACCATCGGTCGCGCGGCGCGCAACGTGTCCGGCCAGGTCCACATGTATGCCGACAAGATCACGCCGTCGATGGAGGCGGCGATCGACGAGACCAACCGTCGTCGTGCGATCCAGGTCGCCTACAACACCGAGCGCGGGATCGACCCCCAGCCGCTGCGCAAGAAGATCGCCGACATCACCGAGATGCTCGCCCGCGAGGACGAGAACACCGAGGAGCTGCTGCGGACCTGGGCCGACGTCGGCCAGAAGGGTCGCGCCGGTGGCGTCAAGCCCGGCAAGTCGCCGACCCCGGCGCTGTCGCGGATCCACGCCGAGGCGCCCGACACCGCCGGCATCCCCAGCGCCGACCTGGCCGAGCTGATCCAGGGCCTGACCGACCAGATGAGGACGGCTGCCGCCGAGCTCCAGTTCGAGGTCGCCGCCCGCCTCCGCGACGAGATCTCCGACCTGAAGAAGGAGCTCCGCCAGATGATGGAGGCGACGAAGTGAGGAGAGGGCCCCGAGCGAGGAACGAGCTCGAAGGGTCCTCGACGAGCGAGGAGCTGCGAGCGAGCGAAGCGAGCGCGCCGGCGACGAAGTGAGGGGGGTCAGTCCGAGCCGGACTCCAGCTCCTTCTGCTTCTGGCGCTCGAGGTCGAGGGCCTTCTTCTCCCGCTTGAGCAGGCGCTTCTCGTGGGCCTCGATGATGTCCTGCTTCTGCACGACGGTGCGCACGAGGTTCATCAGGGCGAAGCCGGTCGGGAAGAGCGGCCAGGGGAATCCACCGAGCATGGTGACCGCCCAGATCGTCCAGAGCAGCACCGAGAGGCCGATGAACCCCGTCACGGCCTCGCGCCGGTCGGACCGCCACTTGGCCACGGCCTGCTCGTGGACGTCCGGCCGGACGACCGACCCGCCGGCGCGGCGGGCGAGAGCGCCGGTGGGCGCGTCGGGGACGAGGTCCTGCAGCTGCGGGACCACGTCGCCGAGGACCTTCGCGGTGCTCACGGCCGTGAGGCGCTCGTCGTACTCCTCGTGGTCGAGCCGCCCCTCGGCGAAGGCCTCGCCGAGGGCCTCGAACGCGACGTCACGGTCCTTGTCCGACGCGCGCAGCCGGGCTGCCTGGGGGGAGCGCGGGTCGTGCTCGAAGCGAGCCCACACGTCGGAGGACGACATGCGGCCAGCATAGGCAGGGCCCGCACCCCCACACGGGTGTGGTGTGTCACGGGTGCGCGCGGCACGGTCGCTGCATGAGTACCCCTATCGACCTCGGCCGGCCCATCTCGGGCGACGTCATCGACCTGATCCTCGAGGACCACCGGCGCTTCGAGTCCCTCATGCGCCAGCTGCGTGACAGCAGCTCCGACCGCGACGCCGTACGCCGTGCGCTGGCCGCGCTGCACGTCGCGCACGCCGAGGCCGAGGAGAAGCACGTCTACCCCAAGCTCCGTCGCAAGGACGCGATCACCGAGCACGAGGCCGAGCACGGCGAGGAGGAGCACGCCGAGGGACACGAGGCGATGCTCAAGGTGCTGGAGCTCAAGGGCACCGACACGCAGGCGTTCGACGACGCGGTGGAGGAGCTCGCCACGGCGCTCAACCACCACCTGACCGAGGAGGAGCTGACGATCCTCAACCCGGCCCGCGAGGAGGTCGGCGAGCAGGTGCGGGCCGACCTCGGCAAGGCCTTCGCCACCGAGCGCAACCAGCAGCTCGACGACGACTGCGGCAGCATCGACAACGTACGACGCATCGTGCAGGCTGCCGAGGAGGAGGGCCTCCTCGACGACGACGACGACGAGGACGAGGACGACGACTGACGGAGGAGGCGCAGGGCGTGGACGTGGAGGAGATGCACGCGCTCTGCGCCGGCCTCCTGGGCGCCTGGCCGGACAACCCCTGGGACCACGAGCACCCGGTCTTCAAGGTGGGGCCGGGGGAGCGGGGCAAGATCTTCGCCTTCCTCGCCGCCGACAGGGTGGGCGTGAAGTCCGGGCTGACCCGCGAGGTCGCCGACGAGTGGCTCGACCGGTATCCCGACGACGCCAGCGTGATGGCCTACATCGGCCGCTCCGGCTGGAACGACCTGGCCCTGGCCGGGGCGATCCCGGACGACGAGCTCGAGGAGGCGGTCGAGGAGTCCTACCGGCTGGTCGTCTCGCGGCTGCCGAGGAGGGACCGGCCCGAGGGCTGGGGCGACGTCAGCGACGCCGCATCATCGTGAGGCCGACCATCCGGGCCACGACCATCGCGACGTAGAAGACGCCGACCATCATCTCGACCATCAGCACCGAGCGGGCCTGCGCGCCGACGGCGACGATGTCGGAGAGCCCGACGCTCGTGAGCGTCGAGAACGACAGGTAGAGCAGCTCGAAGAAGGTGTGCTCGAACCCCCCGGCGTTGGAGAACGAGCTCGGCCACACCACCTGCACGGCCGCGAAGACGTAGGCGAAGCCCCAGGCGACGACGGTGAAGGCCGCGCCCGTCGCGAAGTACTCGTCGGTGGTGACCTCGTCGTCGTGGAAGAGGTAGCGCAGCTGCGCGTAGGAGACGTAGAAGTAGAACGGCGCGTGGAGCACGCCGGACACCAGGACGACCGGGTCGCTGGTCGGGAAGATCGGCTCGAGCAGGGTCAGCAGCATCGCCGGGCCGCCGAGGAAGAACACGACGCGGCTCACGACCGGGGTCCGTCGCACGGCGAGCACGGCCGACCCGACCGCGAGCATGCCGATCACGCCGAGGAACGCGCCACCGATCCGCGAGCCCCCGAGGAACGGCCACGCCAGGACCTGGAGCAGCTGGGCGGCGAGCAGGATCGCCGACGGGTGCGCCAGCAGCTGGTCCAGACGTCGCTTCACGCACGCGAGTCTAGGCAGGCCGATGAGCAGCACTCGGAGGCCTCGCTGGGCTAGGTTCGCGATCGTGGGAGCGCGCAGTGGCACATGGGTGATCGGCGGCCTCGTCGTCGTGCTGGCCGGCCTGCTCGTGGCCATCGGCCTCACCGTCACCTCCCGCGACACCGTCGACGAGGGCCTGACCGCACGGCAGCGCGAGGTCGCCGAGGCGGCCCGGGCCGAGGCGGTCGCGTTCCTGACGGTCGACCACACGGACATGGATCCCCTCATCGACGCCGTGCTCGACGGCGCGACCGGCGACTTCGCGCAGCAGTACGCCGACCAGCGCGCGACGCTGGAGAGGCAGGCCCGCCGCAGCGAGGCCACGTCGGTGGGCGAGGTCGTCTCCCTCGGCGTCGGCGACCTCGACGAGACCACGGCCACCGTGCTCGTCGCTGCGAACACGTCGGTGACCAACAGGCTCACCGACGGCGAGGCGCAGACGCGCTACTACCGGATGCAGCTCGACCTCGTCCTCGAGGACGGCCGGTGGCTCACCAGCAACCTCGAGTTCGTCCGGGACCCGCGATGAACGACCGGACGCGGACCCGCGTGGTGTGGGGGCTGGTGCTGCTGGTCGTGGTCGCCGCCGTCGCCCTCGGATGGCTGGTGCGCAGCGCCGGAGGAGACCCGCCGACGACCGCGAGCGCGGCCTCGGTGGACGCCGAGGTGGCCTCCACCGCGGTGAAGGAGGCGGTCCGCGCAGCCGCGTCCGACGCTGCCTCGGCCGCCTACGGCTACTCCTGGAAGACCGTCGCCGACGACAAGGCCGCGGCCCGCGCGATGATGACGCCGACGATGCAGCGCCAGTACGACCGCACGACCGCCGGTGTCGTCGCCGAGAGCCAGCGCGACCACACCGTGGTCACCGCCCGGGTCGCCGGCACGGCGCTGGTCACGGCCTCGACGTCGTACGCCCGGGTGCTCGTGTTCGTGAACCAGACGACGACCGACGACACCCTGGACGAGCCGCTGCTCGACCTCGACCGCGTGCTGGTGACGCTCCAGCACGACGGAGACGCGTGGAAGGTCAGCGAGCTCGACGCCCTCTGAGACCGACCCGGACACCAGCCCAGGACCGACACCGACAACCGGAAGGACCACGCCGTGGACGACGTGACGACCGACCTGCTCATCATCGGCGCGGGCCCGACGGGGCTGTACTCCGCCTACTACGCGGGCTTCCGGGGGATGAGCGTCGCGGTGGTCGACTCGCTGCCCGAGCTCGGCGGCCAGATCACCGCGATGTACCCCGAGAAGGCGATCCTCGACGTCGCCGGGTTCCCCAGCATCAAGGGCCGTGACCTCGTCGAGGGGCTCGTCGAGCAGGCGGCCACCGCCGCGCCGACGTATCTCCTCGACCGCACCGCCACCACCCTCGAGCACGGTGACGACCAGGTCGTCGTCACGCTCGACGACGGCACGCGCGTCACGGCTGGTGCGGTGCTGATCACGTCCGGCATCGGCAAGTTCAGCCCGCGTCCGCTCCCGGCCGGGGACGGCTGGGTGGGTCGGGGCATGGAGTTCTTCGTCCCCAGCTTCGCGCCCTACGCCGGCAAGGACGTCGTCATCGTCGGAGGAGGCGACAGCGCCTTCGACTGGGCCGAGCACCTCGAGCCCGTCGCCGCGTCGGTGACGCTGGTGCACCGGCGCGACGCCTTCCGCGCGCACGAGCGCACGGTGGCCAAGGTGCAGGCCTCCAGCGTCGAGATCATCACCAACGCGCAGGTGACCGAGCTGCGTGGCGACGGACCCCTCGAGGAGGTGGTGGTCGCCGTCGACGGCGAGGAGCCCCGCACCCTGCCGGCGCAGGCGCTCGTGGCCGCGCTCGGCTTCATCGCCGACCTCGGGGCCATCCAGCAGTGGGGACTCGAGACGTCCAAGCGGCACGTGGTCGTGGACTCCTCGATGCGGACCAACCTCCCGCGCGTCTTCGCCGCCGGCGACATCACCGACTACCCCGGCAAGGTCCGGCTGATCGCGGTCGGCTTCGGCGAGGCCGCCACCGCCGTCAACAACGCCGCCGTCGCGCTCGACCCGACCGCCCACGTCTTCCCGGGCCACTCGAGCGAGGGCTGACCCCGCTCCGGACCGGCCCTACTTGCCAGTAGGCATAATGGCCGGGTGCGCATCGCCATGCTGTCCTACCGGAGCAAGCCCCACTGCGGCGGCCAGGGCGTCTACATCCGCCACCTGAGCCGGGAGCTGGTGAGGCTGGGGCACGAGGTCGAGGTCTTCTCCGGCCAGCCCTACCCCGACCTGGACGAGGGCGTCACGCTCACCAAGGTCCCCAGCCTCGACCTCTACCGCGAGCCCGACCCGTTCCGGGTGCCGCGGCTGCGCGAGTTCCGCGACCGGATCGACGTCGAGGAGTTCCTGACGATGTGCACGGCCGGGTTCCCCGAGCCGAAGACCTTCAGCTCGCGCATCTCGCGGCTGATGAAGGAACGCGCCGGCGACTTCGACGTCGCGCACGACAACCAGGTGCTCGGCACCGGGATCCTCGACCTGGAGGCCTACGGCCTGCCGGTCGTCGCCACGATCCACCACCCGATCACGATGGATCGGAAGATCGACCTCGAGACCGCCCCGACGTGGCGCAAGCGGCTCACGCTGCGCCGGTGGTACGGCTTCCTGCGGATGCAGACGAAGGTCGCCCGGCGCTACCGCAAGGTGCTCACCCCGTCGGAGTCCTCGACCCGCGACATCGCGCGGGACTTCGGCGTCGACCCGGCCCGGATGCAGACGATCCTGCTCGGCGTCGACGAGGTCTTCGCCCCGCCCACCGCGCCGCGCGTGCCCGGCCGGATCCTCGCCATGGCCAGCGCCGACGCCCCGATGAAGGGCATCGCGACCCTCCTCGAGGCCTTCGCCAAGCTCCGCGTCGAGCGCGACGTCTCCCTGGTGCTCGTCACCCGCCCCGAGCCGGGTGGGCGCACGGAGCGGCTCATCGACCAGCTCGGCATCGCCGACAGCGTCGAGTTCGTCAGCGGCGTCAGCGACGAGGAGCTCGTGCGCGTGATGGGCTCGGCCGAGGTCGCCTGCGTGCCCTCGCTCTACGAGGGCTTCTCGCTCCCGACCGCCGAGCTGATGGCCTGCGCCACCCCGCTGGTCGTCTCCCGCGCCGGCGCGATCCCGGAGGTCGTCGGCGACGACGGCGTGTGCGCCGACCTGGTGACGCCCGGCGACGTCGGCGAGCTCGAGCAGGCGCTCGCCGCGCTGCTCGACGACCCCGAGCGCCGTACGACGATGGGTGCGGCCGGCCGCGCCCGCGTCGACGAGCTCTTCAGCTGGCGGGCCGTGGCCGAGGCCACCGCCGCCGCCTACGAGGAGACCATCGCCTCCTTCACGAGCGAGCAGAGCCCCGAGCAGAGCCCCGTCGAGCGTGACCAGGAGACCCACCGTGCTGACCGTTGACTTCGACCGGCTCGGGCTGCGCCCGGGTGACCGCGTGCTCGACATGGGCTGCGGCGCGGGCCGGCACGCGTTCGAGATGTACAAGCGCGGAGCCGACGTCATCGCGTTCGACCAGGACGCCGACGAGCTCGCCACCGTGCGCGAGTGGTTCGCCGCGATGCGCGAGGCCGGCGAGGTGCCCGCCGGCGCCGAGGCCGACGTGAAGGAGGGCGACGCGCTCGCGCTGCCCTTCGCCGACGGCGAGTTCGACCGCGTGGTGGCCGCCGAGGTGCTGGAGCACATCCACGCGGACGTCGATGCGATCAAGGAGCTCGTCCGGGTGCTGCGCCCGGGCGGCACGCTCGCCATCTCGGTCCCGCGCTGGCTGCCCGAGGTCATCAACTGGAAGCTGTCCGACGACTACCACCACGCCGAGGGTGGCCACATCCGGATCTACACGTCCGAGGAGCTCGTCGACAAGGTCACCAAGGCCGGGCGGTCCAACGACGGCACGCCGGGCGACGCGATGGTCTTCACCGGGAAGGACCACGCCCACGGCCTCCACACGCCCTACTGGTGGATCAAGTGCGCCGTCGGCGTGACCAACGACGAGCACCCGCTCGCGAAGGGCTACCACCGGCTGCTGGTGTGGGAGATCATGAAGAACCCCAAGGCGCTGCAGTACGCCGGCAAGGTCCTCGACCCGCTCATCGGCAAGAGCATGGTGCTCTACTTCCGCAAGCCGTCCTGATGCTCAGCCGCGCCGAGGTCGAGCAGACCGCCGCGACCATCGTCTCCATGCAGGAGCCGACGGGTGCGATCCCGTGGACCCCCGGGGAGCACACCGACGTGTGGAACCACCTCGAGTCGGCGATGGCGCTGACGGTCGCCGGTGAGCACGACGCCGCCGACCGCGCCTTCGCGTGGGCGCGCGACACGCAGCGCCAGGACGGCTCCTGGCCGATGAAGATCGTCGTCGGCGAGGTCGAGGACCACTCCGGCGAGAGCAACATGTCGGCGTACGTCGCCGTGGCGGTGTGGCACCACTGGCTGGTCCGGCGCGACGAGGGCTTCGTCCGCCGCATGTGGCCGACGGTCCGGCGCGCGCTCGACTTCGTGGTGTCGCTGCAGCTGCCGTTCGGTGGTGTCGCGTGGTCGCAGGAGTGGCACGACGGCGAGCCGGCAGCGGTCAACGAGGAGGCGCTGCTCGCCGGGTCGTCGAGCATCCACCACTCGCTCCGCGCGGGGGCCGCGATCGCGGAGCTGATGGGGGAGTCGCAGGTCGAGTGGGAGCTCGCCGGCGGTCGCCTGGGCCACGCCCTGCGCGAGCACCGCGACCTGTTCCTGGACAAGTCGACCTTCTCGATGGACTGGTACTACCCGGTGCTGGGCGGAGCCGTCCGTGGGCGCGCGGCCCACGAGCTCCTCGCCGAGAGGTGGGACACCTTCGTCGAGCCCGGCCTCGGGATCCGCTGCGTGTCCACGAATCCGTGGGTCACCGGCGCCGAGACCGCCGAGCTCGTGCTCGCCCTCGACGCGATCGGCGACCGCGGTCGCGCCGTGCAGCTGCTCGACTACATGCAGCACCTCCGCACGGCCGAGGGGTCCTACTGGACCGGCTTCGTCTTCCCCACCTCGCCGGACGAGGTCGGCGCGAACTGGCCGGGGGAGCAGACCACCTACACCGCCGCAGCGGTCGTCCTCGCCGTCGACGCGCTCACCGACGGCACGCCCGGCTCCGACATCATGCGCGGCACCACGCTCGTGCCCGACTTCGCCGAGATCGCCCTCGAGTGCGGGTGCGACTCGCCCTCAGCGGAGCGGGTCGCCGGCGTCTCCGGACGTACGGCGTAGCACCCGCATCGACCCGACCGCCTCGACCTCGGTGAAGGCGCCGCTCGCCAGCGCGGGGAGGTAGATGTCCTCGTACGGCGGCCTGCCGCCGTCGGCGGGGTCGGGGAACACGTCGTGGACCAGCAGCACGCCGCCGGCCATCACGTGGTGCGGCCAGCCGCGGAAGTCGGCGCGGGCCGGCTCGACGCCGTGGCCGCCGTCGATGAACATCAACGACAACGGCGTGCGCCACCAACGGCTGACCGTCTCCGAACGTCCCACGACCGCGACGACGTCGTCCTCCAGCCCCGCTGACCGCACCGTCCGCCGGAAGGTCGGGAGCGTGTCCATCACGCCGAGCTCGGCGTCGACGAGGCTGGTGTCGTGGTGCTCCCAGCCGGCCTGGTTCTCCTCCGACCCCCGGTGGTGGTCGACCGTGAAGACGGTGCCGCCGACCTCGTGGGCGGCCGCGCCGAGCCAGATCGCGGACTTGCCGCAGTAGGTGCCGACCTCGAGCGCGGGACCGGCGGGGAGCCGGTCGAGCGCCCACCGGTGCAGCAGCTCGCCCTCGTCCTCGGGCATGAAGCCCTTCGCGGCACGGGCGTGGGCGAGCAGGTCGGCTGGCATCACGCAGCGACCCTAGTTGCGCGGCCCGGTGGACGTCAGTTCCGCGGGCGTCGCGTCGGTGGGCAGGCGGCTGTCACACCGCGGCCCGCCCCGTCGTCGTACCGGTGAAGGCATCCACCCATCGACCCGAGGAGCAGACATGAGCAACCACACCATCGCCGTCCCCGTCACCGACCTGGACGCGGCGACCGCGTTCTACACCACCGCCTGGGGCGTCGAGCCGCACACGGTGACGTCCTACTACGTCGGCTTCAACCTCGACGGGCAGGAGATCGGGCTCAACCCCCACGGCGCCGCGCAGGGCATGACCGGCACGGTCGTCTACTGGATGACCGACGACCTCACCGGCAAGGTGGCCGAGGCCGAGGCCGCCGGCGGGACGGTCGTGTTCCCCGTCACCGAGGTCGGCGGCGGGACGTCACTGGCGATCGTGACCGACCCGGCCGGCAACCAGGTCGGGTTCATCACCCAGGGCTAGGCGGAGCTCCTGGAGCCGTCACCCGCCGAGTCGTCCGGGGCGTCGTCCAGCGCCTCGGGCTCGACGCCGCTGTCGGCCTCGAGCCCGTGGCGCCAGGTGTTCCAGTGCCAGGTGAGCCAGCGGTCCACGGCCTTGACGGCGTACGCGCTCCGGATGGAGTGGAAGACGTCGAAGGCGTGCTGGGCCCCGGGCAGCTCGGCAAAGGTCACCGACTTCTGCGACACGCCCCGCAGCGCGGCGGTGAACATCCGTGCCTGGTCGACGGCCACGAGGGTGTCCAGCTCGCCGTGGATGACGAAGAAGTCGGGCGCGTCCGGCGTGATCCGGAGGATCGGCGAGGCGGACTCGAAGACGTCGGGCGACTCCTTCCACGTCGTGTTCATCACCTTGGGGCCGAGGAAGCCGTCGCGCATGCCGATCGCGTTGGACAGGCCCGTCGAGCCGGCGAAGTCGTAGATCCCGTAGAACGGCACCGCGGCTTGGACGGTGGTGTCGGCGTCCTCGAAGCCGGGCTGGTAGGCCGGGTCGTTGGGCGTGAGGGCGGCGAGGGCCGTCAGGTGGCCGCCGGCCGACCCGCCGGTGATGGCGAGGTAGTCGGGGTCACCGCCGTAGTCGGCGATGTTGTCCTTGATCCACGCGATGGCGCGCTTCACGTCGACGATGTGGGCCGGCCACGGGTCGCGCGGGGAGAGTCGGTAGTTGATCGCCACGCAGACCCAGCCCTTGGCGGCCATCTCGTTCATCAGCGGGCGGCCCTGGTGCTCCTTGGCGCCGTAGACCCAGGCGCCGCCGTGGACCTGCAGCAGGACCGGGGCGTCCGTGATCGTGTCCTCGCCCGCCGGGAGGTAGATGTCGAGGTGGCCCCGCTTGCCGGCCTCGGAGTAGGGCAGGTCGCTGATCACCCGCACGCCCTCGTCGGCGAAGTTGAACGGCCGGGCCATCTTGCGCCACGGGGTCGCGAGGTCGGCCGGGGTCGGGACCTGGTCGAGCTGCTCGACGTAGTCGACGCCGAGGCCCTCGACGAGGGCGTCCTCGAAGCCGTCCTTCATCTGGCGGCTCTGCCTGACCATGTGCGCCAGGCCGAGGGCGCTGGCGCCGGCGAGGGCGAGTCCGGCCTTGGCGCGCACGCCCGAGCGCCGCTTCCTCGTCAGGTGGGCGGCCGCGTCGAGCGCGGTCAGGGCCAGCATCTGCGGGGCGGTCTCCCCGAAGAGCCAGCCGGCCGCGAACGACGGAACGCCGGCCCTCTGGTTGCGCGGCGGACGCAGTGCGTTGACGGTCAGTGCGGCGACGATTGCTTGACGGCCCAGAAAACTCACGCGACCAAATCTACTCGCCGGTACTAACCTCGTGCCCGATGACCGGGATGCATGCCGACGAGATCGCCATCGACGACGGGACCGTGCGCCGTCTCGTCGCCGCGCAGCTCCCCGACTGGGCGTCGCTGCCGCTGCGGCGGATGCCTCCGGTGGGGACGGACAACCAGCTCTTCCGGCTCGGGGACGACCTGCTCGTGCGGATGCCCCGGATCCACTGGGCCGCCGACTCGGCGCTCACCGAGCACGCGTGGCTGCCCCGCCTCGCGCCGCACCTGCCCCTGCCGATCCCGGCCCCCGTCGCGCTCGGCGAGCCGGGGGAGGGATACCCGTGGCACTGGACGGTCGTGCCCTGGATCGTCGGTGACACGCCGACCGAGCAGACCTTCGACTCCGAGGAGTGGGCGGTCTCGCTGGCGTCGTTCGTGCGCGCCTGTCGCGAGGTGCCGCCGCTCGACGGTCCGGTGAAGACCGAGGGGCGCGGCGCCCCGGTCGACCGGCTCGACGACTGGGTGCAGGAGTGGACGGCCAGGGCCGACCCGGCGCTCGTGGACCGGGACGCGGTGCTCGCGGTGTGGGCCGACGCCCTCGCCGCACCGTCGTACGACGGCGAGCCGCGCTGGTTCCACGGCGACCTGCACGAGGGCAACCTGCTGGTGCGCGACGGGCGCCTGGCCGCGGTGATCGACTGGGGCGCGGCGGGTCGGGGCGACCCGGCCATCGAGCTCAACGCCATGTGGGGCTACCTCCCGGCGTCGGTCGCCGAGCTCTACCGCGCCGAGGTCGGCCTCGACGAGGCGGCCTACCGCCGGGCGCGCGGCTTCGCGCTCGCGCCCTCGATCAGCGCGCTGACCTACTACCGCGACACGGCGCCGGAGATCGCCCGCGGATCCCTCGGAACGGTCCGGCGACTGATCGCCTCGCTCTGAGGCGTCAGTAGATCCCGTTCAGCACGGCGTAGCCCGCGCTGAGCACGCCGGTGGCCACCGCTGCCGTGCCGAGCACGGCCAGGACCGCGGGGAGGGTGCGCAACCGGACGGCCGTCGCCACGACGAGGGCGACGCCGAGGACCAGGCAGAGGACCCAGTAGACCGGGCTGGTGGAGGCGGCGACGACCGTCAACCCGTAGATCCCGTCCGCGACCAGCACGCCCGCCAGCGAGCCGGCGCCGACGGCCGCCCGGATCCGGTGCCTCCCGACCACGGCTGCCGCGGCCGCGCCGACGAACGGTCCGGCGACGACACCGACCAGGCTCCAGAAGAGCGGGTCGTAGGGGTAGCCGCGCAGCTCGTGCACGACGGTGAAGCCCAGGACGAGCGCCACGAACGAGACCACGCCCAGCACCGCGCCCCAGCCGATCGAGGGCCGCACCGCTGCGACGAGCAGGGCGGTGAGGATCGTCCAGCCGGACGAGGAGTTCGCGAACGACGACACCTCCGCGGGCAGGAAGCCCTGCGCCCACGACGTCAGGCCGCCGAGCAGGAGGCTGGCGGCGATCACGGCAACGGCATGGCGGAGGTGCGTCATGGCTCCATCCTCACCGCTCGGACCCCGGCGCCCGGTGTCCCTCGTACCTGGGTGCCGGTGGTCGGTACCCGGGTACGAGGGTGCTTGACCTTGCCCCTGCGGCAACGCCCACGGTCGTCGCACCGGTGACCGTCACCGGGGAGGATGGGGACGATGACCGACGACCGGACGAGTGAGCTGCTCACCATCGGCGACTTCGCCCGCGAGGCGGGGCTGACGCCGAGGGCGCTGCGGCTGTACGACGACCTGGGGCTGTTGCTGCCCGTGCAGGTCGACCCGCACTCGGGCTACCGGCGCTACGCCACGGTGCAGCTCGAGCGGGCGCGACTGGTCGCGACGCTCCGGCTCGTCGGGATGCCGCTCGCCCGGATCGAGAAGGTCCTCGACGCCTCGCCCGCCGGTGCGGCGCGCGAGGTCGAGGCCTACTGGCGCCAGGTCGAGCACGACACGGCGACCCGGCGCGACGTCGTCACCACCCTCGTCCAGCAGATGAGGAACGAGGCACCAGCCATGAGCACCACGACCGACACCCTGCACACCCGGATCGGCACCAGCCACCGGACCGGAGGACGAGAGCGGCAGCAGGACGCGCTGCTCGCGACCCCCGGTCTCGTCGCGGTCGCCGACGGGTTCGGCGCCCGCGACGACCTCGCGGCAGCCGTCCTGGCCGCCTACGCCGCCGACGGGTTCGACGGCGCGATCGCCGAGATCGCCTCGGACCTCGGCGAGGCCCTGCCGGACGCACCCACGTCGGGCACCACCCTGACCGCGGTGACGATCGAGGCAAGCACCGCTCGCGTGCTCCACGTGGGCGACGGTCGCGTGTGGCTGGTCCGCGACGGTGCGGTCGAGCAGCTCACCCACGACCACACCGTGGTGGCGGCACTGATCGAGTCGGGCCAGCTCACCCTCGACGAGGCCCGCTCCCACGCGCACCGCAGCCTGCTCAACCGCGCGGTCGTGCCGGGCATCGTGCCGGACCGGGTCGACGTACCGCTGCGGGCCGGGGACCGGCTCGTGCTGACGACCGACGGCGTGCACGCGACCGTCGACGACCTCGCACCGCTGCTGCTCGCGTCCTCGCCCCCGCAGGAGGTGGCCGAGGCCGTGGCCGACGCGGTCGCGTCGGCAGGGGAGCCGGACAACCACACCGTCGTGGTGGTCGACCTGTCCTGACCCTGGCTACCAGGCGACCTGCTCGGGGTCGGTGACCAGGACCGGTGGCAGCGCCTCGCGGAGCTCGTCGGGCTCGGTGAGCGCGCGCAGGCTCGGGAACGTGAGCCCGGTCTTGCCCTCGAGCAGGTCGAGCGGCACCAGCCAGGTGTCGAACTCGTCGAGGAAGTCGACCGACTCGATCCCGTCGAGGTCCTGGGTCAGCACGAAGCACTTCGCCCGCAGGTCGCCGTCGATGCGGTAGACGACCACCTTCCAGTGCTCGCGGGGCAGCTGCACCAGGTCACGGTAGAGCGGGTCGGACTCGGCGAGCACCGGGCCCGCGAAGAGCGTGAGCCGCCGGTCCTCGAGGCCCTCCTGGGCGAGCACGGCGTTCTCCAGCAGGCCCCACACCCCGCCCCGTCCGGACTGGTTGAAGTCCTGGTGCTGCGGAGTGATGTTGGTGAAGAAGAACGAGTCGTGGTTGGCCGCCCTCGCCTCCTCGAGCGTGCCCCACAGCAGGTCCGACCGGCGCGCCACGTGACCGCGGTCGAGGTCGTTGCCGACGTAGGCCGCCTCGCCCGTCTGCGTGTCCGCCGGGATCCGCGGGTCGAGCCGGAAGTCCTCGCCCGAGCGGCTGATGCTGTCGCCCGGGAAGAGCCGGAGCCCGTCGATGTTCCACGCCACCCATGCCGCGAGCCGGCGTCCGGGGTGCATCTGGAGCGTGAAGTGGGCGTAGTCGAGCAGGGCGCCCTCGTCCGGCGACTGCGGGGCGGCCAGCGGCGCACCGAGGAACGCCGGGTCGTAGGCGAGCACTGCCATGTCCCGAGTGTGCGCCCCACGGCATGATCAGGCCATGCCTGCACGCCGCGGACTCTTCGTCGCCCCCTTCGACGCCCTCGCCGACCCGCGCGTCGTCGGGGACCTCGCCGCCGAGGCCGAGGAGGCCGGCTGGGAGGGCTTCTTCGTCTGGGACCACCTGCAGTACGGCGACCGGGTGACCGCGATCGCGGACGTCTGGACCTGCTGCGCGGCGGTGGCGATGCGCACCGAGCGGATGCTGCTCGGTCCGATGGTGACGCCCCTGGCCCGGCGGCGTCCGCAGGTGCTCGCCCGTCAGGTGGCCAGCCTGGGCGTCCTGTCCGGGGGCCGCTTCGTCCTCGGCCTGGGGCTCGGCGACGACTGGGTGGGCGAGCTCAGCGCCTACGGCGACGAGCCGGACCCGAAGATCCGTGGGCGGATGCTGGACGAGGGTCTCGAGGTGCTCACCGGCCTCCTCAGCGGCGATCCGGTGGACCACGACGGTGACCACTACGCCGCGCGCGAGGCGAGGTTCCTGCCGGCGCCGGAGGTGCCGATCTGGATCGGCGGGCGCTTCCCGAACGCCGCGCCCCTGCGGCGCGCGGCTCGCCACGACGGGTTCTTCGTCATCGGTCTCGACGGACCGGGAGACCTCGATCGGGTGACCGCAGACCTGGCTGAGCACGAGCCGCGCGACCGGTTCGACGTCGTCGTCGACCTCCAGCCCGACCAGGACCCCGCTCCCTGGCTGGACGCGGGTGCGTCGTGGGTGCTGACCCGCGTCGGGCCCTACGACCTCGACCTGGACGACGTACGACGCCTGGTGCGCGCCGGTCCCTGACGAGCGGCTCCGTCAGCTGCGGGCCGGCGCGTGGAGCCTGTCGGCGAAGAACTCCAGCACGGCGTCGACGGCGACCTGCGAGCGCTGCTCGGTGACGGTCGAGTGGCCCTGGCCGTCGAGCTCGACGCGGATGAAGGCGTCGCCGATGAGCGAGGTCAGGGTGTCGAAGCGGGTGCCGGGGAGCGGGTCGGAGGCGTAGCGGATGCCGAGGACCTGGCAGCCCTCGCCGGCCCGGCGGCGTACGACGTCCGCGTCGGCGGGGGAGAGGTTGAGGTCCGCCCCACGCTTGGCACCCGGGACGAACGGGGTGCTGGGCTGGCACACGACAGGGGCGACCGTGCTGTCGTCGACCATCATCGCGAGCGCGAAGCCCCCGGTGAAGCACATGCCGAGCGCTCCGACGCCGGGACCGCCGAGCTCGTCGTGGAGCTGGCGGGCGAGCGAGCGGAGCCAGCCGGCGACGGGTGTGGTCACGCCGCGCCGGAGCTTGGTGAACTCGCGGCTGATGCAGACCTTCGGGAAGGCGCGGGCGACGTCCCCGTTGCTGAACTCCCGGCCGACCGGCCCGAAGAGGTGCGGCAGGAGCACGGTGTAGCCGGCCTCCACGAGCTCCTCGCCGAAGCGGACGACGCCGGCGGTGAGGCCCGGCATCTCGTGCACGACGACCACACCGGGGCCGCTGCCCTTGCGGTGGACGGGGTGCGTCGTCGGCCTCCCGGCGACGTCGGCGGTGTGCTCGGAGCGGGTCCAGGAGTCGAGTACGTCCACGGACCGAACAGTGGCAGGCCGGGAGCCTCCAGGGAAGGTCAGAACGTGTAGCCGAACGCCTCGAGGTCGGCGGCGTACACCTCGGCCACCCGGTCGCGGGTCGCGTCGGTGTAGTAGCCGCGATAGCTGCCGTGGTCCGACCTGTTGCGGTGCGGGACGTGGACCGGCTCGCTGCCGAGGTGCCGCTGGACGGCGGCGAGGTCCTCCGCGAAGGTCTCGGTGCGGCCGACGAAGTCGACCTCGCGACCCGGGGCGTGGAGGTAGTCGACCTGGGGCCGCCCCACCCGCGGCAGCTCGTCGGGACCGCGGAGCACGAACTCCTCGAAGCCGGAGTACGCCGCCGCCGCGCGCCACATGTCGTTGCCACGCATCCGCGTCGCGGTCTCCTGCGGCTTCCCGCTCGCCGGTCCGTGGGCGGTGTTCCAGTCGTCGATCATCGACCACCACGACACCATCCGCGCCCACGGGTTGCGGACGAACCCGAACGACCAGTAGGCGGCGACGTCCGGCTCGGCGCGGAGGATGCGCTCGTAGGGAGCGTGCCGACCCAGCGGCGGCTGGACGCCCGGCGTCTTGCTCCGAGCATCGGGGCAGCACCGCTCGAAGGCGACCCCCACCGAGACGCCGCCCGTCTTGGGCACGTGCACGAAGAGTGCGCGCCTGGCGTCGGAGATCAGCACGGGCGGGAGGCTAGCCCACTCACCTGTGACAGGTGCAGCCGACCGGAGGGCTGTGGGGGATGATCGGCCGCGTGATGACGTTCCTCGGCCTCGGTCCCGGCCGCGACTTCGTGCTGCTCGCGCTGCCGAAGACCGCGAGCACGACCCTGGAGCGGACGCTGGCGCCGTACGCCACCGAGGCGGTCAGCGCGCCACCCGGCCAGAAGCACCTGCCCGCGCGGGGTTTCGTGCACACGAAGGCGCACGCGCTCGCCGAGCAGGGTCACCCGCGGGAGTCCTACGAGCTGGTCACGATGTTCCGTGAGCCGATCGCCTGGCTCGAGTCGTGGTGGCGCTACCGCGGGCGCGAGGACAGCCGCCGGTCGACGGCCGAGATGACCTTCGAGGACTTCGCACTGCACTACCTCGCCGGTGACGACGACGCGCCCGTCCCGAAGGGCCGGCCGTCGAAGTTCATCCACGCCCAGGGCGGGGTCGCGGTCGACCGGGTCTTCAGCGTGGACCGGCCGGACGTGTGGGAGCCGTGGTTCAGCGAGCGGGTGGGCGCGACGCTGGAGTTCGAGCGCCGCAACGCGTCCGGCGCCGAGCGGGGCGAGCTGTCGTTCGCGACGCGGGAGGCGCTGGCGGCCCACTTCGCCCCGGAGTACGACGTGTGGCGCCGGCTGCAGGCGACCGGCGAGTGGGCAGGGGCCCGGGGGACCGTGCTGGGCCCGGCAGATCAGTAGGTGTAGCCGAAGAGGTCGATGTCCTCGGCGTAGACCTCTGCGATCTTCCTGCGGGTCTCGTCGGTGAAGTAGTCGTGGTAGGTCCCGTGCCGCGACTTGTTCTTGTGCACCGGCACCGACGGTTCGAGGCCGAGCTGGACCTGCACGCGCTGGAGGTCGTCGGCGAAGCTCTCCGTGCGGCCGATGAAGTCCACCTGGCTGTCGAACTTCGGCGCCCGGAGGTAGGTGATCTGCGGGGTGCCGACGCGGGGGAGCTCCTCGGTGCCGCGCATCACGAACTCGCTGAAGTCGGCGTAGGCCGCGGCCGCACGCCACATCTCGTTGCCGTCGCGCATCGAGCCGTGCTTGACGTCCTGCGGCTTGCCGCTGGCGGGGCCGTGGCGACGGTCCCACTGCGAGATCATCGAGTACCACGACACCATCCGCGCCCAGGGGTTCCGGACGAAGCCGAACTTCCAGTAGTCGGCGACCTGCGGCTCGTGCTTGAGGATCTTGCCCAGCGTCGCGTGGCGGCCCAGCGCGGGACGCGCCTTCCGGGCGTCGGGGCAGGCCTCCCGCACGGTGTCCTCGACCGACACGCCACCCGTCTTGGGGACGTGGACGAAGAGGACCTGCCGCGAGTCGGAGATGAGCACGCGGCGAGACTAACCGACTCTCCCGACGGCTCACCCTCCCGGCGAGCGCCGGCCGGCCCTCCCTCTACCCTGTGGCGGTGACCGGCACCCTCGTGGCCAAGGACCTGGCCGGCGGCCACGGGCACCGCACCCTCTTCGAGTCCCTCGACCTCACCGTCGCCCCGGGCGACGTGGTGGGCGTCGTCGGTGCCAACGGCGCCGGCAAGTCCACCCTCCTGCGCCTCCTCGCGGGCGAGTCCACGCCGATGGCCGGATCGGTGTCCACGGCGCCGTCCGACGCCTTCGTCGGCTGGCTCCCGCAGGAGCACGAGCGCGTGCCCGGCGAGACGATCGCCGGCTACCTCGGCCGCCGCACCGGCGCGGCGCCGGCGACCGAGGCGATGGAGGCCGCCGCCGCCGCGCTCGAGACCGACGACCCGCGGGCCGGGGACGTGTACGCCGCCGCGCTGGACCACTGGCTCGTCACCGGGGCGCCGGACCTCGACGACCGCGCGCCCGCGGTCCTCGCCGAGCTCGGCGTCGACCTGGGCCTGGACGCCCTGATGACCACGCTGTCGGGCGGGCAGGCGGCCCGGGTCGCGCTCGCCGCGCTCCTGCTCAGCCGTTTCGACGTGGTGCTCCTCGACGAGCCCACCAACGACCTGGACCTCGCCGGCCTCGAGCGGCTCGAGTCCTTCGTGCGGGGCCTCCGCGCGGGCGTCGTGCTCGTCTCGCACGACCGAGAGTTCCTCGCGCGCTGCGTCACGCGGGTCGTCGAGCTCGACCTCGCGCAGCACCAGGTGGCGGTCCACGACGGCGGCTACGACGCGTTCCTCGAGGAGCGCGCCGTCGCGCGGCGGCACGCGCGCGAGGCCTACGAGGAGTTCGCCGAGAAGAAGGCCGACCTCGTCGGACGCGCGCGCACCCAGCGCGAGTGGAGCTCGCAGGGCGTGCGGAACGCGATGAGGAAGTCGCCCGACAACGACAAGATCCGCCGCCGTGCCCAGAGCGAGTCGTCGGAGAAGCAGGCGCAGAAGGTGCGGCAGATGGAGTCGCGGATCGCGCGGCTGGAGGAGGTCGAGGAGCCACGCAAGGAGTGGGTGCTCCAGTTCGACATCGCCGCGGCGCCACGCTCGTCCAGCGTCGTGGCCACCCTCGACGGCGCCATCGTCCGGCTCGGTGGCTTCACGCTCGGGCCCGTGTCGATGCAGGTCTCGGCCGGCGACCGGATCGCCATCACCGGCCCCAACGGCGCGGGCAAGACCACGTTGCTGCGGCTGCTGCTCGGCCACCTCGTGCCGGACGAGGGGCGTGCGTCGCTCGGCGCCAGCGTCGCGATCGGCGAGATCGACCAGGCCCGCACGTCGCTCGACGACGCGGCACCGCTGGGCGACGCCTTCGAGGCCGTCGTCCCCACGATGACCGCGGCCGAGGTCCGCACCCTGCTCGCGAAGTTCGGCCTCAAGGCCGACCAGGTCGCCAGCCTCGTCGGGCGGCTCTCGCCCGGCGAGCGCACCCGGGCCGCGATGGCGCTGCTCCAGGCGCGCGGGGTCAACCTGCTCGTCCTCGACGAGCCGACCAACCACCTCGACCTGCCGGCCATCGAGCAGCTCGAGCAGGCGCTGGAGACCTACGACGGCACGCTCCTGCTGGTCTCGCACGACCGGCGGCTGCTCGCCAACGTCGCGCTCGACCAGCGGTGGGAGGTCGACGGCGGTCGGGTGCGAGTGCGTTGATGGCCGACCTCGACGCACCGCCGCGTGGCTACCGCACGTCGCAGAAGGTCCTGCACTGGCTGACGGTCGGGGCGCTCGCGGCCCAGTTCGCCGTCGGCTACGACCTCGACCTCGACGAGGACTGTGACCCGCCGGGGGAGGACCTCAGCGGCGGTGACACCTCGGACGCCTTCGAGGACCGGCTGGACCGCCTGGAGGACGCCTGCGAGGCGCGGGCCGACGGCTACGACCTGCTCGGCGGCGGGTTCGACCTCGCCGAGGTGCACCTGCTCCTCGGGCTGTGCGTGCTCGCCCTCGGTGTCGTGCGACCGCTGTGGCGCAGGTACGCCGGCCTGCCGCCGTGGTCGGAGCACCTGTCGGCAGGCGACAGGACGCTCGTCCACTGGACCGAGCGGGCCCTGCTGGCGCTGCTGGTCGTCGTACCGCTGAGCGGGATCGTGCTGGTCGCCACGGGTGACGACCGCTGGCTGCCGCTGCACGTCGGGGCGCACGTGGCGTTCTTCGGCGCGCTGGCGGCGCACCTGTCCACGAACCTCCGGCCGAGGATCCTGCGCCGGATGCTGTGAGGGCTCAGCCCTCGAGCGGCCAGCCGCGCTGTGCCCAGCCGCCGGTGCCGCCGGCGACGTTGATCGCGGGGACGCCCTGCGCGCGGAGGTGGTCGACCACCTGGCGGCTGCGGCCGCCGGACTGGCAGATCACGAAGACGGGCTGGTCCTGCGGGAGCTCGGCGACGCGCGCCGGCACGTCGTTCATCGGGATGTGCACGGCGCCGGGCACCCGTCCGCCGGCCACCTCGTCGGCCTCGCGCACATCGACGACGTACGCCCCCTGGCTGTGCGCGGCGGCGAACTCGTCGAGGCCGACCTCGTCCTGGGGGCCGTTGGCGGCGGCCTCCTGGGCGGCCTGCACCTCCTGGCGCACGGCGTCCATGTCGAGCTCGCGGGCCTGCGCGATCACCCCGGAGAGGGCCTGCGGCGGCAGGGCGCCGGCCTGGTTGAAGAGCAGCACGCCGTCGCGGAAGAGCATGAGGGTCGGGATGGACGTGATCGCGGCCATCTGCGCGAGCTGCTGCTCGGCCTCGGTGTCGACCTTGCCGAAGACGATGTCGGGGTTGTCCTCGGAGGCCTTCTCGTAGACCGGAGCGAACTGCCGGCACGGACCGCACCAGGCCGCCCAGAAGTCGACCAGGACGATGCCCTCGCCGCTCACGGTCTGCTCGAAGTCGGCCAGGGTCAGCTCACGCGTGCTCATGCCTCCAGCCTGCCACGGGCCGGGCTACCAGCCGCGCTCGCGCCACTCCGCGAGGTGCGGGCGCTCGTCACCCAGGACGCCGTCGTCGCCGTGGCCGGGGTAGAAGCGGGTCTCGTCAGGGAGGCGGCCGAAGAGCTTCGTCTCGACGTCGCCGATGAGCTGGGCGAAGGCGTCGTCGTCGCCGAAGGTGCCGCCGACGCCCCCGGGGAAGAGCGAGTCGCCCGTGAAGAGGTGCGGGTGGTCGGAGACCTTGTCGTCGTCGACGAGGAGCGCGATCGAGCCGGGCGTGTGGCCGGCGATCGGGATGACCTGGAGGTCGCACGCGCCGACGGCGACGGTGTCGCCCTCGCCGACGCGTCGGTCGACGCCCACCCCGGTCTGCTCCTCGATGGCGTCGGCGTCGGGGGCGCCGGCGACGACGACGGCGTCGGGGTGCGCGGCCTTCACCGCGGCCAGCGCCCGGTGGTGGTCCCAGTGCTGGTGGGTGGTCACGACCGCGGCGAGCGGGCCCTCGCCGATGAGCTCGAGCAGTCGGGACGGCTCGGCCGCTGCGTCGATGAGCACGAGGTCGCCGGTCTCGGCGCAGCGCAGGAGGTAGCAGTTGTTCGACATCTTCTCGTCGACCGCCACCTTGGTGACGGTGAGGCAGCCGAGGGTCTGGGTGTCGGGCTCGCCGCCGGGGGAGACCCTTCCCGTGTACGCGTGGGTGCCGCCGTCGTGGTTCACCATGCCTCCATCTCCGGCAGTGCGCCGGTGTCGGACGTCAGGCCGGCGCCGGTGCCGCGGCCGGTGAGCCACCAGCCGATCGCCCCGGCTCGGCCGGTGATGACGGGTCCGCCATCGTCCTGACCGTAGCGCCAGGTGCGGTCGAGGTCGGTCGGGCGCACCTCGAACGACACACCCGGGTCGACCCTGGTGAGGGACTCGAGCAGCACGGCACAGAAGTCCGGTGACCAGTCCTCGGCGGTGTGGCCGACGCCGAGGTCGGCGTGGTGGATCTCCACCTCGCGGACGCGCATCAGCGGCACGTCGACCAGTCGGACCGTCCTGACGCCCGGAGTGCGGTCGAACGACCCGGCCCAGTCGTGCTCGTGCATGGCCGCCAGCGCGTCGCCGAAGAAGGTCGTCGAAGCCAGGAACCGGTCGCGGACCTCGGAGGGACCGGACGCCGCGAGGGACTCGATGTCGGCGTCGCGAGCCTCGTCGGAGGCGTACATCGGGCGCTGCCGGCCCGTGTGGGCAGCATGCAGCACCCCGCCCAGCGCCTCGGCGTTGAGGGTGAGGTGGGCGACGACGTGGGCCCGCGACCAGCCGGGCAGTTGCGAGGGCTCGGCATACTGGGAGTCCGAGAGGGCGTCGACCGTGCGCACGAGCGAGTGGTCGGCCGCCGGCAGCAGGCCGGTGATGAGCTCGGGCGGAGCGCCCGTGTCGTGGGTCACGAGGTCATCGTGCCACCACGGCCGTCCCTCCGGTGTCCACCCGCGCGGGTGATCGATGGACCCACTGTCGGTGCTGCGTGAGAGGGTTGGACGGTGCGTCGCCTTGACCTCGACGCACGACCGAGACGAACATGTGTTCGACTCCGACAAGCACCAGACAGAGGACCACAGTGGCCGACCAGCTGATCATCCGGGGCGCCCGCGAGCACAACCTCAAGGACGTGTCGCTCGACCTCCCGCGGGACTCGCTCATCGTCTTCACGGGCCTGTCCGGGTCGGGCAAGTCCAGCCTCGCCTTCGACACGATCTTCGCCGAGGGCCAGCGCCGCTACGTCGAGTCGCTGTCGGCCTACGCGCGCCAGTTCCTCGGCCAGATGGACAAGCCCGACGTCGACTTCATCGAGGGCCTGAGCCCGGCGGTCAGCATCGACCAGAAGTCCACGTCGAAGAACCCGCGCTCGACCGTCGGCACCATCACCGAGGTCTACGACTACCTCCGGCTGCTCTACGCCCGCGCCGGCCGCGCCCACTGCCCGACCTGCGGGGCGCCCATCGAGCGGCAGACCCCGCAGCAGATCGTCGACCGCATCCTCGGTCTCGAGGAGGGCCGTCGCTTCCAGGTGCTCGCGCCGGTGATCCGCGGCCGCAAGGGGGAGTACGTCGAGCTCTTCCGCCAGCTGCAGCAGCAGGGCTTCAGCCGGGCCCGCGTCGACGGCCAGACCCACACGCTCGACGAGCCGCCGACCCTCGACAAGAAGCTCAAGCACACGATCGAGGTCGTGGTCGACCGCCTGGCGGTGAAGGAGTCCTCGAAGCGCCGCCTCACCGACTCGGTCGAGACCGCGCTCGGGCTGGCCGGCGGCCTGGTCGTCTTCGACTTCGTCGACCTCGACGCCAAGGACCCGGGCCGCGAGATGCGGTTCTCGGAGAAGATGGCGTGCCCCAACGACCACACCATCGACACCGACGACCTCGAGCCCCGGTCGTTCTCCTTCAACTCCCCGTTCGGCGCCTGCACCGTCTGCTCCGGCCTCGGCACCAAGATGGAGGTCGACCCCGAGCTGGTCGTCCCCGACCAGGGTGCGACGCTCGGCGAGGGGGCGATCGCTCCCTGGAGCGGTGCCCACGTCGCCGACTACTTCCTCCGCCTGGTCAACGCGCTCGGGGAGGAGCTCGGCTTCGACCTCAACACCCCGTGGAACGAGCTGACCCCGCACGCGCGCACGTCGCTGCTCGAGGGCCACAAGACCAAGGTCCACGTCGTCACGAAGAACCGTTACGGCCGCCAGCGTGCCTACTACGCCGCCTTCGAGGGGGTGCGCCCCTATGTCGAGCGGCGGCACCGCGAGGCCGAGTCCGACACGAGCCGCGAGCGGTTCGAGGGCTTCATGCGCGAGGTGCCGTGCCCGGCGTGCAAGGGCACCCGCCTCAAGCCGGTCTCGGTGTCGGTGACCCTCGGCGCCAAGGACCAGGGCGGCAAGAACATCGCCGAGGTCTGCGCGATGTCGATCGACGAGACGGCCGAGTACCTCCGCACCGTCGATCTCTCCGCGCGCGAGCGGCAGATCGGCGAGCGGGTGCTCAAGGAGATCCAGGAGCGCCTGCGGTTCCTGCTCGACGTCGGCCTCGACTACCTCTCCCTCGACCGTCCCAGCGGCTCGCTGTCCGGCGGCGAGGCCCAGCGGATCCGGCTCGCCACGCAGATCGGCGCCGGTCTCGTCGGCGTGCTCTACGTCCTCGACGAGCCGTCCATCGGCCTGCACCAGCGCGACAACCACCGGCTGATCGAGACGCTGCTGCGCCTCAAGGACCTCGGCAACACGCTGATCGTCGTCGAGCACGACGAGGACACCGTCCGGGTCGCCGACTGGGTCGTCGACATCGGCCCCGGTGCCGGCGAGCACGGCGGCCAGGTCGTCCACTCCGGGTCGGTCGAGGACCTCCTCGCCCACCCCGACTCGATGACGGGCCAGTACCTCTCCGGCCGTCGTGAGATCCCCATCCCGGCCGTGCGCCGCCCCCGCACCGTGGGTCGCGAGCTGACCGTCCACGGTGCCCGCGAGCACAACCTGCAGAACGTCGACGTGAGCTTCCCGCTCGGTGTCTTCACCGCGGTCACCGGCGTGTCCGGGTCCGGCAAGTCCACGCTGGTCAACGACATCCTCTACACCTCGCTGTCGAAGCAGATCTACAACGCGCGCGCCGTCCCGGGACGGCACACGAAGATCACCGGCCTCGAGCACGTCGACAAGGTGATCCACGTCGACCAGTCGCCGATCGGTCGCACGCCGCGGTCCAACCCGGCCACCTACACCGGTGTCTTCGACCACGTCCGCCGGCTCTTCGCCTCCACCCCGGAGGCGAAGATGCGGGGCTACCTCCAGGGCCGCTTCTCCTTCAACGTCAAGGGCGGGCGCTGCGAGGCCTGCTCCGGCGACGGCACGATCAAGATCGAGATGAACTTCCTGCCGGACGTCTACGTCCCGTGCGAGGTCTGCCACGGCGCGCGCTACAACCGCGAGACGCTCGAGGTCCACTACAAGGGCAAGACCATCGCCGAGGTCCTCGACATGCCGATCGAGGAGGCGGCCGACTTCTTCGCCGCCGTGCCCGCGATCGCGCGCCACATGACCACCCTCGGCGAGGTCGGCCTCGGCTACGTCCGCCTCGGCCAGCCCGCGACGACCCTGTCGGGTGGCGAGGCCCAGCGCGTGAAGCTCGCCAGCGAGCTGCAGAAGCGGTCGACCGGTCGCACCGTCTACGTCCTCGACGAGCCCACCACGGGCCTGCACTTCGAGGACATCCGCAAGCTCCTCCACGTCCTGTCGGGACTGGTCGACAAGGGCAACACGGTCCTGGTGATCGAGCACAACCTCGACGTCATCAAGACCGCCGACTGGTTGATCGACATGGGTCCCGAGGGCGGCTCGCGCGGCGGCCTCGTCGTGGCAGAGGGCACCCCGGAGCACGTCGCGTCAGTGGCCGAGAGCCACACCGGCACGTTCCTGGCGCCGATCCTCGAGGGGCGCGGCGCCAAGCAGCCACGGGGCAGGGTCAAGCCCGTCGAGGTCACC
The DNA here is from genome assembly GCF_004137255.1 of Nocardioides oleivorans. Classification (NCBI taxonomy): domain Bacteria; kingdom Bacillati; phylum Actinomycetota; class Actinomycetes; order Propionibacteriales; family Nocardioidaceae; genus Nocardioides; species Nocardioides oleivorans. The sequence continues at coordinate 148,782 of NZ_SDWT01000004.1, read as the reverse complement.
CGGCCGGTGACCAAGGCCGCGGCCAAGAAGGCCGCCGCCGCCGAGCGCGCGGCGAAGAAGGCAGCGGCCGCGGCGGCACCGGCGAGGAAGACCGCCACCCGTACGGCGCCGGCGAAGAAGGCTGCCGCGAAGAAGGCTGCGGCGAAGAAGCCGGCCAGGAAGAAGTAGCCGTCACACGACGGAAACCTCCGTCACAGACTCCTCACAGGGTCGCTGGCTACTGTCGCGGCATGACGACGATCAACAGACGACGCGCCCTGTCCGGCACCGCCGCCATCGCGGTCGGCGTACCGGTCCTCGCCGCGTGCGGCTCGGACGAGACCGACAGCGCGACCGACCCGGCGACGTCCGGGGCGAGCGACCCCACCAGCGACCCGAGCTCGAGCGAGACCTCCGACGCGGGCGGCGGCGAGGCGCTCGCCTCGGCCGCCGACGTCCCGGTCGGCGGGTGCTTCGTGGTGTCGGCCGCCAAGATCGTGGTGACCCAGCCGACCGAGGGTGACTTCAAGGCGTTCACCGCGGTCTGCACCCACCAGGGCTGCCTCGTCGAGACCAGCTCCGACGGCACCATCCCCTGTCCGTGCCACTCGAGCACCTTCTCGCTGGAGGACGGCTCGCCGATCTCCGGTCCGGCCTCGAGCGCGCTCGCGTCGGTCGCGATCACCGTCGACGGGGACTCGATCACCCGCGCCTGATCGCGGGCGCGTGGTGAGTGCTGTCAGTGCTGTCGGAGGCCGCCCGTAGGGTTGGCGGGTGGCCACGCCGAGCTCGTATCGACCCGCTCCCGGGTCGATCCCCACCCAGCCCGGGGTCTACCGGTTCCGCGACGCCAAGGGCCGGGTGATCTACGTCGGCAAGGCCAAGAGCCTGCGCTCGCGCCTGTCGTCGTACTTCCAGGACATCGGCAACCTCCACCCCCGCACCGCCTCGATGGTCACCACCGGCGCCAGCGTCGAGTGGACCGTCGTCGACACCGAGGTCGAGGCCCTCCAGCTGGAGTACAGCTGGATCAAGGAGTTCGACCCGCGCTTCAACGTCAAGTACCGCGACGACAAGTCCTACCCCTGGCTCGCGGTCACCGTCGGCGACGAGTTCCCCCGGGTGATGGTCGGGCGCGGGGCCAAGCGCAAGGGCACCCGCTACTTCGGTCCCTACAGCCACGCGTGGGCGATCCGCGAGACCGTCGACCTGCTGCTCCGCGTCTTCCCGATGCGCTCGTGCAGCAACGGCGTCTTCAAGCGCTCCTCCCAGATCGGCCGGCCCTGCCTGCTGGGCTACATCGACAAGTGCGCGGCGCCCTGCGTGGGGAGCGTCACGCCCGACGAGCACCGCGAGATCGTGGACGACTTCTGCGACTTCATGGGCGGCAACACCACGGCCTTCGTCCGGCGCGTCGAGAAGGAGATGTACGCCGCCTCCGAGGCGCTCGACTTCGAGAAGGCCGCGCGGCTGCGTGACGACCTGGGCGCGCTCAACAAGGCGCTCGAGAAGCAGGCCGTGGTCCTGGGCGACGGCACCGACGCCGACGTGATCGCCCTCGCCGAGGACCCGCTCGAGGTCGCCGTGCAGATCTTCTACGTCCGCGGCGGACGCATCCGCGGCCAGCGCGGGTGGGTCGCGGACCGCTCCGACGAGGGCGGCACCGCCGACCTGGTCCAGGACTTCGTGCTCCAGCTCTACGGCGGCGAGGGCGGCGACTCGATCCCGCGCGAGGTGCTGGTGCCGGCGCTGCCGCCCGACGCCGACGTGCTCGAGGAGCTGCTCTCGGAGCGCCGGGGGAGCAAGGTGGCCATCCGGGTCCCGCAGCGCGGCGACAAGCGCGACCTCCAGCAGACCGTGGCGTCCAACGCGGGCCAGGCCCTCGCGCTCCACAAGACCAGGCGCGCCAGCGACCTCACCACCCGCAACCGGGCGCTGGAGGAGATCCAGCAGGCGCTCTCGCTCGACGAGGTGCCGCTGCGCATCGAGTGCTACGACGTCTCCAACCTCCAGGGCACGGAGGTCGTGGCGTCGATGGTCGTCTTCGAGGACGGCCTGTCGCGGAAGTCGGAGTACCGCCGGTTCGTGATCAAGGGCGTCGACGGGCAGAACGACGTCGCGTCGATGCACGAGGTCATCACCCGCCGCTTCAGGCGACTGCTCGACGAGCAGGCGAGGAGCGAGACCGTCGCGACCGACTCCGGTCCGATGCTCGTCGACCCGGAGACCGGTCGCCCCCGCAAGTTCGCGTACGCCCCGGCGCTGGTCGTCGTCGACGGCGGTCCGCCGCAGGTGGCGGCCGCCCAGCAGGCGATGGCCGAGCTCGGCATCGCCGACATCCCCGTCTGCGGGCTGGCCAAGCGGCTCGAGGAGGTGTGGCTGCCGGGGGAGGAGGACCCGGTGATCATGGCCCGCACCAGCGAGGGCCTCTACCTCCTCCAGCGCATCCGCGACGAGGCCCACCGCTTCGCCATCAACCACCACCGCAGCCGGCGCTCGAAGTCGATGGTCGAGAGCATGCTCGACGACGTGCCCGGGCTCGGCGAGGTGCGGCGCAAGACGCTGCTCAAGCACTTCGGCTCGCTCAAGAAGCTCCGCGAGGCCGAGCCCGAGGCGATCGCGCTGGTCCCGGGCATCGGGCCGCGCACGGCCACGGCCATCAAGGACGCGGTCGCGAAGGCCGACGCGACCCGCAAGACTGCTGCCAAGGCGCCGGTGGTCAACACCGCCACGGGCGAGATCATCGAGGATTGAGAGGCGTGCCCTGATGGACGAGCCGACCCCCGGCGAGCTGGTGATCGTCACCGGCATGACCGGCGCCGGACGCAGCACCGCGGCCAAGGAGCTCGAGGACCTCGGCTACTTCGTCGTCGACAACCTCCCGCCGACCCTGGTGCGCGACGTGGTGCGCCTCGTCGACGACAGCCGGGGCGTGCACCAGCCGATCGCGGTCGTGGTCGACGTCCGCTCGGGCTCGTTCTTCGACTCCCTCCAGGCCAACCGCCACCAGCAGGTCACCGGCCGGCCGACCACGCTGCTCTTCCTCGAGGCCACCGAGGACGTCCTGGTCCGCCGGCAGGAGGCGGCCCGTCGCCCCCACCCGCTCCAGGGCGGAGGACGCCTGCTCCACGGCCTCCGGCGCGAGCGCGACGTGATGGCCGACATCCGCGGCGACGCCGACATCCAGATCGACACGTCCAACTTCAACGTCCACCAGCTCCAGGACCGGATCACCGAGTTGTTCGGCACCGCTGCCACGACCCGGCTCAAGGTGACCGTCATCAGCTTCGGCTTCAAGTACGGCATCCCGGTCGACGCCGACTGGGTGGCCGACATGCGCTTCCTGCCCAACCCGCACTGGATCCCCGAGCTGCGCCCGCAGAACGGCCGCGATCCGGAGGTGTCGGCCTACGTCCTGTCGCAGCCCGGCGCGGCCGAGTTCCTCGACCAGTACCTCCCGGTCCTCGGCACGGTCGCCGAGGGGTACCTCCGCGAGGGCAAGCGCTTCATGCAGGTCGCGATCGGCTGCACCGGCGGCAAGCACCGCAGCGTGGCGATGACCGAGGAGATCGCGGCCCGCGTCCGCGCGGCCGGCTACGACGTCAGCACCGCCCACCGCGACCTCGGCAGGGAGTGAGGTGGCTCGCCAGACCGCGCAGGCCGCGGTCGCGCTCGGTGGCGGCCACGGGCTCTTCGCGACGCTGTCGGCGCTGCGCCGGCTCCACGACGACCTCACGATCGACGAGCTGACCGCCGTCGTCACGGTGGCCGACAACGGCGGGTCGTCGGGACGGCTGCGGGGCGAGTTCGGCGTACTGCCTCCGGGGGACCTGCGGATGGCGCTCGCCGCGCTCTGCGGTGACGACGAGTGGGGCACCACCTGGGCCGACGTGCTCCAGCACCGCTTCGCGGGGCAGGGTGAGATGAACGGCCACGTCGTCGGCAACCTGCTGATCGTCGGGCTCTGGGAGCTGATGGGCGACCACGTGCGCGCCCTCGACTGGGTCGGCCGGCTGCTCGGCGCCCACGGCCGGGTGCTCCCGATGGCCACGACCCCGATGGACATCACGGCCCGGGTGCGCGGCGCCGACGCCGCCCGCCCCGACGAGGTCAGCGTCGTGCGCGGCCAGGTCGAGGTCGCGACCACGGTGGGCCAGATCGAGTCCGTGGCGCTCGTGCCGGAGGACCCGGCGACCTGCCAGGAGGCGATCGACGCGATCCTCGCCGCGGAGCTGGTGGTGCTCGGGCCGGGATCGTGGTTCAGCTCGGTGATCCCGCACCTGATGGTGCCCGGACTGCGCCGGGCGCTGGCCGAGACCGACGGCCGCCTCGTGGTGGTGCTGAACCTCGAGGCGCAGGCGGGGGAGACGACCGGCTTCGGACCGGAGGACCACCTCGCGGTCCTGTTCGAGCACGCCCCCGACCTGACCGTCCACGCCGTGCTGGTCGACTCCTCGACCGTCGCGCTCGCCGGGGCCGAGGAGCGCGACCGGCTCGAGCGGGCGGTGGCCCGACGGGGCGCTCGCCTGGTCGTCGACGACATCGCCGTGCCGGGGGAGCCGAGGCACGACCCGGACCGGCTGGCGGCGGCGTTCCGCCGCCTCGTCGACGAGGGCTGAGTCGCAGGTCACCTCCGCGCGCTCGCGGGGTGAGGGTCGTTGACCCGCATGGCAGGATTCCGCTCATGGCTATGACGGCACAGGTGAAGGCAGAGCTCGCCTCCACCCAGATCACCAAGACCTGCTGCCGCAAGGCCGAGGTCGCCTCGATGCTCCGTTTCGCCGGCGGGCTGCACATCGTGAGCGGTCGCATCGTCGTCGAGGCCGAGCTCGACACCGGGGCCGCCGCCCGTCGCCTGCGCAAGGACATCTCGGAGGTCTACGGCCACCCGTCCGACGTGGTGATGGTGCAGGGCAACGGCATCCGCAAGGGCAGCCGCTACATCGTCCGGGTCACCAAGGACGGCGAGTCCCTCGCCCGGCAGACCGGCCTGCTCGACCAGCGCGGTCGGCCCGTCCGCGGCCTGCCGCCCGCGGTCGTCAGCGGTGGTGGCTGCGACGCGGTCGCCGCCTGGCGTGGCGCCTTCCTCGCCCACGGCTCGCTCACCGAGCCCGGCCGTTCGTCGTCGCTGGAGATCACCTGCCCCGGGCCCGAGGCCGCGCTCGCCATCGTCGGCGTCGCCCGCCGGCTCGGCATCTCGGCCAAGGCGCGCGAGGTGCGCGGCGTCGACCGCGTCGTGATCCGCGACGGCGACGCCATCGGCGCCCTGCTGACCCGCCTCGGCGCCCACGAGTCGCTCATGGCCTGGGAGGAGCGCCGGATGCGCCGCGAGGTGCGCGCCACGGCCAACCGGCTGGCCAACTTCGACGACGCCAACCTGCGTCGTTCGGCCCGCGCCGCGGTCGCCGCCGGTGCGCGGGTGGAGCGGGCGCTGGAGATCCTCGGCGAGGAGATCCCCGACCACCTGCACCAGGCGGGCAACCTGCGCCTGGAGCACAAGCAGGCCTCGCTCGAGGAGCTGGGCCAGCTGCACGACCCGGTCCTCACCAAGGACGCGATCGCCGGGCGCATCCGCCGCCTGCTCGCGATGGCCGACAAGCGCGCCGAGGACCTCGGCATCCCCGACACCGAGGCGTCGCTGACGCCCGAGATGCTGGCCGACGAGGTCTGACTCCCGGCTCCCCGTCCGGCCCGTCGCAGTCCGTGGACAGCGCGACCCACTGGTTCACGTATCTGATTGGATCGATCCAAGTTACCTGTCCGTACCTCGAACGGCCACCCGTCCAGCCTTGATTCGTACCCGATAGGGTCGGTGATGCTGGTCACCGAAGGCCAGAGCTGTCAACGGGGTCACCGAAGGCCCCACACCAAGGAGACATGTCATGACTGTCCGCGTAGGCATCAACGGGTTCGGCCGCATCGGCCGCAACTTCTTCCGCGCCGTCCGCGCCTCGGGCGCCGACATCGAGATCGTCGGCGTCAACGACCTGACCGACAACGCCTCGCTCGCGCACCTGCTGAAGTACGACTCGATCCTCGGCCGCCTCGACGCCGACGTGTCGAGCGACGACACCTCGATCTTCGTCGGCGACCAGAAGATCGCCGTGTCCGCCGAGCGCGACCCCGCCAACCTCAGCTGGGGCGACCTGGGCGTCGACGTCGTCGTCGAGTCCACCGGCTTCTTCACCGACGCGACCAAGGCCAAGGCCCACGTCGACGCCGGCGCGAAGAAGGTCATCATCTCGGCGCCCGCCTCCAACGAGGACATCACGATCGTGATGGGCGTCAACGACGGCCTGTACGACCCGGCCGCGCACACGGTGATCTCCAACGCCTCCTGCACGACCAACTGCCTCGCGCCGATGGCGAAGGCCCTCCACGACGGCCTCGGCATCAACAAGGGCCTGATGACCACGATCCACGCCTACACCGCGGACCAGAACCTCCAGGACAACATTCACAAGGACCCGCGTCGCGCCCGCGCCGCCGCCCTCAACATGGTCCCGACCTCGACCGGTGCCGCGAAGGCCATCGGCCTGGTCCTGCCCGAGCTCAAGGGCAAGCTCGACGGCTACGCCATGCGCGTCCCGGTCCCGACCGGCTCGGCCACCGACCTCACCTTCGAGGCCGCGCGCGAGACGACCGTCGACGAGGTCAACGAGATCGTCAAGGCGGCCGCCGACGGTCGCTACCTGAAGTACTCGACCGACCCGATCGTCTCCACCGACATCGTCACCGACCCGGCGTCCTGCATCTTCGACGCCCCGCTGACCAAGGTCATCGGCAACCAGGTCAAGGTCCTCGGCTGGTACGACAACGAGTGGGGCTACTCCAACCGCCTCGCGGACCTGATCGTGCACGTCGGCGCGTCGCTCTGATCCATGTCGACCACGTCTGCTGGCCTCTCCTCGCTGGGTGACCTGACCGGCAAGCGCGTCCTGGTCCGCTCGGACCTGAACGTGCCCCTCGACGGCACCACCATCACCGACGACGGTCGGATCCGCGCGAGCGTGCCGACCATCCAGGAGCTGTCCGACGCGGGGGCCAAGGTGGTCGTCACCGCCCACCTCGGCCGCCCGGACGGCTCGCCCGACCCGACCTACTCCCTCGAGCCCGTCGCCGCACGGCTCTCGGAGCTGCTCGGCAAGCCGGTCGCCTTCGCGACCGACACCGTCGGTGCCAGCGCCAGCGAGACCGTCGCCGGTCTCCAGGACGGCGACGTCGCCGTCCTGGAGAACGTCCGGTTCAACGACGGCGAGACCAGCAAGGACGACGCCGTCCGCGGGGCGTTCGCCGACCAGCTCGCGCAGCTGGCCGACGTGTTCGTCTCCGACGGCTTCGGCGTCGTCCACCGCAAGCAGGCGAGCGTGTACGACGTCGCGCTGCGGCTGCCGTCCGCCATGGGCGGGCTGGTCGCGGCCGAGGTCGACGTGCTCCGCCGGCTCACCGAGCACCCGGACCGCCCCTACGTGGTGGTCCTGGGCGGCTCGAAGGTGTCCGACAAGCTCGGCGTCATCGACAACCTGATCGACAAGGCCGACAAGCTGCTCATCGGTGGCGGCATGGTCTTCACCTTCCTCAAGGCCCAGGGCCACGAGGTCGGCAAGAGCCTGCTGGAGGCCGACCAGCTCGACACCTGCACCCGCTACCTCACCGAGGCGGCGGACCGCGGGGTGGAGATCGTGCTCCCGACGGACGTCGTGGTCGACACGGCGTTCCCGTCGGGCGACCGCGAGCCCCAGCCCGTCGTCGTACCCGCCTCGGAGATCCCGGCCGACGCCCTCGGGCTCGACATCGGGCCCGAGTCGGCGGCCGCCTTCGCGGCGGCCCTGGCCGACGCGCGCACGGTCTTCTGGAACGGCCCGATGGGCGTCTTCGAGGTGGCCGCGTTCGCCGACGGCACCCGCGCCGTCGCGCAGGCCCTGACCGAGGTCACCACCTCGGGCGGGCTGTCGGTCGTCGGCGGCGGCGACTCCGCCGCGGCCGTGCGCCAGCTCGGCTTCGACGAGGCCGCGTTCGGCCACATCTCCACCGGCGGTGGCGCGTCGTTGGAGTTCCTGGAGGGCAAGGAGCTCCCGGGCATCGCTGTACTCGAGAGGGACTGAACCCGTGGCCAAGCACGACCGCACCCCGCTGATGGCGGGCAACTGGAAGATGAACCTCAACCACCAGGAAGCGGTGGTCCTGGTGCAGAAGCTGGCGTGGACGCTGTCCGACAAGCGCCACGACTACGCCAAGGCCGAGGTGGTCGTCGTCCCGCCGTTCACCGACATCCGCTCGGTGCAGACGCTGGTCGACGGCGACCGGCTCTCGGTCCGCTACGGCGCGCAGGACGTCTCCGTCCACGACAACGGCGCCTACACCGGCGAGATCTCCGCGGCCATGCTGTCCAAGCTCGGCTGCTCCTACGTCGTCGTGGGGCACTCCGAGCGCCGGATGTACCACAACGAGAGCGACGAGCTCGTCAACGCCAAGGCGCACAAGTCGCTCGCGGCCGGCATGGTCCCGATCGTGTGCGTCGGGGAGGGACTCGACGTACGACAGGCGGGCGAGCACGTGCCCTTCACGCTCTCGCAGGTCGACGGCTCGCTCGCGGGCTTCACCGCTGAGCAGGTCGCCGGTCTCGTCGTGGCCTACGAGCCCGTGTGGGCCATCGGCACCGGCGAGGTCGCCACCCCCGACGACGCCCAGGAGGTCTGCGCGGCCATCCGTGGGCGCGTGCGCGAGGTGCACGGCGACGGGGCCGCGGACGGCCTCCGGATCCTCTACGGCGGCTCCGTCAAGGCGGCCAACGTGGGCGGCATCATGGACAAGGCCGACGTCGACGGCTGCCTGGTCGGAGGCGCGAGCCTGCAGGTCGACGAGTTCGGCGGCATCTGCCGGTTCTACGACATGCCCGTCCTCTGAGGCCGCGCACCGACTTCGACGACGAGTGACGTAGGCTTCCGACCGTGATTCTGCTCTTCACCATCCTGCTCGTCATTGCGAGCGCGATCATGATCCTGCTGGTCCTCCTCCACAAGGGGCGAGGTGGCGGTCTGTCCGACATGTTCGGCGGCGGCGTCTCCAGCAGCCTGGGGGGATCGTCGGTGGCTGAGCGCAACCTCGACCGGTTCACGGTCGGCGTCGGCGTCATCTGGTTTGCCTGCATCATCGCCCTGGGCCTCCTCATGGCCTACCAGGGCAACTGATTCCCCTCTGAGACTCTTGAGAAGGAGCCCCCGGTGGCTGGTGGTGGTGGAAACGCGATCCGCGGAAGTCGGGTCGGGGCTGGCCCGATGGGTGAGGCCGAGCGCGGCGAGGCCGCGCCCCGGCAGACGGTGACGTACTTCTGCAGCCACGACCACCGCTCGGTGGTCACCTTCGCGATCGAGGCCTCCGTGCCGGACTCGTGGGACTGCCCGAAGTGCGGCCTCCCGGCCAGCCTGGACTCGGAGAACCCGCCCCCGGCGCCCAAGATCGAGCCCTACAAGACGCACCTCGCCTACGTGAAGGAGCGTCGCTCCGAGACCGAGGCGGCCGACATCCTCGACGAGGCAGTCGCCCTGCTCCGCAGCCGTCGCAAGTCCGGCGACATCATCTTCTGACCCGACGTCGGGGGATCCCCGGTCAGCACCGGTGATTCCCACGACGTCAGGCTGAGCGACCGTACGTCAGAGGGCGGAGGCCGCGTCCTCGTCGAGCCACCAGACGGTCTCCTCACCGCGGACGCCGCGGGCGGGAGTCTCCTCGATCGTCCCCTCGGGCGCGAGGGCACGCGCGACCGCCTCGGCCTTGCCCTCGCCGCTGGCGATGAACCACACCGCGCGGGACCGCTCCATCGCCTCGAAGGTGAGGCTCACCCGGTCCGGCGGCGGCTTGGGGGAGTCGTGGACGGCGATGGCGATCTCGTCACGAGCGCCGAGCGCGGGGTGCCCGGGAAACAGCGACGCGCAGTGGCCGTCGGGGCCGATGCCCAGCATCAGCACCTCGAAGGAGCCGGCACCGTGCTCGCGCATGCTGGCGCTGTACGACGACGCCGCGTCCTCGGCGCTCGCCACCTGGTCGCTGGCCGGCACCTCGTGCACGTGGGACCGGTCGACCGGGACGTGGTCGAGCAGCGCCTCACGCGCCTGGAGGGCATTGCGGTCGGGGGAGTCGGCAGGCACGAAGCGCTCGTCACCCCACCAGAACGCGACGCGCGACCAGTCGACCGACGAGTCCGGCGCCCGGCGGGCGAGCTCACGGTGCAACGCCTCGGCGATGGTGCCGCCGGTGAGGCCGATGTGGGGCACCTCGCCACGCGCCTGCGCGGCCTCGATCCGATCGAGCAGGGCGGAGGCGACGTCACCGACGAGCGAGTCGGCGTCGTCGTGGCGGCGTACCACGGGTGCGGCGGTCACTTCCTGCCCCGCAGCTTCACGAGCCGCTTGGCGACCTCGGCGTAGACGTCGTCCTCGTCGAGTCGGCGCAGCTCCTCGGCCAGCAGGGCGGGGACCTCGCGACGCTTGAGCGCGACGGGGCGATCGGGGCGGTTCGGCGAGGTGAAGGTCGCCAGGCGTCCGTCCCCTCGGGCGATCCGGATCGGGCCCTGCTTGGTGTCCATCGTGACCTCGGTGATGCCGGGGCCCTCGGAGTTGGCGCGGTCCACCGGCACCTTCAGCCGGTCGGCCAGCCACGCGACGAGCAGGTCGGCGCTGGGGCTGACGCGCTCGGCGGTGACCTTGGCGCCGGTGACCTTCAGCGGGTGCTGGTCGAGGGCCGCTGCCAACAGTGCCCGCCACGGCGTGAGGCGCGTCCAGCTGAGGTCGGTGTTGCCGGGCGCGTAGGTCTCGCACTGGGTGAGCATCGCGGTGGACTTGCCGCGGGACACCGCGGCGGAGTCGGTGATGCGCCGCTGCGCGATGGCGCCGAGCGGGTCCGACGCCGGGTCGCTCGGCGCGGACGTGGGCCACCAGATCGCCACGGGGGAGTCGGGGAGCAGCAGGGGCAGCACGACGGACTCGGCGTGCTTGACCACCTCGCCCTTGAGCCGGATCAGCGCGGTCTCACCGCCCCAGCCGTCGCCACTGCCGACCTGGGCGTTGACCTGGGCGGCTCCACGGCCGTCGCCGAGGATCACCCCGAGGACCCGCGAGGGGTGCTCGCGCGAGGCGCGCTTGGCGGCCTCCATCGCCTCGGCCGCGTCGTCCTCGGGCGCCACGATGATCAGCGTCATGACCATGCCCATGGCGGGGCTGCCGGCGCGGACGCGGGAGCGGACGAACTCGGCCGCGATCGACGACGAGTTGGTGTCGGTGAGCTCGATCATCTCGGGGTCCCCTCGGTGTTGTTCGGCGGAGGAGCGAAGCGGGGGAGGCGAAGAACAGCGTGGGGTGAGGTCATCAGGGCCTCCTCCAGGTCCGGCCGTCGCGCGCCATCATCTTGTCCGCCGACTCCGGACCCCAGGTGCCGGAGTCGTAGGGCTCGGGCCTGCCCTTCCTCGCCCAGTGCTCCATGACCGGGTCGAGGATCTTCCAGGAGAGCTCGACCTCCTCGTGCCGCGGGAAGAGCGGCGGGTCGCCGAGCAGGACGTCGAGGATGAGGCGCTCGTAGGCCTCGGCACTGGCCTCGGTGAAGGAGCCGCCGTAGGCGAAGTCCATGTTGACGTCGCGGATCTCCATCGCCGTGCCGGGCACCTTCGCGCCGAACCGCATGGTCATCCCCTCGTCGGGCTGGACCCGGATCACGAGGGCGTTCTGGGTGAGGTCCTCGGTGGCGGTGGACGTGAACGGCAGGTGGGGCGCCTTCTTGAACACCACGGCGACCTCGGTGACCCGGCGGCCCAGGCGCTTGCCGGTGCGCAGGTAGAACGGGACGCCCGCCCAGCGGCGCGTGTCGACGTTGACCGTTATCGCGGCGAAGGTCTCGGTGGTGGAGGTCTGCTTGATGCCCTCCTCCTCGAGGAAGCCGATGACCTTCTCGCCGCCGGCCCAGCCGGCCGTGTACTGGCCGCGAGCCGTCGACAGGTCGAGGCGCTGCGGCAGCTTCGCCGAGGCGAGCACCTTCTGCTTCTCGATCCGCAAGCTCTCGGCGTCGAACGCGATGGGCTCCTCCATCGCGACGAGCGCCATGAGCTGGAGGAGGTGGTTCTGGATCACGTCGCGCGCCGCGCCGATGCCGTCGTAGTAGCCGGCGCGGCCACCGATGCCGATGTCCTCGGCCATGGTGATCTGCACGTGGTCGACGTAGTTGGAGTTCCAGATCGGCTCGAACATGTTGTTGGCGAAGCGCATCGCCAGGATGTTCTGCACCGTCTCCTTGCCGAGGTAGTGGTCGATCCGGAAGACCGACCCCGACGGGAAGACGCCGGCGAGCGTCGCGTTGAGCTCGCGGGCCGACTCGAGGTCGTGCCCGAACGGCTTCTCCACCACCACCCGGCGCCACTGGTCGGGGCCTGGGTCGGCGAGGCCGTGCTCCTTGAGCTGGCCCACGACGGTGCCGAAGAACGCCGGCGGGATGGCGAGGTAGAACGCCATGTTGCCGCCGGTGCCGCGCAGCTGGTCCAGCTCCTCGACGGTGCGGCGCAGGTTGTCGAAGGCGTCGTCGTCGTCGAAGTTGCCGGGGACGAAGCGGAAGCCCTCGGACAGCTGCTTCCAGACCTCCTCGCGGAACGGCGTGCGCGCGTGCTCCTTGACCGCGTCGTGCACGATCTGCGCGAAGTCCTGGTCGGCCCAGTCGCGTCGCGCGAAGCCGACGAGGCTGAAGCCGGGCGGCAGGAGACCGCGGTTGGCGAGGTCGTAGATCGCCGGCATGACCTTCTTGCGCGACAGGTCACCGGTGACGCCGAAGAGCACCATCCCGCACGGGCCGGCGATGCGGGGCAGCCGCCGGTCCTGCGGGTCGCGCAGGGGGTTGGTGTAGGTCATCGGCCTCGGTGCTCCTGGTAGTAGCGGATGAGCGACTGGGTGGACGCGTCCTGCTCGGCGGCGACGGCGGCGTCACCGGACACGGCAGGGCGCAGCTGCTGGGCGAGCTGCTTGCCCAGCTCGACGCCCCACTGGTCGAAGCTGTCGATGCCCCACACCGCGCCCTCGACGAAGGTGATGTGCTCGTAGAGCGCGACCAGCTGCCCGAGCACGCCCGGCGTCAGCTCCGGCGCCATGATCGAGGTGGTCGGCCGGTTGCCCGGGAACGTGCGCGCGGACACCAGCTCCTCGGCGACGCCCTCGGCACGCACCTCGTCGGCGGTCTTGCCGAAGGCGAGCGCCTTGGTCTGTGCGAAGAAGTTCGCCAGGAAGAGCTCGTGCACGTCCGTGTCGCCGTCCTGGAGCGCGTACGCCGGCCGCGCGAAGGCGATGAAGTCGGCCGGGACGAGCCGCGTCCCCTGGTGGATCAGCTGGTAGAAGGCGTGCTGGCCGTTGGTGCCCGGCTCGCCCCAGAAGACCTCGCCGGTGTCGTAGCCGACCGCGGTGCCGTCCCAGCGCACGCCCTTGCCGTTGGACTCCATCGTGAGCTGCTGGAGGTAGGCCGGGAAGCGGTGCAGCAGCTGGGAGTAGGGGAGGACCGCGTGGGTGTGGGCGCCGAGGAAGTTGACGTACCAGACGTTGAGCAGCCCCATCAGCAACGGCACGTTGGAGTCGGCGGGCGTCGTGCGGAAGTGCTCGTCGACGGTGTGGAAGCCGGCGAGCATCTCGGCGAAGCGATCGGGCCCGATCGCGATCACGAGCGAGAGCCCGATCGCGGAGTCCATCGAGTAGCGCCCGCCGACCCAGTCCCAGAAGCCGAACGCGTTGGCGGGGTCGATGCCGAAGTCCGCGACCTTGTCGAGCGCGGTCGAGACGGCGACGAAGTGCTGCGCGACGGCGGCTTCCCGGTCGGCGTCGTCGGGCAGGTGGTCGAGGAGCCAGGAACGGCACAGCCGTGCGTTGGTCAGCGTCTCGAGGGTGCCGAAGGTCTTGCTGGAGACGATGAAGAGGGTCGTCTCCGGGTCGAGGCCCTTCAGCTCCTGCCCGGCGTCGGTCGGGTCGATGTTGCTGATGAACCGGCAGGTGAGCCCGTCCTGGTGGTAGGGCTCGAGGGCCTCGTAGGCCATCACCGGTCCGAGGTCGGAGCCGCCGATGCCGATGTTGACGACCGTCTCGATGCGCTTGCCGGTGACGCCCGTCCACTCTCCCGACCGCACCTGTGCGGCGAAGGCGTACACGCGGTCCAGCACCTCGTGGACGTCGGCCACCACGTCCTGGCCGTCGACGGACAGGGACGCGTCGGCGGGCAGCCGCAGGGCGGTGTGCAGGACGGCCCGGTCCTCGGTGGTGTTGACGTGCGTGCCCGCGAACATCGCGTCGCGCCGCTCGACGACGCCGGTCTCGGCGGCGAGGTCGAGCAGGCGCGCACGCACGTCGTCGCGCAGGAACGTCTTCGACAGGTCGACGTGCAGGTCGCCCACCGGGCGGGTCAGGGACGACGTCCGGCCGGCGTCGTCGTCGAACCAGCCGCGCAGGTCGGGCGTGAAGCCGGCCGCGAGCGCGGCCAGCGCGTCCCAGGCCGGCGTCGTGGTCGGATCCACCGGCCCGTCCGTCACGACCGCGCTGCCTCGAGCGACGCGGCCAGCGTGGTCTGGAGCTCGTCCCACGCGACGAGGAACTTCTCCACGCCCTCCTGGAGCAGCACCTCGATCACGTCGTCGTAGTCGATGCCCGCGTCGGCCAGCGCCTGCATGTGCGCCGCGGCGTCGTCGTAGAACGGCCGCACCCGGTCGCCGCGCACCTCGCCGTGGTCGGCGACCGCGTCGAGGGTCTTCTCCGGCATGGTGTTGACGGTGTCCTCGACGACGAGGTCGACGACGTACATCGTGTCGTCGTAGTCGGGGTTCTTCACGCCGGTCGAGGCCCACAGGGGCCGCTGCTTGCGGGCACCCTCGGCCTCGAGCGCCTCCCAGCGCTCGCCGGCGAAGAACTCCTCGTAGAGCTTGAAGGCCAGGCGCGCGTTGGCGACGCCCGCCTTGCCGCGCAGGGCCGGGTCGGTGCCGGGACCCTCCGTGGTGGCCTCGAGGCGCTTGTCGATCTCGCCGTCGACGCGCGAGACGAAGAACGACGCCACCGAGTGGATGTCGGCGAGCGCGTGGCCGTTGGCCAGCGCCTTCTCCAGACCGGCGACGTAGGCCTCCATCACGTTGCGGTACTGCTCCAGGCCGAAGATCAGCGTGACGTTGACCGAGATGCCGGCGGCGATCGTCTCGGTGATGGCCGGCCACCCCTCCTTGGTCCCGGGGATCTTGATGAGCAGGTTGGGCTGGTCGACGATGCGCCAGAGCTCGGCCGCCTCCGCGACGGTCTGCTCGGTGTCGTGCGCCAGACCGGGGGAGACCTCGATCGACACGCGACCGTCCACTCCGTCGGTCACGTCGAAGACGGGCCGCAGCACCTTGCACGCCTCGCGGACGTCGTCGGTGGTGATGGTCTGGGTGGCCTTCTCGACGTCGGCACCGGCGGCCGCGAGCTCGCGGACCTGCGGGTCGTAGCGCTCGCCGTCGGCCAGCGCGGCCTGGAAGATCGCCGGGTTGGACGTCACGCCGACGACGTTGCTGTTCTCGACCAGGTCGGCGAGGTTGCCCGTCTGGAGGCGTTCGCGGGAGAGGTCGTCGAGCCAGATGGACACCCCGGCGTCAGCCAGGGCCTTGAGACGGTCGTTCATGGAGTGCCTCCGGTGTCAGTCGTACGTCGAACGTGGTCGGTGGGTGTCAGGCGGTGACGACGGCGATGCTGTCGCGCGCCGCGTCGGCGACCGCCTGGGCGGTGACGCCGAACTCGGTGTAGATCCGGGCGTAGTCGGCCGAGGCGCCGTAGTGGTCGATGGAGACGATCCGGCCGTTGTCGCCGACGATCTCGCGCCAGCCCTGCCTGACACCGGCCTCGACGGAGACCCGGGCCTTGACGGTGGGCGGCAGCACGAGGTCGCGGTAGGACTCGTCCTGCTCCTCGAACCACTCCAGGCACGGCATCGAGACCACGCGGGCGTCGACGCCGTCCTCGGCGAGCAGGCGCCTGGCCTCGACGGCGAGCTGCACCTCGGACCCGGTGCCGACCAGGATCACGTCGGGCGTGCCCTTGTCGGAGTCCAGGAGGACGTAGGCGCCGCGCGCCACACCCTCGGTGGACGCGAAGCCCTCCTCGCCCCGCGGGAAGACCGGCACGTTCTGGCGGGTCAGTGCGAGGGCCGCCGGGGTGTCGGTGCGCTCGAGGATGGTCTGCCAGGCGGCGACGGTCTCGTTCGCGTCCGCCGGTCGTACGACGTCGAGCCCGGGCATCGCCCGCAGCGCGGCGAGGTGCTCGATGGGCTGGTGCGTCGGGCCGTCCTCGCCGAGGCCGATCGAGTCGTGGGTCCAGACGTAGGTCACCGGCAGCTTGCTGAGGGCGGCCACGCGGACGGAGCCCCGCATGTAGTCGGAGAAGGTGAGGAACGTGCCACCGAAGACGCGCGTGAGCCGGTCGGCCGCGATGCCGTTCATGATCGCGCCCATGCCGTGCTCGCGGATGCCGAAGTGGAGGACCCGGCCCTGGAACGGATCGGTGCTCCACTCGCCCACCTCGGCGACCTCGGGGCCGACGGACGGGGCACTGGTGATCGTGGTGTTGTTGGAGCCGGCGAGGTCGGCCGAGCCGCCCCACAGCTCGGGCAGCACCGGCGCGAGGGCGTTGATCACCTTGCCGGACGCCGAGCGGGTCGCGACGCCCTTCGCATCGGCGGGGAACGTCGGCAGCGCGTCGGCGAGGCCGACCGGCATCTCCCGGCGCTTCAGCCGGTGCAGCAGCTCGGCCGACTCGGGGTGCTCGGCGGCCCAGGCGGTGTAACGCTCGTCCCACTCCGCACCCCACGCGGAGCCGCGCTCGCGCAGCTGACGGGTGTGCTCGAGGACGCCCGTCGGGACCTCGAAGGTCCGGTCGGGGTCGAAGCCCAGCACCTTCTTGGTGGCCGCGACCTCGTCGGCGCCGAGTGCGCTGCCGTGGGCGGCCTCGGTGCCCTGGGCGTTCGGTGCCGGCCAGGCGATGACCGTGTCGAGGACGATCAGCGACGGCTGATCGCCCTTCGCGTGTGCCTTGCGGATGGCGGAGTAGAGGGCGGGGACGTCCTCGACGTAGTCGGTCCCACCGTTGGTCCAGTCGACCGTCTGCACGTGCCAGCCGTAGGCCTCGTAGCGCTTGGCCACGTCCTCGGTGAAGGCGATGTCGGTGTCGCCCTCGATCGAGATGCGGTTGCGGTCGTAGATGACGGTGAGGTTGCCGAGCTTCTGCGTGCCGGCGATGGAGCTGGCCTCGGAGCTCACTCCCTCCTCGAGGTCGCCGTCGGAGGCGATCGCGTAGACCTGGTGGTCGAACAGGCTCTCACCGGCAGCGGCGTCGGGGTCGAGCATGCCGTGCACCCGGCGGCCGGACAGCGCCATGCCGACCGCGTTGCCGACGCCCTGGCCGAGCGGGCCGGTCGTCACCTCGACGCCGGCGGTGTGGCCGAGCTCGGGGTGGCCGGGGGTCTTCGAGCCCCACGTGCGCAGCGCCTTGATGTCGTCGAGCTCGAGGCCGTAGCCGCCGAGGAAGAGCTGGAGGTAGAGCGAGATGCTGGAGTGGCCGCAGGACAGGACGAAGCGGTCGCGGGCGATCCACTCCGGGTCGGCCGGGTCGTGGCGCATCACCTTCTGGAAGAGGAGGTACGCCGCCGGCGCGAGGCTCATGGCGGTGCCGGGGTGGCCGTTGCCGACCTTCTGCACTGCGTCCATCGCCAGCACGCGGACGGTGTCGACGGCCTTGTCGTCGATCTCGGTCCACTCGAGGGTGGCGGGCAGGGCGGACTTCTCGGTCAACGCAGTTCCTCTCGATGGCGTTTCGGGGCCAGGTGCGGGAAGGGAGTGCGGGATCACAGGTCCCTCTGGGTGGCCTCGACTGCGAGCCTATCCCCGTGGCCGCGTAGACTCGACCCCGCCTGAGGGTGGTCCCGGACACTGGATTCCGGGCGCTGAGGACAGCCCCTTACGCTTCGAAGAGTTCGCGTCCCATCCACCGTCAGTCCGAGGTTCCCACCGTGTCCCACGCCGGCCCGCACGCTGCTGCGTCCGACCGGCAGTCGACCGGTGACGACGGTGCCCAGCAGGAGGGCCCGAAGACCTGGCGCGACGTCGTCGGCGCCTACGTCGGGCTGACCAAGCCGCGGGTCATCGAGCTGCTGCTCCTGACGACCGTGCCGGTGATGTTCTTCGCCGAGCGCGGCATCCCGGCCCTCGGCCTCGTCGCCGCGACCGTCGTCGGCGGCGCGCTGTCGGCGGGATCGGCGTCGGCCTACAACTGCGTCTACGACCGCGACATCGACGAGCAGATGCGCCGCACCCGGCGCCGGGCGCTCCCGCGCCACATCGTTTCGCCCACCTCGGCCCTGGTCTTCGCGACCGTGCTGGCCGTGCTCTCCACGGTCGTGCTGGCGCTGTGGGTCAACTACCTCTCGGCCGCGCTGTCGCTGGGCGCCAACGCGTTCTACGTCTTCGTCTACACGATGCTGCTCAAGCGCCGCACGACCCAGAACATCGTCTGGGGCGGCCTGGCCGGGTGCTTCCCGGCGCTGATCGGCTGGACGGCGGTGACCGGCGAGCTGGCCTGGACGCCGGTGGTCCTGTTCCTGGTCGTCTTCTTCTGGACGCCTCCGCACACGTGGGCGCTGGCCCTGCGCTACCGCGAGGACTACCGCAACGTCGACGTCCCGATGCTGCCCGTGGTCAAGCCGGCCGCCGAGGTCGGTCGGCAGATCGTGGTCTACAGCTGGGTGATGGTCGCGACGTCCCTGCTGCTCTGGCCGGTGGCCGGCACGAGCCTGGTCTACCCGATCGCGGTCGCCGTCCTCGGCGTGGTGTTCCTGGTCGAGGCGCACCGCATGTGGCGGCGCGCGAAGGCGTCGGACGTGCTGAGCGAGATCAACCCGATGCGCCTCTTCCACGCCTCGAATCTTTACCTTTCCCTGGTGTTCGTCGCGGTTGCCCTGGACCCCCTGCTGTCGCGCTAGCGCATCCCTGTGGGTTTCGCGTGGGAATGACCAAGTCTTTAGGCCATCTTGAGGTGTCCTTGCGTGCCTGCGCTCGTCGTACCCCGTTAGATCGATAGATGGGGTGGCATCGGGTCGCCCCGACACAGGGAAACCTTTTTTGGGGGTAGTGCACGACATGGATTCAGCACGCGTGGGAGTGGCCGTGGGGACGGCCGAGGGGAACGCGGCCTTGCTACCGCGAACGGTGTCGAGGGTCCTGACCCTCGTCCTGGCCGTCGGCTTCGCCGTCGTCGGCATCGCTGGTGCAGCAAGCGCGCACCACAACACGATCACCGGATCGGTGATCTGCAAGACCGGTGGCGGCTGGGCCGTCACCTGGAGCGTCGTCAACAGCGAGACGTTGACCGAGACCATCACGGCGTCCAACCGGACGAACGCGGTGCCGGTCGGCTCGCAGCTGACCAACCGCCAGACCAGGAACTTCACCGAGACCATCACGACCAAGCCCACCTCGGCGGTGGCCCTGACGCTCAGCGGCAAGTGGACCAACGGCCAGACGGCCACCAACACCGGCAGCATCGACGTCGCGAAGTTCTCCGACGCGTGCAACGTGACCACCGTCGAGAAGCCGGCCGTGCCGGTCGTCGACGACTGCGGCCCGGGCAACGCCCACTACGGCACGGTCCCCTCGGGCCCGTGGACCTCGGTCGTCAACCCGGACGGCAGCCTGACGGTCACCGCCACCCCGGGCTACCAGTTCACCGGTGGCACGACGTCCTTCACCCTGCCGGTCCTCGTGGACAGCAACGTGCCGTGCCCGAGCACGCCGCCCACGACGACTCCGCCGACCGAGCAGCCGCCGGTCATCACCCCGCCGGTGGTGCAGACGCCGCCGGAGGTCCTTCCCGCGCAGGTGCGCGTGGTGCAGGCCGCGGCGAAGAAGATCGACAAGTGCGGCACCCGCAGTGACCTGTTCAAGGTCGTCAAGCGTGCCGGCGTCATCTACAAGGCCAACGGCAAGATCGTCCAGAAGGGCGTCTGGATCAAGGCGAAGTCCCGCACCGTCACGATCAAGGCGATCGCGGCCGACCAGGGCTTCCGCCTCAAGGGTCAGCAGACCTGGAAGATGACGTTCACGACCAAGGCGTGCGCCCAGGCTCCTCAGGTCGCACCCGCGACCGGCGGGTGAGCCTTCGCTCGATCCTGGCGCGGCTGGCCGTGGTCCTCACGGTCTGCGCACCGCTCGTGATCGGTCAGGGTGCGGTGGCCCACGCGGCCGCCGCCCCTGACCGGCTGCGCATCGCCGCGACCGGCACGGACGCCAGGATCATCAAGGTCCCCGCCCGCAACGACACGCTCGCCGTCGGTCACCAGCTGCGCGGCGCGGTCTACACCTGGTCCCAGGGCGACCCGCCCTGCGACCCGACCGGCAGCACGGTCTACGCCGGACACGCCTGGCGTGCCGGCAACGGCGTCGCGGATCGTTGGGGTCAGCTGCGCCGCGGCGACGTGGTCCGCGTGGCGGGCTGCCGCTTCGAGGTCACCAAGCGCGAGTTCTGGTCGGCCTCGCGCCGGATGGGCTCGCTCTACTCGGTCCACGGCCCGGCACGCATCGTGCTGGTCGCCTGCAAGGCCGACGACTACTCCCGCCGTACGGTGGTCTTCGCCCGCAAGATCGGGCGCTGACACCCCGGCGGGTGCCATCTGGACAGAGGTCCCTTGGGAGGGAGCCTCAGGGCAGGCGGGTCGCAGCGTGGGGCTGCGGCTCGCCTCCCGGCGTGGGTTCGTTCGCCGCGTGGTGCGGCAGGACGGCGAGCGCGATCCGCGCCAGTCCGGCCGCGAGCAGCCCGGCGCCGAGCATGTGCAGCGCGACGAGGGTGACCGGCAGGTCCAGGCTGTACTGCACCCACCCGAGCACGCCCTGCAGCAGCTCGATGACCAGCACCAGCGAGGCGACGGTCGCCAGCCACCGGTGGCCGCCGCGCAGCGCCACGACCAGCAGCGCGATCGTCAGCGCCACCAGCGCGTAGACGGCGTACGCGTGCAGGTGGGACACGGTGGAGGGGTCCAGCCCGTTGCGCGGTGACTCGGTGTCGCCCGCGTGCGGTCCGGCGCCGGTCACCACGGTGCCGAGGTAGAGCACGACCCAGCCGGCGACCAGCGTCGCCCAGGCCAGGACGCGGGGCACCCGGGGCGCCGCCTCGCGATCGGGGCTCCGGAGCTCGTCGAGCAGGCCCACGCAGACCATGACCATCGCCATCGACAGCAGGAAGTGGCCCGAGACGATCCACGGGTTCAGGTCGGTGAGCACGGTGATGCCGCCGATGACCGCCTGCAGCGGGATGCCGAGGCCGACGACGAGCGAGAGGCGGGTGGCCCGGCGATGGCCGGCGCCCAGCGCGGCGAGGAAGCAGGCGATCGCCACTGCGGTGAGGGCGAAGGTGAGCATCCGGTTGCCGAACTCGATGGCTCCGTGGACCCCGAGCTCGCCGTGCGGGACGTAGGACTCGTCGGTGCAGCGCGGCCAGGTCGGGCAGCCGAGGCCGGAGCCGGTGAGCCGGACGGCACCGCCGGTGACGACGATGCCGATGTTCGCGACGAGGTTCGCCACGGCGAGGGGCCAGAGGTACGGCGCGAGCCGGGAGAGCAGCGTGTTCATCATTCCCACTTGAAGGTCCGGGCGGTGAGGACGGTGCCGGCGACGGCCCAGAGCGCCAGCACGAGGAGCGAACGCCCGTCGATCGTGGCGTCCACGAGTGCGGCGCGCATCGCCTCGCCCAGGGCTCCGGAGGGCAGCCACTCGATGACCGACGACGCGCCACCGTAGGTGGTGGTCGGGAGCACGACGCCGCCCCCTGCCATCAGCAGGAGGTAGACGAGGTTGGCCAGGGCCAGTGTGGCCTCGGCCCGCAGCACACCTGCGACGAACAGGCCGAGGGCCGCGAACGCCGCCGTGCCGAGGGCGACGGCGAGGACCAGCCCGGCCACGGATCGCGGCGGGTGGGTGAGGCTCGGCTCCCAGCCGAGGGCGAGGCCCGCCACGACGAGGACCACGAGCTGGAGGGCGACGACGTTGAGGAGGGCGAGGACCTTGCCCATCAGGAGCCCGCTGCGCGGCAGGGGCGAGGACCCGAGCAGCTTGATCACGCCGTAGCGGCGCTCGAAGCCCGTGGCGATCGCGACCGACGTGAACGACGTCGACATGACCGCGAGCGCCAGCACCCCGGGGCTGAGGATGTCGACCGCCCGGTGGCCGTCGAGGTCGATGCCGATGCGGTCCGCGCCGACCACGCCGCCGACCAGCACGATCACGGGGATCACGATCGCGAGCAGCAGCTGCTCGCCGTTGCGCAGCATCAGCCGCGCCTCCATGCGCGACTGCGCGAGCACCATCCGGGCCGTCGATGCTCCTGCCGGTGCCGGTGCGAAGGTCCCGGCGCTCATGAGGCCAGCTCCCGCCCGGTGAGCTCGAGGAAGACGTCCTCGAGGGTGCGCTGGCCGAGGTTCAGGGTCTGGGGCAGCACGTCGTGCAGCTCGCACCACCGCGAGACCAGCCCGAGCGTGGCGGAGTCGGCCGGGCCGTGGATCAGCATGCTGACCTCGTCGAGCTGGCGGACCTCGGCGCCGGCACCGAGGTCGGCGCGCAGGGACTCGGGCGCGCCCTCGGGGAACGGCCGGTTGACGACGAGGCGGATGGTGGCCGAGCGGCCGTCCCGGGTGAGCTCGGCAGGAGTTCCGCTGACGATCACGCGGCCGCGGTCGATGATGTGGATCCGGTCGGCGAGGTGCTCGGCCTCGTCCATGTGGTGGGTGGTGAGCACGACGGTGACCCCGTCGGCGCGGATCTCCTCCAGCAGCTCCCAGGTCGTGCGCCGTGCCTGCGGGTCCATGCCGGCGGTCGGCTCGTCGACGAAGACCAGCTCCGGTCGCCCGACGAGCGCGATGGCCAGGCCGAGCCGCTGCTTCTGCCCACCCGACAGCCGGCGGTAGGGCGTGCGTCCGCAGTCGGCGAGCCCGAGGCGGTCGCTCAGCATCGCCGTGTCGAGCGGTCGGGCGTGCAGGGAGGCCATGTGGTCGAGCATCTCGGCGGCGCGCACGCCGCTCCACGCACCGCCGGACTGCAGCATCACACCGATCCGGGGCAGGAGGTCGGCACGGTCCTTCTGCGGGTCGAGTCCGAGCACGCGGACAGTGCCCCGCTGCGGCACGCGGTAGCCCTCGCAGGTCTCCAGCGTGGTGGTCTTGCCGGCACCGTTGGGGCCGAGGACGGCGGTGACCGACCCGCGCGCCACCTCGAGGCTGAGACCGTCGACGGCGACCTTGTCGCCGTACGCCATCACCAGGCCGTCGATCTCGACAGCGGGGGAGGGTGGTGGCACACGGACCAGTCTAGGGAGGGGCCTGCTGCGGTTCGGCCGCGGTGTCGACGAGACGCTGGTCACGCGGGGCCTCTCGCAGCGCCGTGGCCGGGGTCACTTAGGTTTGCCTTGCTTGAAGCGTGAACTGCAATAACGTCACACTGTCGTTGTGGAATTCACCAGGGCGGCCGCGACTCCTGACGGAGACGCGCCCACGCGCGAGCGTGTGGCCCGCACGATCCTGGAGAACGGACCCTCCACGGCCGCCGACCTGGCCGGCTGTCTCGACCTCACGCCGGCCGCCGTACGCCGCCACCTCGACCACCTCACGCTCGAGGGCGTCGTGGAGTCGCGCGAGCAGAAGGTCTACGGCGCCCGCGGTCGCGGCCGCCCCGCGAAGGTCTTCGCCCTGACCGAGTCCGGTCGCGACAGCTTCGACCAGCAGTACGACGACCTGGCCGTCCAGGCGATGCGGTTCCTGGCCGAGACGCAGGGCGAGGAGGCGGTGGTCGAGTTCGCCCGCCGCCGCGTCGCGTTCGTCGAGCGCGACTACGCCGCCGTGATGGCCCTCGACCCCGACCTGACCCCGGCCGAGGCACTGGCGAAGGTCTTCACCCAGAACGGCTACGCGGCCTCGGTGCGCGACCTGCCGGCAGCGAACGGGCAGAGCGTCGGGGAGCAGCTGTGCCAGCAGCACTGCCCGGTCTCCCACGTCGCCCACGAGTTCCCGCAGCTGTGCGAGGCCGAGACCGAGGCGATCGCCACCGTGCTCGGCACCCACGTCCAACGACTCGCGACCATCGCCCACGGCGATGGCGTCTGCACCACGTGCATCCCCCAGACCCCGAAGAAGGAGAAGGCATGACCTCCATCGAAGAACTCAACCCGTCGCTCAAGGGCATCGGCAACTACGAGTTCGGCTGGTCCGACTCCGACGACGCTGGCGCCACCGCGACGCGCGGCCTCAACGAGGACGTCGTGCGAGACATCTCCGGCAAGAAGTCCGAGCCGCAGTGGATGCTCGACCTGCGCCTCAAGGGCCTGAAGCTCTTCCACCGCAAGCCCATGCCGACCTGGGGCTCGGACCTGTCGACGATCGACTTCGACAACATCAAGTACTTCGTGCGCTCCAGCGAGAAGCAGGCTGCCTCGTGGGAGGACCTGCCCGAGGACATCAAGAACACCTACGACAAGCTCGGCATCCCCGAGGCGGAGAAGCAGCGCCTCGTCGCCGGCGTCGCCGCGCAGTACGAGTCCGAGGTCGTCTACCACTCGATCCGCGAGGACCTCGAGGAGAAGGGCGTCATCTTCGTCGACACCGACACCGCGCTGAAGGAGCACGAGGACCTCTTCAAGGAGTACTTCGGCACCGTCATCCCGGTCGGCGACAACAAGTTCTCCGCGCTCAACACCTCGGTGTGGTCGGGCGGCTCGTTCATCTACGTCCCCAAGGGCGTCCACGTCGACATCCCGCTGCAGGCCTACTTCCGGATCAACACCGAGAACATGGGTCAGTTCGAGCGGACGCTGATCATCGCCGACGAGGACTCCTACGTGCACTACGTCGAGGGATGCACGGCGCCGATCTACTCCTCGGACTCCCTGCACTCCGCCGTGGTCGAGATCATCGTGAAGAAGGGCGCCCGCGTCCGCTACACGACGATCCAGAACTGGTCCAACAACGTCTACAACCTCGTCACCAAGCGCGCGACCTGCGAGGCCGGCGCGACGATGGAGTGGGTCGACGGCAACATCGGCTCCAAGGTCACCATGAAGTACCCCGCCATCTACCTCATGGGCGAGCACGCCAAGGGCGAGACCCTGTCGATCGCGTTCGCCGGCGAGGGCCAGCACCAGGACGCCGGCGCCAAGATGGTGCACGCCGCGCCGTACACCTCGTCGTCGATCCTGAGCAAGTCGGTCGCGCGCGGCGGTGGCCGTACGTCGTACCGCGGGCTGATCCAGGTCAACGAGGGTGCGCACGGCTCGAAGTCCAACGTGCTGTGCGACGCGCTCCTGGTCGACCAGATCTCGCGCTCGGACACCTACCCCTACGTCGACATCCGCGAGGACGACGTGTCGATGGGCCACGAGGCCTCGGTCTCGAAGGTCTCCGACGACCAGCTCTTCTACCTCATGTCGCGCGGCATGGAGCAGGACGAGGCGATGGCGATGATCGTGCGCGGCTTCGTCGAGCCGATCGCGAAGGAGCTCCCGATGGAGTACGCCCTCGAGCTGAACCGGCTCATCGAGCTGCAGATGGAAGGCGCCGTCGGCTGATCCCGGCCGCCCGCCCGACCGACGTACGAACGTAGAGAGAAGATCCTTGACCGTCACCGAATCCGTCCGCTCTGCCCTGGAGCAGGGCAAGGTCGAGAGCCACCTCAACCCGGTGGGCTCCTTCGACGTCGCCGACCACCCCGTGCCCACCGGGCGCGAGGAGATCTGGCGCTTCACCCCGCTCAAGCGACTGCGGGGCCTGCACGGCGACGCGCCGTTCAACCGGAGCACGACCTCGTGCACCTGGACCGCGCCCGAGGGCGTCCGCGTCGAGGGGGTCGACGTCGCGGCCGAGCCGTGGATGCGCGGCCTCGCCGGCTGGATGCCCAACACCCGGTTCGCCGCACGCGTGATGGCCGAGGTCCCGTCGTCCCTGCTCGTGGACGTGCCGGCCGACCTGGAGGTCGCCGAGCCCATCGTGATCTCGCTCAAGGGCGAGGACGCCACGAACACCGAGGCCGGTCACGTGGCCATGCGCTTCGGTGCGCACAGCAAGGCGATCGTGGTCCTCAACCACGAGGGTTCCTCCTCGATCGCGGCGGTCGTCGAGATCGCCGTCGGTGACGGCGCCGACGTCACCGTCGTGTCGATCCAGGACTGGGCCGACGACGCCGTCCACCTCGCGCACCACCAGGCGCGGGTCGGGCGCGACGCCTCCTACAAGCACGCCGCGATCTCCTTCGGCGGCGACGTGGTGCGCATGGACGCCAACGTCACCTACGACGGCCCCGGCGGCTCCGCCGAGCTGCTCGGCCTCTACTTCGCCGACGCCGGCCAGCACATCGAGCACCGCCTCTTCGCCGACCACAACGCCCCGCAGACCAAGAGCCACGTGGTCTACAAGGGTGCGCTGCAGGGCGAGGGCGCCCACACGGTCTGGATCGGCAACGTGCTGATCCGCAAGGTCGCCGAGGGCATCGAGACCTACGAGGAGAACCGCAACCTCGTGCTCACCGACGGCTGTCGCGCCGACTCGGTCCCGAACCTCGAGATCGAGACCGGCGAGATCGCCGGTGCCGGCCACGCGTCGACGACCGCCCGCTTCGACGACGAGCAGCTGTTCTACCTGCAGTCGCGCGGCATCTCCGAGGCCGAGGCCCAGCGCCTGGTCGTGCACGGCTTCTTCAACGACCTCATCCGCAAGGTCGGCGTGCCCTCCATCGAGGACCGGCTGCTGACCACGGTCGAGGCCGAGCTCGCCAAGAACGTGCTGAAGGAGATCGCTGGATGAGCTTCGAGCGCGCCTGCGCCCTGGACGAGGTGAGGCCCGACGAGGGGCTCGCCGTGACCCTGGGTCGCTACGAGATCGTCGTGGCGCGCGACGGCGACGAGGTCTTCGCGCTCGAGAACGAGTGCAGCCACGCTGCGGTCGCGCTCAGCGAGGGCGAGGTCGCCGAGTGCCAGATCGAGTGCTGGCTGCACGGGTCGATGTTCGACCTGCGCACCGGCAAGCCCACCAACCTCCCGGCGACCCAGCCCGTCGCCACCTTCGGCGTCGAAGTGCGCGCCAACCCCGACGGCACGAGTGACGTGTACGTCGACACCGAGACCACCCTGAACGGAGTCACCCCCGCATGAGCAAGCTCGTCATCACCGACCTGCACGTCACCGTCGAGACCGAGGACGGCCCCAAGGAGATCCTCAAGGGCGTCACCCTCACCATCAACGACGGTGAGACGCACGCCATCATGGGCCCCAACGGCTCCGGCAAGTCGACGCTCGCCTACTCGATCGCCGGCCACCCCAAGTACACGATCACCGGCGGCTCGGTGACCCTCGACGGCCAGGACGTCCTCGCCCTCAGCGTCGACGAGCGCGCCCGCGCCGGCCTGTTCCTCGCCATGCAGTACCCCGTCGAGGTCCCCGGCGTCTCGGTGTCGAACTTCCTGCGCACGGCCAAGACCGCGATCGACGGCGAGGCCCCCAAGCTGCGCACGTGGGTCAAGGACGTCAACGCCGCCCTGGAGCAGCTCAACCTCGACCCGACCTTCGGCACGCGCAGCGTCAACGAGGGCTTCTCCGGCGGGGAGAAGAAGCGCCACGAGATCGCCCAGCTCGAGCTGCTCGACCCCAAGGTCGCCGTGCTCGACGAGACCGACTCCGGCCTCGACATCGACGCGCTCAAGGTCGTCTCCGAGGGCGTCAACCGCTTCCGCGCCCGCGAGGGCAAGGGTGTCCTGCTGATCACCCACTACACCCGCATCCTGCGCTACATCGAGCCCGACTTCGTCCACGTCTTCGTCGACGGCAAGGTCGCCGAGTCCGGCTCGAAGGACCTCGCCGAGGAGCTCGAGGCCAACGGCTACGACCGCTTCCTGACGAAGCCCGCCCACGCCTGAGCCACACGCCCTGTCCGCACACCGTCCAGCACCGCCTGCACACCGAAGGGAGACCACGATGGAAGGACTGCTTCCGGATCTCGACGTGATCCGCAAGGACTTCCCGATCCTCGAGCGCACGCTCGCGGGCGGAGCTCCGCTGGTCTACCTCGACAGCGCCAACACCTCGCAGAAGCCCCAGGTCGTCATCGACACGATGGTCGACCAGCTCGAGCGGCACAACGCCAACATCGCGCGCGCCATGCACCAGCTCGGCGCCGAGTCGACCGAGGCCTACGAGTCGGCGCGTGACAAGGTCGCGGCCTTCCTCAACGCGCCCTCGCGCAACGAGGTGGTCTTCACCAAGAACGCCACCGAGGCGCTGAACCTGCTGGCCCGCACGATCGACCTCGGTCCCGGCGACAACGTCGTGATCACCGAGATGGAGCACCACTCCAACATCGTGTCGTGGCAGCTCGCCTGCGAGCGCTCCGGCGCCGAGCTGCGGTGGTTCGGCCTGACCGACGACGGGCAGCTCGACCTCTCGAACGCCGACCAGCTCGTCGACGAGCACACCAAGGTCGTCGCGTTCACGTGGGTCTCCAACATGCTCGGCACGATCAACCCGGTCGCCGACCTGGCCGCCCGGGCGCGGGCCCTCGGCGCGGTCTCCGTCGTCGACGCCTCGCAGGCCGCGCCCCAGCTGCCGGTCGACGTCCAGGCGGTCGGGTGCGACTTCCTGGTCTTCACCGGCCACAAGGTCTGCGGCCCGACGGGCATCGGCGTGCTGTGGGGCCGCGAGGAGCTCCTCAACGAGCTGCCGCCCTTCCACGGTGGCGGCGAGATGATCGAGACCGTGACCATGGCGCGGTCGACGTACGCCCTCGCGCCGCACCGCTTCGAGGCGGGCACCCCGCCGATCGTCGAGGCGATCGGCCTCGGCTGCGCCGTCGACTACCTCGGCCACATCGGGCTCGACGCGATCCACGCGCACGAGCAGGCGATCACGGCGTACGCCCTCGAGGGCCTGCAGACCGTGCCCGGCGTGACCGTGCTCGGCCCGCTCGACGCGGCCCAGCGCGGCGGCGCGATCTCCTTCGAGCTCGACGGCGTGCACCCGCACGACATCGCCCAGGTCCTCGACTCGCGCGGCGTCGCCGTCCGGGCCGGGCACCACTGCGCCAAGCCGGCGCACGCGCGCTTCGGGGTGCAGAGCTCGACCCGGATGTCGTCCTACCTCTACACGACGCCTGCGGAGATCGACGCGCTGGTCGAGGCGCTGCACCACACCCGCAGCTACTTCAAGGTGGACCGATGAGCACCGACCTCGACGCGCTCTACCAGGAGATCATCCTGGACCACTACAAGAACCCGCACCACAAGGGCCTGCGCGATCCCTTCGAGTCCGAGGTGCACCACGTCAACCCGACGTGTGGCGACGAGGTCACGCTCCGCGTGCACCTCACGGACGGGGTCGTGCAGGACGTGTCCTACGACTCCGTGGGCTGCTCCATCTCCCAGGCGTCGGCCTCGGTGCTGACCGACCTCGTGATCGGCAAGCCGGTCGGCGAGGCGATGGAGATCCACCAGTCCTTCCTCGAGCTCATGCAGGGCAAGGGGCAGGTCCAGCCCGACGAGGACGTCCTCGAGGACGGCATCGCGTTCGCCGGTGTCGCCAAGTTCCCCGCGCGCGTGAAGTGCGCGTTGCTCTCCTGGATGGCGTGGAAGGACGCGACCACCCAGGCCCAGACCGAAGGAGCCTCTTGATGAGCGAGATCGACCACAGCGACCTGCCCGACGTCCCGGAGGCCGGCGGAGCCGTCTCGACGGTCACCGTCGACGAGGTCACCGAGGCGATGAAGGACGTCGTCGACCCCGAGCTCGGGATCAACGTCGTCGACCTCGGCCTGGTCTACGGCGTGCACCTCGACGAGCACAGCAACGCCGTGCTCGACATGACGCTCACGTCGGCGGCGTGCCCGTTGACCGACGTGATCACCGACCAGACGGTGTCCGCCCTCGAGGGACTGGTCGGGGACGTCGCGATCAACTGGGTCTGGATGCCGCCGTGGGGCCCCGACAAGATCACCGAGGACGGCCGCGAGCAGCTGCGCGCCCTCGGCTTCAACGTCTGAGGTGACGCCGGCCCGGCCGGCATGACCGATGTCATGACGGAAGGGTGAGAGGTGGCATGCGCGTCTCGCGTGCCCGGACGCGACGCTCGAGGCATGAACCGACGCACGCTCTCCTTCATCGCCCTGGCCATCACGATGTTCTACGGGGTGGGCTTCGTGGTCATCCCCGAGGACGGCCGGAGCGGCTACGCCGTCATCGGTGCGCTCGTCGTCGCGCTGGCATGGATCGCGTCCGGCCGCTTCGGCAAGCCCGACCGTCAGGCGTGACCCGCGATATTGCGTGGCACGGCCCTGCGTGAGGGCGCACACTCCATCCGTGCTGAACCCCCACCCGACGCGTTTCGCCGAGCTCAACGGCGTGCTGCACGACCTCGTCACCGAGGCGCAGGCGGCGTTGGGTGACGCGTTCGTCGGCGCCTACCTCCAGGGATCCTTCGCCCTCGGCGCGGGAGACCTCCACAGCGACTGCGACTTCCTCGTCGTCGTGCGCCACCGACCCGATCCCGGGCAGGAGGCTGCGTTGCGTGCGCTGCACCACGACCTCCCGCACCGGGACGGGGCCTGGAACCGGCACCTCGAGGGGTCCTACGCCGTCGCCGCCGACCTGCGCACCACCGAGGGCCTTGGCCGCGAGTGGCTCTACGTCGACCACGGGGCGGACGAGATGGCGTGGTCGACGCACTGCAACCAGGCGTGGACCCGCTGGATCCTCCGCGAGCACGGCATCACGCTCGCGGGCCCGTGCCCGGTGGAGCTGCTGGACCCGGTGCCCGAGGACGTCCTGCGTGACGCTGCCCGGGCCGGCCTCGACACCCTCGCCGACGACGTCCACGGCTGGTGCCCACCGACGATCGCGTGGTGCCAGCGCTACCTCGTCATCCAGGCCAGTCGCAGCCTCTACACCGTCCGCACCGCCGAGGTGGCCAGCAAGCGCGACGCCCTGCGCTGGGCGATGATGCACGCCGACCCGCGGTGGCGCCCGCTGCTGCAGCAGGTGCTCGCCGACCGGGAGCTGGGCTGGGACCCGGACGCCCCTCCGCGGCCCGGCTCGCTCGACGCGGCGCGGGACTTCGCGGCGTACGTCGCTGGGATCGCCTGAGCCTGCGGGGCCGGGCGCGTTGGGCAGCGGAGGCTAGGGTCCAGCCATGGAACCCGACGTCGATCCCAGCACCGTCGAGATCAACGACGTCGAGTTCGACCACGAGGAGCTGCGCGTCTTCTGGGACCTCGCCCGCTACCACGCCAAGCTCAACGCGGCGCCGACCTACTTCGGCCCGACGACGCTGGAGTCCGTGCCGCCTCCGGCCTGGGCGTTCG
The DNA here is from genome assembly GCF_004137255.1 of Nocardioides oleivorans. Classification (NCBI taxonomy): domain Bacteria; kingdom Bacillati; phylum Actinomycetota; class Actinomycetes; order Propionibacteriales; family Nocardioidaceae; genus Nocardioides; species Nocardioides oleivorans. Next base: position 117,411 of record NZ_SDWT01000004.1, on the reverse strand, counting down.
GTGACTCGGCCGAGGAGTCCGACGCCTTCGTCGAGCACGTCCTGGACGACGAGAAGGGCAGCACGACCGCCACGGTCGCCGACTACGGCGACGAGCTGCCCGAGACCGGCGTGCTCTCGATCCTGTGCGACGGCTCCGGGGCTCCGCGTGCGCTGCTCGAGGTGACCGACGTCGCGGTCTCCGGCGACGAGGTCGTCGAGTCGTTCAAGGTCGTCTACCAGCCCTGAGGTCCGGCCCGTGCCACGGACGGGGGTGTGGGAGAGTCCTCGCATGGCCGAGCGGATGACCTACCTCCTCGTCGACGGGGAGAACATCGACGCGACCCTGGGCACCTCGATCCTCGGCCGGCGCCCCCGGCCCGAGGAGCGGCCCCGGTGGGACCGTCTCCTCGAGTGGGCCGAGCGGGCCTTCGACCAGGACGTCACCGGCCTGTTCTTCCTCGCCGCCACGACCGAGCTCCCGACCAGCTTCGTCCAGGCCCTGCTGGCGATCGGCTTCAAGCCGATCCCGCTGAGCGGTGAGGGCAAGATCGTCGACATCGCCATCCAGCGCACGGCCGAGGCGTTGGTCGACCGCGAGGCCGACGTCGTGCTGGTCAGCCACGACGGCGACTTCGTCGACCAGGTCTCCGCACTGGCCGACGGCAGCCGCCAGGTCGGCATCATCGGCTTCACCGAGTTCGTCAACGCGCAGTTCCGCAGCCTGCCCGGCGTGCGGATCTTCGACCTCGAGTACGACCTCGGCGCCTTCAACTCCGCCCTGCCGCGCACGCGCGTCATCCCGATCGACGAGTTCGACCCGCTCGACTTCCTCTGACCTCGAGCTGTTTCGTGCCTGCCGTCCTCGTCCCCGCCGCCCGGTGGGAGAAGTGGGTCGACAACTTCTCCTCCGGCCACGACGGGTCGACCCTCGCCGTCGTCGAGGGTGGGCTCAGCGGGACGGCGGCGGACGGCTCGCGCTTCGCGGCGCGCCTGCCGTTCGGGACGGCGTACGACGGCCCGGCTGACCCGGGTGCCTTCGCGACGGCCGCCGTGGCACCGGACCGGTGGGGCGTGCTGCTGGTCCGCAAGGGGGGCTTCGCGGTCGCCCGGCTCGGTGGCACCGACCTCGTCGAGCACAAGATCGGGCAGCGCCACGTGCAGGGTCGCACCAAGGCCGGTGGCCAGAGCCAGCAACGTTTCGCCCGACGCAGGGACAACCAGGCGCGCCAGGCCTACGAGGCCGCTGCCGACCACGCCGCGCGGATCCTGGCCGGCGTACGCATCGTCTCCACCGGCGGCGACCACGCGGCCGTCGACGCGGTGCTCGCCGACACCCGCCTCGCGCACGTCTCGGTCGTCGAGCCGTGGCTCGCGGTCCCGGACCCGCGGCGGGCGGTGCTCGACCGGGCCATCGTCGACACGCAGGCCATCCGGGTGGACGTCGTCAACGCCTGACGTCGTGAGGATCCCGGTGCGAACCGCCGGTTCCCACCACGTCGGCGGTCCGGCACCCGGGCGTAACTTGGGAGCCGTGAGCAACGCGATCGAGGTGCGCGGCCTCGTCAAGGAGTACGGCGCGGCGCGCGCGCTCGACGGCCTCGACCTCGAGGTGGCGGCGGGGGAGGTGCACGGCTTCCTCGGGCCCAACGGTGCCGGCAAGTCGACCACGATCCGCGTGCTGCTCGGCCTGCTGCGCATCACGAGCGGGACGGCCGCGGTGTTCGGGCTCGACCCGTGGCGTGACTCGACGGACATCCACCGACGACTGGCCTACGTCCCCGGGGACGTCAGCGTGTGGCCGAACCTGTCGGGCGGCGAGACGATCGACCTGCTGCTGCGGATGCGTGGCCTCGACCCGCGCGCCACCCGGCGCGACGAGCTGCTCGAGCGCTTCGAGCTCGACCCGACGAAGAAGGGTCGGGCCTACAGCAAGGGCAACCGGCAGAAGGTGGCGCTGGTGGCGGCGTTCGCCGCACCGACCGACCTGCTCGTCCTCGACGAGCCCACGTCCGGCCTCGACCCGTTGATGGAGCAGGTCTTCAACGAGTGCCTGGCCGAGCACAAGGCCGAGGGCACCACCGTGCTGCTGTCGAGCCACATCCTCAGCGAGGTCGAGCGCCTCGCCGACCGGGTCACGATCATCCGCAACGGCCGTGCGGTCGAGTCCGGCACCCTCGCCGACCTCCGGCACCTGCGACGCAACCGCGTGCGAGCAGAGGTGTCGGGCCCGGTCCCCGACCTGGCCGGGCTCGAGGGCGTCCACGACGTCGAGGTCGACGGCCGGGTCGTCACCGCCTCCGTCGACCCCGCCGGCCTCCCGCTCCTGCTGAGGGCGATCGACGGTGCCGGTGTGATCGCGCTGACCAGCACCCCGCCGACCCTCGAGGAGCTCTTCCTCGACGCCTACCGGGGCACGTCGTGAGGCAGCGCCTGCGGGGCACCGGACTGCTGCTGCGGTTCGCCCTGCGGCGCGACCGGGTGCTCCTGCCCGCCTGGATCCTGCTCCTCACTGCGATGGTGGTCGCCAGTGCCGCCGCGACCGGCCCGCTCTACGACACGGAGGCGGCCCAGGTCGCCGCCGCCGAGGCACTCAACGCCAGCCCCGCGATCGTCGCGCTCTACGGCCCGGTCCTCGACACCTCGAGCCTGGGCGAGCTCTCGATGACGAAGCTCACCGTGCTCTACGCCGTGTTCGTCGCGTTCATGTCCGTGGTCGTCGTACGACGCCACACGCGCGTCGAGGAGGAGAGCGGTCGCGCCGAGCTGGTCGGCGCCACCGCCGTCGGCCCGGACGCCCAGGTGGCCGCAGCGCTCGTCGAGGCCGCGCTCGCGTCGGTGCTGCTCGGGATCCTCGCGGCCGCGGGCGACATCGCGTGCGGGCTGCCCGTCGCGGGCTCGGTCCTCTTCGGCGCCTCGTGGACCGGCATCGGTATCGTCGGTGCCGGGATCGCGGTGCTCGCCGCCCAGGTGTCCAGCAGCGCCCGCACCGTCGGCTTCGTGGCGTCCGGCGCGATCGGCGTCCTCTACCTGGTGCGCGCGGTCGGAGACACGACCGCGCAGTGGCTGTCGTGGCTGACGCCCTTCGGCTGGGGCACCCAGCTCAGCGCCTGGCACGAGCCACGGGTCTGGCTGCTGGCCGGCTACCCGGTCGTCGCGCTCGCGTTGACCGCGGCTGCGCTGGCCCTCCGTGCGCGCCGCGACCTCGGCGCCGGCATCCTCGCCGACCGGGCCGGACCGGCCCGGGGCTCCGCGCGGCTGCGTGACGCCATGGCGCTGGTGTGGCGCCAGCAGGGCACCGCGCTCGGCGGGTGGACGGTCGGCATCGCCGCCATCGGGGTCCTGATGGGGTCGATCGTGCCCAGCATCGGCGACCTGCTCGACCAGGACTCGACGCGACCGATCATCGAGTCGATGGGCGGGGTCGGTGCGCTGCAGGACTCGCTGGTCGTCGCGCTTGCCTCGATCGTCGCCGTCGTGATCGCCTGCTTCGGCATCTCCGCGGTGACCCGCGCAGCGGGGGACGAGCACGACGGCCGCACCGAGACGGTGCTGGCCACCGCGACCTCGCGTGCGGCCGTGCTGGTGGCCGTTGCCAGCGCGTCGCTGGTCGGCAGCACCTGGCTGCTGGTGGTGTCGGGCGCCGCCACCGCGCTCGGCCGCGGCGATGGCCTCGCACCCGTCGGCGCGGCGCTCGCCCAGGCTCCTGCGGTCTGGGTCGTCCTCGGCGTCGCCCTGCTCCTGCTGTCGGTGCGCAGCCGCTGGGCCGTCGCCGGCTGGGCGGTGCTGGCGGCGTGCGTGACGCTGGGCCAGGTCGGCGCCTCGCTCGACCTGCCCGGGTGGCTGCTGGGCGTCTCGCCGTTCCACCACGTCCCGAAGTACCCGGCCGAGGCCTTCACCTGGGCACCCGAGGTCACCATGGCGCTGCTCGCCACGCTGCTCGTCGTCACGGCGGAGCGCCGCTACCGGGGCCGCGACATCGGCTAGCGTCACGCCCATGTGGCAACCCGAGCCGGGATGGCAGCCCCTCCCGGGCGCCGGCCCGGCCACCGTCGGTGTCTGGTCGTCGAGCCACCGGGGCCGCGACGTCGTGGTCAAGCGGCTGCGCCGTCCCGACCCGCACGACGCGCCGAGCGCGTTGCTCCCGCGCGACGTGAACTACTGGCGCCGTGCCGCAGACGTCGCCCTCAGCGGGGTCGTCGCGGCGGCACCCGGACTGCGGGAGGCACCCGTCGTGCGGGTCGAGGAGGACGAGGAGGGCATCACCCTCGTGCACGAGCGGGTCGAGCTCCACGAAGCACCGGGGCTGTGGCTGGCCGCGTGCCTCGGCCGCTTCGCCGCGACCGACCTCGGCGAGCACGGCTGGCTCGCCCGCGACCAGCTCCGCAGCCGGCTCGCCCTGGTCGAGCGGCGCGGCGGGTGGCGACTGCTCGCGCGCACGCCGATGGCCGACATCGCCGACCACCTCTGGTCGCACCGATCGGTCTGGCTCGACCGCAGCGACTCCCTCCCGCAGGTCGCCCAGCACGGCGACCCGTCGGCCGCCAACATCCCCGGTCGCCACGATGGTCCGGAGGGCGGGGGAGCGGTGGCGATCGACTGGGCACACCTCGGTCGCGGTCCGGTCGGGGCCGACCTCGGCTACCTCTCGCTCGCGACCCGCGAGGAGATCGACCCCCTCGTGGAGGCGTACGTCGCCGCCCTCCCGCCCGGCGTCGCCACCACCGAGCAGGTGCTCACCGGCGCTCGCGTGATGGCCGTCTTCACCGCGCTCACCCGGCTCGACTGGGCGCTCGCGCGCGTCGCCGACGGCGAGGGCGCGCTGGCCGGCAAGTTCCGCCACCCCAGCGTGGCGCCGTACATCTACGCCATGCAGCGGCAGGTCGCCCACATCGAGGCGCTGCTCGGCTGAGCGGCCGGGGCCGTCAGAGCGTCGAGGCGGAGAAGGTGTCGCAGGCGGCGAGGGTGCCCTGCTCGTAGCCGGTGCTGAACCACTTCATCCGCTGGGCGGACGAGCCGTGGGTCCAGCCCTCCGGGTTCACCCGCTGGCCGCCGGCCTGCTGGATGCGGTCGTCACCGACCGTCTTGGCCGCGTCGAGCGCCTCCTCGATGTCGCCCTGGTCGAGCTCGAGGAAGATCCCGTCGCCGCCGCTGGCGGCCTTCGTCCACATCCCGGCGTAGCAGTCGGCCTGCAGCTCGAGGCGTACGGCGTCGGAGTCGGGGCCCTGCTGGGTCTTGACCCGGCTCATCGTGCCGAGCAGGTTCTGGATGTGGTGGCCGTACTCGTGGCCCAGGACGTAGGGCTCGACGAAGTCGCCGCCCTCGCCGCCGAGCTGGTTCTCCAGCACGTCCTCGAAGAACGTCGTGTCGAGGTAGACCTGCTGGTCGGCCGGGCAGTAGAAGGGGCCGACCTGCGAGGTGGCCTGGCCGCAACCGGTCGAGATGGCACCGCTGAACGTGATGATCTGGGCGGGCGTGAACTGCGTGTCGCCCTGCTCGGGCAGCGTCGTGGCCCAGTAGTCCTCCAGCGACAGCGCGACGGCCTTGCGGGCGCAGTCGACGTCGGTCTCGGCGTCGGCGCCGGTCTTGCAGTTGGCGTAGCGGTCGCTGTCCTGCGAGAGCCCGGCCGGGTTGCCCGACTGGCCCTGGGGGTCGACGCCGGTCCCGCCGCCGCTGCCGCCGGTGAGCCCGCCCCCGCCCGTGCACTGGGTCAGCAGCACGAACAGGACGACGATGACGATGCCGCCGATGCCGCCACCGGCCCGCATCCCGCCGGGGATCGGCACCCGCATCCCGCCGCCGGACATCCCGCCGCCGCCCCGACCGCCAGCGTCGGAGACCCTGCCCTTGCTGATGTCGGCCTTCGGGTTGAAGCGCATGGTCGTGCCTTTCGGGCGGTCATGACGGTGAGTGCGAACCTCTGCGCAGAGTAGCGCTGAAGCCGCCGATGGGGCTCGCACGGCCACCCCTTCGTAGGATGTCGCCCGAGATGATCAACGCCCAGAAGCTCGAGGTCCGAGCCGGCGCGCGGCTCCTCATGGAGGACGTCACCTTCCGCATCGCCTCCGGCGACAAGGTGGGCCTCGTGGGGCGCAACGGTGCCGGCAAGACGACGCTCACCCGCATCCTCGCCGGCGAGGGCCAGCCCGCGTCCGGGCAGGTGATCCGCGCCGGCGAGATCGGCTACCTGCCGCAGGACCCGCGGGTCGGCGACCCCGAGGTGCTCGCGCGCGACCGGATCCTGTCCGCCCGCGGCCTCGACGAGGTCGTACGACGCCTGCGCCAGGCCGAGGTCGACATGGCCAGCGAGGACCAGAAGGTCCACGAGCGCGGCATGCGCCGGTGGGCCAACGCCGACGCCGAGCTGCACGCCGGTGGTGGCTACGCCGCCGAGTCGGAGGCTGCGCAGATGGCGGCCGCCCTCGGCATCGAGGAGCGCATCCTCGCCCAGCCGATCGGCACCCTGTCCGGTGGCCAGCGCCGCCGCGTCGAGCTCGCCCGGATCCTCTTCTCCGGCGCCGAGATCATGCTCCTCGACGAGCCGACCAACCACCTCGACGCCGACTCCATCATCTGGCTGCGCGACTTCCTCAAGGCGCACAAGGGCGGCTTCGTGGTGATCAGCCACGACAACGCCCTGCTCGAGGCGACGGTCAACAAGGTCTTCCACCTCGACGCCAACCGTGCCGTCATCGACGTCTACAACATGGGCTGGCACAACTACCTCACCCAGCGCGAGGACGACGAGAAGCGCCGCAAGCGCGAGCGGATGAACGCCGAGAACAAGGCGAAGGCACTCACCGACCAGGCCAACAAGATGCGGGCCAAGGCGACCAAGGCGACGGCCGCGCAGTCGATGCTCAAGCGCGCCGAGAAGATGATGGCCGGCATCGAGACCGAGCGCGCCGCCGACAAGGTCGCCCGGATCGCCTTCCCCGAGCCCGCGCCCTGCGGCAAGACCCCGCTCATGGGCTCGGAGCTGTCGAAGTCCTACGGCTCGCTCGAGGTCTTCACGGCCGTCGACCTCGCGATCGACCGGGGGAGCCGGGTGGTCATCCTGGGCCTCAACGGCGCCGGCAAGACGACGATGCTGCGGATCCTGGCGGGCGTCGACCAGCCCGACACCGGCGAGGTCGTCCCGGGCTTCGGGCTCAAGATGGGCTACTACGCCCAGGAGCACGAGACCCTCGACGTCAACCGCACCGTCCTGGAGAACATGCACAGCGCCGCGCCCGAGCTCACCGACACCCAGGCGCGCTCGGTGCTCGGCTCGTTCCTCTTCTCCGGGGACGACGCGCACAAGCCGGCCGGCGTGCTGTCCGGTGGCGAGAAGACCCGCCTGGCGCTGGCGATCCTGGTCGTCTCGAGCGCCAACGTGCTGCTGCTGGACGAGCCCACCAACAACCTCGACCCCGCCTCGCGCGAGGAGGTCCTCCACGCGATCCGCAGCTACACCGGGGCGATCATCCTGGTCACCCACGACGAGGGTGCGGTCCGTGCGCTCGACCCCGACCGGGTGCTGCTCCTGCCCGACGGTGACGAGGACCTCTGGAACGAGGACTACGCCGACCTGGTGTCCCTCGCCTGAGGTTACTGACGAGTAGTAGCCTCGGGGCATGACTCCCGAAGACCTCGCCGCGGTCGGCCTGCGCCTCGACCTCGACGGCCCGATCGCGACCGTGACGCTCGATCGGCCCGAGGTGCGAAACGCCCAGACGCCGGCCATGTGGATCGCCCTGGGCGAGCTCGGCCGCTCGCTTCCCGACGACGTCCGGGTCGTCGTGGTGACGGGGGAGGGCGGGACCTTCTCCGCCGGTCTCGACCGGGCGATGCTCGACCCCGGCACCGCGGGCCAGGAGAGCGTCGTCGGGCTGCTCACGCTCGGCGACGACGAGGCCTCGGCCCGCATCGACGCCTTCCAGCAGGGCTTCACCTGGCTGCGGGACCCCCGGTTCGTCTCGATCGCCAAGGTCCGCGGCCACGCCATCGGCGCCGGCTTCCAGCTCGCGCTGTCGTGCGACCTGCGCATCGTCTGCGACGACGTGAAGCTCTCCATGAAGGAGTCGGCGCTCGGCCTGGTCCCCGACCTCACCGGCACCAAGCCGCTCGTCGAGCACGTCGGCTACGCCCGTGCGCTGGAGATCTGTGCGACCGCGCGCGTGGTCGGTGCCGAGGAGGCCGTCCGCATCGGCCTCGCCCAGGCGTCGTACGCCCCGGCCGACCTCGACGCAGCGGTCGCCGAGCTGGCCGCTGCACTCCTGGCCCCGATGCCGGGTGTGGTGAGCGAGACCAAGGCGCTGCTGCAGGGCGCCGCCGAGCGCGACCTCGACAAGCAGCGCCGCCTCGAGCGGGAGGCGCAGGTACGCCGCTTCCGCGCGCTCGCCGAGGCGCTGGGCTGACCTCCCGGCCACCGCCGCTGTCGGTGGTCCGAGGAACAATGTGCTCCGGTCGCGGGTTGTGACCAGCGGACGAAGGAGAGCGGATGTCGATGGGCCCGGGTGCCGGCGGACCGCCGTGGCGGTTCCTCCGCAGCGACCGGAGCGTGGTCGACAACAAGATCGAGCGCCAGACCGTGCGTCGGGTGCTCGGATTCGCCCGGCCGCACCGCCGGCTGATCGCGGGGTTCCTGGCCATCACGGTCGTCGACGCCGGCCTCGTCGTCGTGCCTCCCCTGCTGCTCAAGGCGATCATCGACGACGCCGTGAGCGGTGGTGACCTCTCGCTCGTCGTCTGGCTCGCGGCGCTCGTCGCGGTGGTCGCGGTCGTCGATGCCGGCTTCGGGCTGATCACCGGCTGGCTGTCGAGCCGGATCGGGGAGGGCCTGATCTACGACCTCCGCACGCAGGTCTTCGCCCACGTCCAGCGGCAGTCGCTGGCGTTCTTCACCCGCACGCAGACCGGGGCGCTGGTCTCTCGGCTCAACAACGACGTCATCGGCGCCCAGCGCGCCTTCACCTCGACGCTGCAGGGCACGGTCTCCAACATCATCGCCGCCATCGTCGTCGGCGTGACGATGCTGTTCCTGAGCTGGCCGGTGACGCTGCTGTGCGTGGCGCTCTTCCCGATCCTGCTGATCGCCTCGCGCGTCGTGTCGCACAAGCTGGCCGACCTCTCGCGCCAGCAGATGGACGGCAACGCCGACCTCGGCAACGCGATGACCGAGCGGTTCAACGTCGGTGGCGCGATGCTGCTCAAGCTCTTCGGCCGCCGCGACGTCGAGGACGCGACCTACGCCCGGAAGGCCGCGGTCGTCCGCGACCTCGGCATCCGGATCTCCCTGCTCACCCGCGTCTTCTTCGCCGCGATGACGCTGGTGCCCCAGCTCGCCACCGCGCTGGTCTACGGCATCGGCGGCTGGCTCGCGATCCGCGGCGACCTCTCCGTCGGCACGATCGTCGCGCTCGGCGTTCTGCTCACCCGTCTGCTCGGCCCCTTGCAGGGGCTGTCCAACGTCCGGATCGACGTGATGACCGCGCTCGTGAGCTTCGACCGCGTCTTCGAGGTCCTCGACCTGCCCTCGCTGATCCAGGAGAAGCCCGCCGCCGTCGAGCTGCCCCGCACGGCGTCGAGGCTCGAGTTCGACCACGTCGCGTTCACCTACCCGCGCGCCGACCAGATCTCGTTGGCCTCGCTCGAGACCGTCGCCCGCAAGGAGTCCGGCGACAGCGGCCAGGTCCTCCACGACGTCTCCTTCACCGCCGAGCCGGGCCAGATGGTCGCGCTCGTCGGCCCGTCCGGCGCCGGCAAGACCACGGTCACCCACCTCGTCGCGCGGCTCTACGACGTCGAGTCCGGCGCCGTGCGCGTCGACGGCCACGACGTGCGCGACGTGACGCTCCAGTCGCTCGAGGACGCGGTCGGCTACGTCACCCAGGACGCCCACATGTTCCACGACACGATCCGGGCCAACCTGCTCTACGCACGCCCCGAGGCAGGCGACGACGAGATCTGGGCCGCGCTCGAGGCGGCGCAGATCGCGCACCTGGTGCGCGTGCTGCGCGACGGCCTCGACACCGTCGTCGGCGATCGCGGCTACCGGCTCAGCGGGGGAGAGCGCCAACGCCTCGCGATCGCCCGGCTCCTGCTCAAGGCGCCGTCCATCGTCGTGCTCGACGAGGCCACCGCCCACCTCGACAGCGAGTCCGAGGCGGCCGTCCAGGGTGCGCTCGACGCCGCCCTCGAGGGACGGACGTCGCTGGTGATCGCGCACCGGCTCTCCACGGTCCGCAACGCCGACCTGATCCTCGTCCTCGACGACGGCCGGGTCGTCCAGTCCGGCACCCATGCCGACCTCCTCGCCGCCGGCGGGCTCTACGCCACGCTCCACGCCACGCAGTTCCGTGAGGCCCCGGTCGGCTGACCGGTCCCCGGGCGTCCGGCGCGCCTAGGCTGGTCGCATGGACCTGCAGCTGGCCGACCGCGTCTTCATCGTCACCGGGGGAGCCCGAGGACTCGGCAGGGCGAGCGCCGACGTGCTGGTCGCCGAGGGCGCGCGGGTGGTGCTGTCGGGGCGCTCGCAGGAGTCGCTCGACGACGCGGTCGCCGCCCTCGACGACGCGGCCGGACGCCACGCCGCCGTCGCGGTCGCCGTCGACAACTCCGACCGCGAGGCCCCGGCGCGGCTGCTCGCCGCTGCTGACGAGGCGTGGGGTCGGATCGACGGTGCCCTGATCAGCGTCGGCGGTCCGCCGAAGGGGCCGGTCACGAGCATCACCGACGAGCAGTGGACCACCGCCTTCGAGTCGGTCTTCCTCGGCGCCGTGCGCCTCGCCCGCGAGGTCGGTACGGCGCTGCCCTCCGGGGGCGCGCTCGGGCTGGTCCTCTCCTCCAGCGTCCGGTCCCCGTTGCCGGAGATGGCGATCTCCAACGGGCTGCGACCGGGCCTCGCCATGGTCGCCAAGACCCTGGCCGACGAGCTGGGCCCCCGCGGCGTGCGCGTCAACGGGCTCCTGCCCGGGCGGATCGCCACGGAGCGGGTGTCCGAGCTGGACGCCTCGACCGGCGACCCGGAGGCGGCGCGACGCGCCGCCGAGGCGACGATCCCGCTCGGTCGCTACGGCGAGCCGGAGGAGTTCGGCTCGGTGGCGGCGTTCGTCATGTCGCCAGTGGCGTCATTCCTGACGGGCGTGATGCTCCCGGTCGACGGGGGCCTGCTGCGGGCCCTGTGAGCCCTGTGGGCCCGGTGCGCCCGAGCCGGCGGCCGGGGGCTCGTCGTCCCAGTCCTCGCCCCGGTCGAGACGCTCGCGCCAGGTCTTGCGCCGTGGCCTCGGAGCGGCAGCCTTCGCGGGCGCTGCGGGTCCCGGTGCGGGCCTGTCGGCCGGGCGGGGTGCCTGGCGGTCGCTGCCGGCCCACGGACCGCGACCACCGCGCATCTCGTCGACGATGAGGAAGAAGAAGCCGAAGATCGCGAGCGCGCCGAAGAACCACCACTGCAGGCCGTAGAAGAAGTGCGGTCCGTTGTCGAGCTCCGGCAGCTCGACGGGCAGCAGGGCCTGGGCCGGCTCCGGTGACTCGCTGCGCAGGTCGACCCAGCCTCCGAGCACCTCGCGGTCGAGGGCGTCGCCGATCTCGTCGCTGTTGACCGCACGGGTCGACTTCCCGGACACCTGCGTGCTGTCGCCCTCGGCGTCCTGGCGCACCCAGCCGGTCACGGTGACCTCACCGCTCGGAGGGGCAGGCACGTCGGCCGACGTGGCACCGCGGTTGTCGGTGGCGTACCACCCGCGGTCGACCAGCAGGCTGGTCCCGTCGGTGAGCTCGAGCGGGACGACGACGTCGACGCCGGCCTCGCCCTCACGGGTGCGGTAGCGGACGATCACCGTGTCGTCGACGGCGTACGTCCCGGTGGCCTCGACGATCCGCCACTGGTCGTCACGCGTGACGGGACGGCCGGGCGTGAGGACGTCGGTGACCGGGTCGGCGCCGGCCTTCTCGTTGCGCTCGATGATCGAGTTGAGCTGCTTGCGGTCGTCGAGCCGGTGGAACTGCCACTCACCGAGCCGCCAGGCGACCCAGGCGAGGAAGACGACGACGAGTGCGAAGACGATCCAGCGGCGTGAGACGAGGAACCGCATCTTGTGCACCAGCCGAGGTTATCCGTCGCCGCCTGAGCCCTAGACGGGGCCTCGCTAGACTCGGTGGGTGATGACACCTCTGGCAGACCGCTTCGGCCGCGTGGCGACGGACCTGCGTGTCTCCCTCACCGACCGGTGCAACCTGCGGTGCAGCTACTGCATGCCGGCGGAGGGCCTCGACTGGCTCCCGACCGAGCAGACGCTCACCGACGACGAGGTCGTCCGGCTGGTCACGATCGGCGTCGAGCAGCTGGGCATCCGCGAGGTGCGATTCACCGGCGGCGAGCCGCTCCTGCGCCGCGGGCTCGTCGACATCGTGGGCCGCACCCACGCCCTCGGCGTCGAGACGTCGCTGACCACCAACGGCCTCGGCCTCCAGCGCACCTCGCAGGCCCTGGCCGACGCCGGGCTCGACCGGATCAACGCCAGCCTCGACACGATCCGCCCCGAGACGTTCGCGACGATCACCCGCCGCGACCGGTTCGCCGACGTCGTCGCCGGGCTGGAGGCGGCCAAGGCGGCCGGGCTCGGCCCGATCAAGATCAACGCCGTGCTGCTGCGCGGCGTCAACGACGACCAGGCGCCCGAGCTGCTGCGCTGGAGCATCGAGCACGGCTACGAGCTGCGCTTCATCGAGCAGATGCCGCTCGACGCCCAGCACGACTGGAGCCGGGCCGCGATGGTCACCGCGGACGAGATCTTCGAGTCCCTGTCGGCCGAGTTCGCGCTGACGCCCCACTCCGAGCCGCGGGGGAGCGCACCGGCGGAGCTCTTCGCGGTCGACGGCGGGTCCGCGACCGTCGGCATCATCGCCTCGGTCACCCGCCCGTTCTGCGGCGACTGCGACCGGGTCCGGCTCACCGCCGATGGCCAGGTCCGCAACTGCCTGTTCGCCCGGGACGAGTCGGACCTCCGCACGGCGCTGCGCGCCGGGGCCAGCGACGCCGTCATCGCCGAGCGCTGGGTCGTCGCGATGCGCGGCAAGGCCGCCGGCCACGGGATCGACGACGTGACCTTCCTCCAGCCCGATCGCCCGATGTCCGCGATCGGCGGCTGAACAGTCGCCTCCGAGGAACGAGGAGGAGACGTGGGTGAAGCCGGATTGAGCAAGCGACGCGGCTGAGGAACGAAGCCGCACGAGCGCGACGAAATGGCCTCAGCGCTGACGGTGGACCGCTCTCGATCGGTACGACGTCAGGCCGGCGTGTGCGCCACGACGTCCTTCAGGAACCCGCGGGCGCCGAGGAAGTCGCTGAGCGACTGGCGGTGCTCGTCGCACGCGAGCCACGACTTGCGGCGCTCGGGGGTGTGGATCTTCGGGTTGTTCCACCGGAGGTCCCACACGGCGTCGGCCTGGCAACCCTTGGCCGAGCAGATCTCGCGGTCGATCTCGGGCTGCATCGGTGGCACCTCCAGGAGCGGGGCGGCGGGAACGAGAAGAGGTGCCGGACAGCCACGGGGGGAAGCTGTCCGGCACCTCAGGCGCGTGACGCAGACGGGGGATGCTGCGCTCGCGTCAGCGATCATGGCATGGCGCTCGTTCAAAACCAAACTTTAGATTGAGCCGTGTCGAGCAGGCAATCAGCGCTCGTCCGGGTCGCTCGCCGTCAGTTCATGGGTGCCGGGCGAGTCCGGGAGGGTGAATCCGTCGTCGCGCTGGTCGGTGGCGTTGGCGATGACCACGGCGAAGAGCGGCAGGAAGACGGCACCGGCGATGAGGAGCCACATCACGATCCCGGATCCCACGATCACCGCCGCCAGGAAGCAGACGAGCCGGATCGACATGGACCACGCATAGCGGCGCTTGCGCAGCTTCATGTCGTCTGCGGCGCTGCTGCGCGCCGTGGTGATGCGAACGGCGTCGGGCTGGGCCATGTCCCCGAGTCTACGTCGCTAGGCTCCACAATCCACGGGCCGCGTCAGGCCCCCAGCCACGCGTCCAGGAGGAACCATGACCAACCGCACCTATCGCGTCACCGAGATCGTCGGCACGTCGCCCGACGGCATCGACGAGGCCATCCGCAACGGGATCGAGCGGGCCGGCAAGACGCTGCGCCACATCGACTGGTTCGAGGTCACCCAGGTCCGGGGCCAGGCCAAGGACGGCCAGGTCGAGCACTTCCAGGTCGGCATGAAGGTCGGGTTCCGCCTCGAGGACGAGTGAGCAGTTTCGGCGTACCGCGCGGTAATCACTAGCGTCGGGCTCGTGAGCGACAACCCCACCACCCCCAGGTCCGTACTCGTCACCGGCGGCAACCGCGGCATCGGTCGCGCCATCGCCGAGGCGTTCATCGCCCAGGGCGACAAGGTGGCCGTCACGACCCGCAACGGCGGGGCGCCGGAGGGTGCGCTCGACGTGCGCTGCGACATCACCGACCCCGACGCGGTCGAGGCGGCGTTCAAGCAGGTCGAGGAGGCCCACGGACCGGTCGAGGTGCTGGTGGCCAACGCCGGCATCACCAAGGACACGCTGCTGCTCCGGATGAGCGAGGACGACTGGTCCTCAGTCATCGACACCAACCTCACCGGCACCTTCCGGCTCGCCAAGCGCGCAGCCAAGGGGATGCTGCGCCTGCGCCGCGGCCGGATCATCCTGATCTCCTCGGTGGTCGGCCTGCTGGGCTCGGCCGGGCAGGTCAACTACGCCGCCTCCAAGGCCGGTCTCGTCGGCATGGCCCGCTCGCTCGCCCGCGAGCTCGGCAGCCGCTCGATCACCACCAACGTGGTCTCGCCGGGCTTCGTCGAGACCGACATGACCGACGTCCTCACCGACGACCAGAAGGACGCGATCAAGGGGCAGGTCCCGCTCGGGCGCTACGCCTCCACCGCCGAGGTCGCCTCGGCCGTCACCTGGCTCGCCTCCGACGGCGCCGCCTACGTCACCGGGGCCGTGATCCCGGTCGACGGCGGCCTCGGCATGGGCCACTGACCCACCTCCTGACTTCCGACCGCACAGCGAAGGGACACACACCATGGGAATCCTCGACGGCAAGCGCATCCTCGTCGCCGGTGTCACGATGGACAGCTCGATCGGTTTCGCGACCGCCCGCGTCGCCCAGGAGCAGGGCGCCACGGTGCTGATCTCCAACTTCGGCCGCGCACTCGGCATCACCCGGCGGATCGCCAAGCGGCTGCCGCAGGAGCCGCCGGTGCTCGAGCTCGACGTGACGGACGAGGCGCACCTCGCCGGCCTCGCCGACCAGGTGCGCGAGCACGTCGACGGCCTCGACGGTGTCGTCCACTCCATCGCCTACGGCAACCCCGAGACGCTGCTCGGCGGCAAGTTCATGGACGGCCCGTGGGAGGACGTGGCGCAGGCCGTGCAGGTGTCGGCGTACTCCCTGAAGTCGCTGGCCGTCGCGACGCGGCCGCTGCTCTCGCGCGGCAGCTCGATCGTCGGCCTCACGTTCGACGCGACCACCGCGTGGCCGGCGTACGACTGGATGGGCGTGGCCAAGGCCGCGCTGGAGAACACCTCGCGCTACGTCGCGCGCGACCTGGGTCCCGAGGGGATCCGCTGCAACCTGGTCTCGGCCGGTCCGCTGAAGACCCTGGCTGCGAAGGCGATCCCCGGCTTCGAGGAGCTCGAGACGTCGTGGAAGGACCGCGCGCCCCTGGGGTGGGACGAGTCGGACCACACCCCGACCGCCCAGGCCGTATGCGCCCTGCTGAGCGACTTCTTCCCGGCCACCACCGGGGAGATCGTCCACGTCGACGGCGGCTTCCACGCCATGGGGCTGTAGCCCGGGTCCAGGTCTTCGGTAGTTTCGCCGGGTGACCTCACTCGTCGAGCTCCGGATCCTCGAAGGACCCAACCTCTACTTCCCGCGCGCCGCGGTGAAGCTGACGCTCGACGTCTCGACGATCACCGAGGCCGACGACGAGTCGGTGCTGCGGTTCGCGCGGCGGATCTCGCTGCGCACGACGCGGCCCGGCGCGGCCGGGTCCGGCTTCCGCCAGCGGTTCGCGCTGCGTGCGGTCGAGCGGCTGGTCCGGGCGATCGCCGCCGAGGCGGGCACGAAGCGGCTCGCCGTGCGGGTGCGCCCCACCTCGGACGCGGACGTGCTCGTGGTCGCCTTCCCGTGGCGCAACCGGGGCCGCGCGCGGGCGCTGGGGGAGGCCGTCGCGCACGCACTCGACGCGCTCCCCGCACCTGACGTCGAGGCCGCGGTGAGCCGCGCCGCCGAGGAGGTGTCCGCCGCCCCGCAGGGCGAGCGACCCACAACGATCGTGCCGAGCATCCCCGTCGTCGCGGTGACCGGCACCAACGGCAAGACCACGACCAGCCGGATGGTCGCGCACATCGCGCGCACCAGCGGCCTGGTGGTCGGCTGGTCGAACACCGACGGCATCTACCGCGACGGCGTCCTCGTCGAGGCCGGCGACTACTCCGGGCCGTCCGGCGCCGGACGTGCGCTCGGGCTGGAGGGTGTCCAGCTCGCCGTCACCGAGACCGCGCGCGGCGGCATCCTGCTCAAGGGCATCGGGATCACCCGCAACGACGTCTCGGTGGTCACCAACGTGACCGCCGACCACCTCGGCATGCAGGGCATCGACACCGTCGACCAGCTCGCCGAGGTGAAGTCGGTGGTCCCGCGCATCACCAGGCGGGACGGCTGGGCGGTGCTCAACGGCGACGACCCGCGGGTGCTGGCGATGCGCTCGGTCATCAGCGCCCAGCCGTGGATCTTCAGCCGCGACCCTGACTCTCCCGCCGTGCGCGAGGTGCTCGGCCACGGCGGCGGCCGCGCCACGACGGTCATCGACGGCTGGATCACCGTGCTGCGCCCCGGCGCCGACCCCGACCCGCTGGTCGAGCTCGTCGACGTCCCGATGACGCTCGCCGGCCTCTCCCGCTTCAACATCGAGAACGCGCTGGCTGCCGCGTCCGCCGCGCTCGCCATCGGGCTCGAGCGCGCGGACGTCGTCGCGGGCCTGACGTCGTTCCGTCCCGACGCCGAGCACAACCCGGGCCGGATGAACTTCTTCTCGCTGCCGGGGGAGATCTCGGTCGTGATGGACCTGGCGCACAACGAGGCCGGTCTGGAGGCGCTGCTCGAGATCATGGGGGGCGTACGCCGTCCCGGTTCCCGCCTGCTGCTCGGCCTCGGGGCCGTGGGCGACCGCACGGACGAGCTCATCGATGCCCTCGGCGAGATCGGGGCCAAGGGCAGCGACGTGGTGGCGATCGGCCACAAGGCGCACTACCTCCGGGGCCGCACGATGAAGGAGATCGATGACCTGCTGCGGGCGGGCGCCGCGCGCGTCGGCGTCACCGACATCGACACGTTCGAGACCGAGGTCGAGTGCCTGGCGGCGCTCGTCGCGCGCGCCCAGCCCGGTGACGTGGTCGGGCTGATGTGCCACGCGGAGCGCCAGCAGGCCTACGACTGGATCGCTGCGCGCGGGGGCACCGCCGACACGCCCGAGGTGCTGTCGCAGAAGGTGCGGGCGGCGTCCTCGTGAGCGCGGCGACCGATGACGAGGGACGCGACGCCGCTGCCGGCTGGGCGGGCTTCTACGACTGGCTTGCGCCTGAGTACGACGGGTGGGCGGTGCGCGTGGGGTGGAGTGCCAACCTGGCAGCCGCGGCGCTGCTCGCTCCGCTGGGCCTCGCCCCGCGTCGCGTGCTCGACCTCGGTGCGGGCACCGGCCAGACCGCGCGGATGCTCGGTGCGTCCTACCCGGCCGCCGACCTGACCCTCGTCGACGTGTCGCCCGCCATGATCGAGGAGGCCAGGCGGGCGTTCCCCTCGGCCGAGCACGTCGTCGCGGACGCCGCTGACTTCCTGCGCGACGCTCCGGGCGAGTGGGACCTGATCGTGGTCGTCGGGGTGCTCGAGCTGGTGCCCGACATGTTCGAGGTGCTCGAGCGGGCTGCGACCCGCCTGGCTCCCGGAGGGCACCTGCTGGCCAGCCACGAGCCGATCCTCCCGGGCCCGACCGTCCAGGCCCACGAGGTCAGCGTGGTGCGCGGGGGCCATCGCGTGCAGCGGTTCGAGCGGGCGGAGGTCGCGCGACGCGCAGCGACGTACGGCCTCAGGCAGGTCGCCACCGGCGACGTCGTCGCCTTCCACCGCGAGGGTGACGGCAGTGACGCGGTCGACGAGCTCGTCGTCTGGACGCGCGACGCCTGAGCGGGTCAGCGCGTGACGAGCGGCTCCAGCAAGCGGTGCGGCTCACGCAGGGCCCGCGACACCGGGTCGTCGCGCAGGGTCCGGTCGGCGCCCGGCCCGGGACGGGTCTCGATGTCGCCCGGTCGCGGGGCGGAGTCGCAGGTCGTGCACCGGCCGTCGGCGCCGATCACGCCGCAGTCGCCGCCGTCCGCGAGGTGGTGGAACGTGCGCCGGGGGCGGCCGGGGCTGGTCCGGCGATCACCCCACTGGGCCAGGCCGTGCAGGACCGGCCAGAGGTCGAGGGCGTCGGCAGTGAGCTCGTAGGACGCATGTCCCTCGCCGACCCGCACCAGCAGCCCGGCGCCGACCAGCGCGTCGAGCCGGGCCGCCAGGACTCCTCGCGACACGTCGAGGTGGGCCTGGAGGTCGGAGAACCGGCGGACCCCCAGGAAGCAGTCGCGCAGGATCAGCAGGGTCCAGCGCTCGCCGACCAGCTCGAGCGATCGGGCGATGCCGCAGTCCTGCCGCGGATAGTCGGTGCCGAGTGCCATGGGGCGATGCTATCGTGCTTTGGTCTGTTCATCGAACCAAAAGGAGCGACCGTGTCGCCACGCCGCACCCTCGCGACCGCCTCCCTCGGCACCGTCGCCGTGCTGGTCGCCTTCACCGCGCCGCTGGCCAACTTCAACGAGACGGTCGCCGGGCTCGGCGCCGGTCATCGTGGCGGCACGTGGGTGCTGAGCTCGATGAGCATCGGTCTCGGTGCCTTCCTGCTGACCGCCGGCCGCCTGGCCGACGACTACGGACGACGGCGCTGGTTCGTCCTCGGCTCGCTCCTCCTGGGGCTCGCGTCGCTGGTGGGGGCGGCCTCGGGCGACGTGACCGCCTTCGTGGCGTCCCGGATCGCCGCCGGCGCCGGCGGAGCCGCGGTGGTCGCGGCCGGCCTCGGCATGATCGCCCACGCGCACCCCGACCCCGTCGCCCGCAGTCGGGCCACCGGGGTGTGGGGCGCCAGCGTCGGCGCAGGCATCGCGATCGGACCGTTGCTCGGCAACTACCTCAGCTCGCTCCACTCCTGGCGAGACGTGTACGTCGTCCTCGGCGCGGCCGGCCTGGCCCTCGCGGTCGCCGGACGGGGGTGCCCCGAGTCCCGCTCCGACCACCGGGCCCGCCTCGACGTGCCGGGTGTCGTGCTGATGGCGCTCGGGGTCGCCGCCCTGCTGGCCGGGCTGACCGAGGGGCGTGCCGGGTGGGGCCGCCCGGTCACCCTGGTGCTGCTGGCCGTGGGCGTGGGCATGCTCGTCGCCTTCGTCGTCATCGAGGGACGCTCCACCCACCCGATGCTCGACCTCGGCCTGCTCGGCCGCCCGGCCTTCCGCGCGGTGAACATCGCCGGGCTCGCCACCGGTGCCGGGATCATCGCGTTGATGTCGTACGTCTCCGGCTTCGTCGGCTCGGCGCTCGACATCTCGGCGACGACGGCCGCCTGGCTGATGCTCGCGTGGTCGCTGCCGAGCGTCGTCACGGCCTTCGGGGCGCGACGGCTCCCGGAGGCGTGGAGCGGACGCGCCCGGATGTCCGGCGCACTGGCCGTCATCGCCCTCGGTCAGCTGCTCGTGCTCGGCGTCGGCGTGGGGAGCGGCCCGGCGAGGTTCGTGCCGGGGCTCCTGCTCGCCGGGGTGGCGACGGGCGTGCTCAACGCCGCGATGGGCCGCGAGAGCGTGGCGAGCGTCCCTCCGGGCCAGGCGGGCCTCGGGAGCGGCGCCAACAACACCGCGCGCTACCTCGGGTCGGCGCTCGGCGTCACCGTGGTGTCGGTCGTCGCCGCGCCCGCCGGTGCGGTCACCGCCCAGGGTCTCGTCGACGGCTGGCACCGGGCCGTCCTGGTGACCGCGGTCGTGTCCCTCGTTGGCGCCGTCGGGGTGGCCCTGCTCGGTGAGCGCAGCACGCCGTCCCGGCAGGGGATCGCGCCCGTCGACACCCCGGTCGGCGGCGCCTGACGACCTGCGTCAGACGTCGCCGGGGTCGACCTGCTCGCCGGGGGCACCGATGTCGAGGTCGCCCTCGACGATCAGGGCCGTCATGCCACCGGGGGAGCGGGTCTCGTGCACCTCGCCGGGCTCCCACACCGCTCCCTGGCCGGGGCCGATGCGACGCACGGTCAGCTCGGCGCCACTGACCTCGGCCTCGCCGGCGAACACGACCAGCAGCTGGCACCCCACCGCCGGGTGACGACCGATCACGCCTCCCGGAGCGAGGTCGACGGCGACCAGGTGGGTGTCCGCCCCGAGGCCGAACGCGCCCACGGAGAAGCCGCGGCTCCCGTGCGCCTCGATCGGGCGGTGGGGCAGGTCCGCGAGGTCGATGACCCGCACTCAGGCCCCCGGCGTGGGCATGAAGTCGGGATCGGCGGCGGGCGCCTCGGCCGACGCGCCGGCACCGGCGTAGGCCTGGTCGGACCAGTTCTCCAGCTCGGTCATCACCTCGGCGTGCTTGTCGACGCACACCACCACGAGGTCACCGCGGTTGGCGCGGCTCATCGCGTGGCGCACTGCCTCGATCTCCTCCAGCACGAGCTCGGCCTGCTTGCAGCGGGCGCCCTCGGCCATCGCCGCCTGCACGCCCTCCATCACCAGCGCAGCGGTGGCGCCGCGCTCGCGACCGCGGAGCGCCACGTCCTCCCGGACGATGCACACGTCGAAGTGCTGGGCCGCGATGTGGCCCAGCTCGACCATGTCCTGGTCGCGCCGGTCGCCGGCGGTGGCGATGATGCCGATCCGCGAGGGCCGGGCGAGGTCGTGCGAGGACTCGAGCGAGTCGCCCACCCGGTCGACGAAGTCGCCGAGCATCTTCATGCCGGGTGCGTTGTGGCAGTAGTCGACGATGACGTTGACGCCGTCGACCTCGACCTCGTTGAGGCGGCCGGGGGAGAGGTAGTAGTTCGTCGAGAAGGTGCGCAGGCCCTGGCGGATGTCGTGCAGGGGTGCCCCGGCCGCGAAGGCGGCAGCGGCTGCGGCGAGCGAGTTCTGGACGTTCATCCGGGCCCGCCCGTTGAACGTCGCGGGCAGCAGGTGGGTCCACGCCAGCTGCATCTCCCGGCGTCCGTGCTGGACGACCATCATCTCGCCGCGGTCGCTGGGGTTGAGCACGATCGCCTTGCCGCCGCGACGGCAGTGGGCGTCGATCATCTCGCGCACCTCGCTGCCGGGCTCCTCCATCGAGAACCACACCACCTGGCCCGAGCACTTGCGGCGCATCTCGCGCACCAGCGGGTCGTCGGCGTTGAGCACGGCGTGGCCGTCGCGCGGCACCGCCTCCACGATCACGGCCTTCACGTCGGCGAGCTGCTCGACGGTGTCGATGCCCCGCAGGCCGAGGTGGTCGGGCTGCACGTTGAGCACGACGGCGACGTCGTTGCGCTCGTAGCCGAGTCCCTCGCGCAGGATGCCGCCGCGGGCGACCTCGAACACGGCGAAGTCGACGCGCGGGTTCTGCAGGACCATCCGCGCCGATCGGGGACCGGACGCGTCGGCCCGGATCACGAGCCGCTCGTCGATCACGACGCCGTCGGTCGAGGTCATCCCGACCTTGCGGCCCATGCCCTTGAAGATGTGGCTGATCATCCGGCTCGTGGTCGTCTTGCCGTTGGTGCCGGTCACGGCCACGATCGGGATCCGCGACGTCGCACCCGGCGGGAAGAGCATGTCGACCACCGGCTTTGCGATGAACTGGGGCTCGCCGATCGTCGGGTGGGTGTGCATCCGGAAGCCGGGCGCGGCGTTGACCTCGCAGATCGCGCCGCCGGTCTCGCGGACCGGCTGGGTGATGTCGGGGCAGATGAAGTCGATGCCGGCGATGTCGAGGCCGACCATGCGCGCGGCCTCCTCGGCGATCTCGACGTTCTCCGGGTGTGCCTCGAAGGTCCGGTCGATCGAGATCCCGCCGGTCGACATGTTGCCGGTCAGCGCGAGCTTCACCATCTCGCCCTCGGCCGGGACCGAGTCGAGGGTGTGGTCCTGGTCGGCGAGCACTTCGACGGCCGCGTCGTCGACCTTGATCCGGGTCAGCACCTTCTCGTGACCGACACCTCGCCGCGGGTCGGCGTTGGTCAGGTCGACCAGCTCCTGCACCGTCGACGTGCCGTCACCGGTCACCGACGCGGGCACGCGCTCGGCGATCGCGACCATCCGGCCGTCGATGATCAGGCAGCGGTAGTCCTTGCCGGTCACGAACGACTCGACGATGACGTTGCCACGGCGCGACTGCTCGGCCGCGATCGGGAACGCAGCGCGTACGTCGTCCTCGTCCTGCAGGTCGAGGCACACCCCGCGACCGTGGTTGCCGTCGAGCGGCTTGAGCACGACCGGGTAGCCGATCCGCCTGGCGGCGGTCACCGCGCCGTCCTCGGTGCGGACGTTGTCCTGCTTGGGCACCGGGAGGCCGGCAGCGCCGAGGAGCTTGGTGGTGAGGTCCTTGTCGGAGGCGATGTCGACGGCGATCGACGACGTCTCCGACGTCATCGTGGCGCGGATCCGCTTGGCGTGAACGCCCTGGCCGAGCTGGACGAGGGAGTACTGGTTGAGCCGGATCCACGGGATGTCGCGCGAGACCGCCTCGTCGACGATCGCCTGCGTCGAAGGCCCGAACGCGGTGCGCTCGGCGCGACGGATGAAGTCGTCGCGCTCGGTCTCCCAGTCGAACTCCGGGTCGCCCTCGACCAGGTGGTTGACCAGCGTGACCGCGAGGCGACCGGCGGAGAGGCCGACGTTCTCGTCGACGTAACCGTAGATGATGTTGTAGCGGCCGACCTCGCCCTTGACCTGCCGCGTCTTGCCACGACGGATGTCGTGCCCGACGAGCTGCTGGAGCGCCAGCGCGACGTGCTCGGCGACGTGGCCGAGCCAGGTGCCCTCGTTGAGGCGCTCGAGGAAGCCGCCGCGACGACCGCGCGAGCAGGAGTGCTCACGCAGGCCGGGCAGCATCGCGACCAGGTCGTCGGTGAAGCCGGGGATCGTGTTGGTGGGGAACTGCTCGAGCGAGCCGAGGTCGACCACGAGGTGGATCGACCTGTCGTAGGACCAGACGTTGGCTCCGCGGTAGACGCGCGTCTCGACGATCTCGAGGTCCGGGGTGGGTCGCTCGCTCATGCAGTTCCTCCGTGCGTCTGGGGGTGGACTTATGAAGAGGTGGGGGGTGTACGACGCTTCTTGAGGCGTCGTGCGATCGCTGCCGGGGTGGCGTCGGCAGCGGCGATGTCGCGGGCCAGCTGGCGCAGGTCACGTCCGGCCTCGGCCAGCTCGTCGGCCTCCTCGGGGTCGACCGCCGGCTGCTGGGCCACGAGCGCCCTGGTCGTGAGGTCGAAGACGGCACCCTCGGGCAGCGTGTGGAAGACGACGCCGCTGGCCAGCAGCGGCGAGGACCGCTTGGCCTCGTAGGCGTTGGACACCATCCGGGAGCCGTCGAAGATCGTCACCGCGCCCTTGCCCAGCACGCGCATGACGAGGTCGCCGTCGACGTCCTCCACGAGGCCGCAGGTGTCCTCGTCGACGCCGATGCCCAGCAGCTGCGGGCTCTGGGCGACGATCATCAGCAGCCGGCCGTAGCGGTTGCGCTGGTCGAAGTGCTGGTCGATGACGGTCTCGCCGACGAGCCCGAGCCCGGCCGCCACCTGCGTCATCCGCTGCTTCGGGGTCGCGCCGCCGACGCCGAAGGCGACCATGTGCGACGACTGGATGCTCGCTCCGGCCGACGTGCCGGCGACCACCGCGCCGCGCTCGTGGGCGCGCAGGATCGCCTCGCCCACCGGCGTGCCGCACACGATGGAGGACAGCTTGAGCTGGTTGCCCCCGGTCATGAAGACGCCGGTGGCCTCGTCGATCGCCTTCACCAGGGCCGGATCGTGGGCCTGCTCGCGCGACTCCGGCCGCACCGCGTCGACCGCGGCCGCACCGAACTTGGTGAAGAGCGCGTCGTAGACCTCGACCACCTCGCGACCGAGCGACGAGGCCGTCGGGATGACGGCGATGCGCGCGTCGCGGCCGCCGCTGAGGGCGACGAAGTGCTTGAGGATCGTCGGCTTGCGCACCTTGTCCTCGGCGCCACCGATGATCATGAGTGGTCCCCTGGGCATGACAGGCAGGCTAGCGGCTGGAAGGGTGGGGCCATGCAGGAGTCAGGCAACCGTGACGCGGCCGGGGGTCGCGACGACGGCGTACGCCGGCTGGTGGTCATGCGTCACGCCAAGGCCGAGTCGGTCGCGCCGTCCGACCACGAGCGCTCCCTGGCGCCGAGCGGTCGGGCCGACGCAGCGGCCGCAGGGCGGTGGCTGGCGGAGCAGGCCGTGGTGCCCGACGCGGCGCTCGTCTCCGACGCGCAGCGCACCCGCGACACCTGGGCGGAGCTGTCCGGCGCGGCCGGCTGGGACTGCGCGCCCGACTTCTCCGCCGCGCTCTACGCCGCGGGCGCCGACTCCGCCTTCGACCTGGTGCATGAGATCGATCCCGCGGTGCGGACGCTCGTGGTCGTCGGGCACAACCCGACCATGGCCTACGTCGCCGAGCTCCTCGACGACGGCGACGGCGACGACGACGCGTCGACCGGGATGATCACCCGCGGGTTCCCGACCTCGGCGCTCGCGGTCTTCGAGGTCGACGTTCCGTGGGCCGACCTCGGCCCCGGCACGGGGCGCCTGAAGGCGTTCCACGTCGTCGACGCGTGAGGTCGCCCGACACCGGCCCCGGGACCGTCGAGCGGCTCCGCGGGGCGGGCTGCGTGTGGGCCGAGGACGAGGCCACGCTGCTCACAGCCGCGGCGGCCACGCCGCAGGACCTCGAGGAGCTGGTGGCCCGCCGGGTCGCCGGAGAGCCGCTGGAGACCGTGCTCGGCTGGGTGGACTTCCTCGGCCGGCGGCTCGTGGTCGCGCCGGGGGTCTTCGTGCCACGCCGCCGCACCGAGCTGCTGGCCCGGACGACGATCGCCCACGTCAGTCGGCGCCGATCGCCGGTGGTGCTGGAGATGTGCTGCGGCGTGGCGCCGGTCGCCGCCTGCGTCGAGGACGTCGGCGAGCTGCACGTCGCCGACCTGAGCAGGGCGGCGTTGGACTGCGCGCGCACCAACGCACCCACCGCCGCGCTCCACGAGGGCGACCTCTACGACGCGCTCCCGCGGCACCTGCGCCGGCGGGTCGACGTGCTCGCCGCGAACGCTCCCTACGTCCCGACCGACCGGATCGCCGACATGCCGCCCGAGGCCCGCGACCACGAGCCGCACGCGGCCCTCGACGGTGGTCCCGACGGGGTCGACCTCCACCGCAGGCTCGCCACGGGTGCCCCTGACTGGCTGGCACCCGGGGGAGTGCTGCTCGTCGAGACCAGCCCCTCGCAGGCCGAGGCGACGACGGCGGCGATGACCGCCGCCGGTTTGGCGACCGCGGTCGTCGAGGACGAGGAGATCGGTGGGTGCGTCGCGGTCGGGATCAGCCCAGCAGGGGCGCGGGCGTGACGATGCCGACCTCGGCGTCGGCGTCCTCGATCTCCTCGCGGGAGATCCCGAGCAGGTAGAGCACCGAGTCGAGGTAGGGCACGTTGACCGAGGTGAGCGCCGCGTCGCGCACCATCGGCTTGGCGTTGTAGGCGATGCCGAGACCGGCTGCCTCGATCATGTCGAGGTCGTTGGCGCCGTCGCCGATGGCGATCGTGGCGTCGAGGGGTACGCCGACCTCCGCGGCGAACTCGCGCAGCGCGGCCGCCTTGCCGGCCCGGTCGACGACGTCGCCGACGATCCGGCCGGTGAGGTGCCCGTCGACGATCTCGAGCTCGTTGGCGCGGGCGAAGTGGATGCCGAGGTCGGCTGCGAGCCGGTCGGTGATCTGGCTGAACCCGCCGGACACGATCGCGAACCGGTAGCCCAGGCGGCGCAGCGTCCGGACCATCGTGCGGGCCCCCGGCGCGAGGACGATCGAGGCGTAGACCTCGTCGAGCGCGGACGCGGGCACACCCTCGAGGAGGGCCACCCGCTCGCGCAGCGACTGCTCGAAGTCGAGCTCACCCCGCATCGCGGCCTCGGTGACCCGCGCGACCTCGGCCTCCTGCCCGGCGTGGGCGGCGATCATCTCGATCACCTCGCCCTGGATGAGCGTGGAGTCGACGTCCATCACGATGAGGCGCACCCCGCGCCTGTGCAGCGACTCTCGCTGCACTGCGAGGTCGATGCCGAGGCGGACCGCCTCTGCCGCGAGCACCGGGCGCAGCGCCTCCGCGGGGGCGCCGGAGACGTGCAGCTCGAGGGCCGTGACCGGGTAGCGCGCCATCCGCTCGATCCGGTCGATGTTGGCGCCCGCGTCGGCGATCCGCCCCGCGACGGCTGCCATCGCGGACGCCTTCAGGGGGCTGCCGATGATCGTGATGTGCGAGCGCTCGCCGGGCCGGCTGCGGTTGTCGCCGGCCCCGCGGTCGACCTCGACCGACATGTCGAGCTCGGCGGCGGTGCGCTCGATCACGTCGCGCAGCTTCTTCCAGTCCCGCGGCGCGGTGACCAGGATGCCGAGCACGAGACGGCGCCGGAGCACGATCTGCTCGATGTCGAGGACCTCGACCCCGGCGGCGGACAGGGCCCCGAAGATCGAGGAGGTGACGCCGGGCCGGTCCTTGCCCGTGAGGGTGACCAGAAGAGTCTTCGGCTCGTCTTCCATGGTGGGGGACAGGCTAGTCGGTGCTGGTCCCCGGCCCCGCCGATGCCCTAGGTTTCTCACGTCTGCGGGCCCGATCTGGGTCCGCCCACTCACAGGGGGTTTCCATGGACTTCCAGACAGCCGTCAAGACCTGTCTGAACAAGTACGCCGACTTCAACGGTCGCGCTCGTCGCTCCGAGTACTGGTGGTTCGTGCTGTTCGGGCTGATCGTCTCGATCATCGCGAGCATCCTCGACAACGTCCTCGGCACCGACTTCGGCTCCGGCAACGGCCTGATCGGCACCATCGCGAGCCTCGCCCTGCTCGTGCCGAACCTCGCGGTCGGCGCGCGGCGCCTCCACGACACCGGTCGCAGCGGATGGCTGCAGCTGCTCTGGATCATCCCGATCATCGGCTGGATCATCCTCATCGTCTGGTTCGCCTCCGACTCCAAGCCGGGCGACAACCAGTACGGCCCGAACCCGAAGACCGGTGCTGCCGGCGGCTACCCGCCGCCCCCGCCGCCGGCCTACGGCAGCGGCCAGTACAACGGCTGACCCACCAGCACCACGCACCGCCGGCACCGCCCGGGTCCTGCCCAGCAGGACCCGGGCGGTGCTGCGTCCCGGGCTGGTCAGGGGTGCGCTGTCGGCCCCCCGTCGTAGCGTCGACCGGCATGAGTCCTGTCCACCACACCATCGACTACATCGAGATCAGCACGGACGACCTGGCCGCGGCCAGGGCGTTCTACGAGCGGGCGTTCGGCTGGCAGTTCAACGACTACGGCCCCGACTACGCCGGCATCCGGGCACCGTCGGGCGACGGCGAGGTCGGCGGCCTCAGTGCGACCGGCACGCCGAGCCCCGGTGGGCCGCTCGTGCTGCTCTACTCCGACGACCTCGACGCCACCGTCACGGCCGTGCAGGAAGCCGGCGGCACCGTCACCGCGCCGCCCTACGAGTTCCCTGGCGGTCGCCGGTTCGAGTTCAGCGACCCGGGCGGCACCGTCCTCGGCGTCTGGGCCACCCGCTGACGGACCGC
Source organism: Nocardioides oleivorans (assembly GCF_004137255.1). Classification (NCBI taxonomy): domain Bacteria; kingdom Bacillati; phylum Actinomycetota; class Actinomycetes; order Propionibacteriales; family Nocardioidaceae; genus Nocardioides; species Nocardioides oleivorans. The sequence continues at coordinate 89,534 of NZ_SDWT01000004.1, read as the reverse complement.
CCGGCGTCGCGACTAGCGCTCCGGCCACACCTCGGGCGAGCAGGCCGCGACGATCGCGCGACGTGCCGCACGGCCGAGAGGTCGGAGGAGCTCACGACGCCGCTCGATCTCGTACGACGACACCGCGCCGCCGTCGTCGGCGAGCGCGAGGTCCACGATGGCCCACGCCTGCAGCCCGCGTGCGGCGAGGTCCACGCACCGCGGCGGGGTGCCCAGCGGCGCGTCGAGGTGCGGCCGGTGGTGCAGGTTCATCAGCGCGTCGGCCGCCTCCGGCCGCCAGCGCGCGACGTCGAGGTCGGCCAGGTCGCCGGCAGCGCCGAGCAGCGACTCCCGCAGCCCGCGATCGGCCTCGCCGACGTCGGGCAGCTGACGGCGCGCTGCCTCGCCCGCGTGCCACTGCACCGTCTCGCCCTGCTCCTCCGGCACCAGCCCGAGGTCGCCGACGACGACGGCCTGTCCGGCCTCGAGCGCGGCCTCGTTGAACGCACGCGGTCCGCCCAGCCCCAGGAGGTCACCCTCGACGGGCAGCGCGATGCCGGCGGACGACGCCCCGGTCCCGCGGGCGCGCACCAGCAGGTCCATCGCGGAGCCTCCGGCCAGGAGGTGGGTGTCGTCGACCCAGGCGTCGAGCACGTGGTCGGTCTGCTCGTGCCCGCGCAGCCACGCGGTGAGCCACCACGCCAGCGTCGCGGAGTGCGGCAGCGCGAGGGCAGCGGAGAAGGACCCACCGGAGGACGACGAGGCAGACATCGCCGGCGAGGCTACTCGGCGGTGCGTGACCGCCGTGTCCGGGCCGGCCCCGCAGCACCTGCTGGATAGGGTGGCGCCCATGGTCGCCGTCATCGAGTTCGCAGGGGTCACGGTGCGCCGAGGCCGGTCGCTGCTGCTCGACGACGTCAGCTGGCAGGTCGAGGAGGACGAGCGCTGGGTCGTCCTCGGGCCCAACGGCGCCGGGAAGACGACCCTCCTCCAGGTCGCGGGTGCGCAGATCCACCCCACCTCCGGCGTCGCCGGGATCCTCGACGTCGTGCTCGGGACGACCGACGTCTTCGAGCTCCGACCGCGCATCGGCCTGACCAGCGCAGCGCTCGCCGACCGCATCCCGAAGCCCGAGCTGGTCCGCGACGTCGTCGTGTCCGCGTCCTACGGGGTCGTGGGCCGGTGGCGCGAGGAGTACGCCGACCTCGACCACGACCGCGCGACCGCGCTGCTGCAGGAGGTCGGGGCCGGCCACCTGCTCGACCGCACGTTCGGCACCCTGAGCGAGGGCGAGCGCAAGCGCGTCCAGATCGCCCGCGCCCTGATGACCGACCCCGAGCTGCTGCTCCTCGACGAGCCCGCGGCCGGGCTCGACCTCGGTGGTCGCGAGGACCTCGTCGCGACCCTCTCCGACCTGGCGATGGACCCCGACTCGCCGGCGACCGTGCTGGTCTCCCACCACGTCGAGGAGATCCCGCCCGGCTTCACCCACGCCCTGCTCCTGCGGGAGGGGCGCGTGGTCGACGCCGGACCCGTCGACGACGTGGTCACGGCCGAGACGCTGTCCGAGACGTTCGCGATGCCACTGCTGCTCAGCCGGGCCGACGACCGGTTCGCCGCGCGCCGCCGTCCTGCCCGGTGAAATCAACAGTGACTGGATAGGGTCTGGTCATGGACTGGATCCGCGACCATCTCTGGGAGACGTGGCTGGCGCTGTCGATCGCGCTCGGGGTCGCCGAGATGTTCAGCCTGGACCTGATCCTGGCCATGCTGGCGGCCGGCGCGGTGATCGGCATGGTCGCCGCGATCCTGGGCCTGCCCGTGGTCCTGCAGATCGTGCTCGCGCTCGGCGCCTCGGTCGCGATGCTCGCCTTCGTGCGCCCGACCTTCGTCAAGCGGCTGCACAACGGACCCGAGCTCTCGCTCGGCCACGGCAAGCTCGTCGGCACCCGGGCCATGGTCACCGAGGAGATCACCGGTCTCGCGGCCGGCCGGATCAAGGCCGGCGGCGAGATCTGGAGCGCGCTGCCCTACGACGAGACGCTGCGCATCGCACCCGGCGACACGGTCGAGATCCTCCAGATCAAGGGCGCGACCGCCTACGTCCACCCGGTGGCGACGCTCGAGCCCTGACCGGCCGGCTCCACCGGCCTCACCAGCCAGATCCTGCATCAGCACCACCCAAGGCAACACACAGAAAGATCGGGGGAGTTCCATGGGCACAGCACTGCTGGTCCTGTTCCTGCTCGTCATCCTGTTCGTGGTCGTCATGCTCGCCAAGACGGTCCGGATCGTGCCCCAGGCACGCGCAGCCATCGTCGAGCGGTTCGGCAAGTACAAGGGCACGCTGCCCGCGGGCCTCAACATCGTCGTCCCGTTCATCGACAAGGTGCGCTACCTCATCGACCTGCGCGAGCAGGTCGTGAGCTTCCCGCCGCAGCCGGTGATCACCGAGGACAACCTGGTCGTGTCCATCGACACCGTCATCTACTTCCAGGTGACCGACCCGGTGACCGCGACCTACGAGATCGCCAACTACATCCAGGCCGTCGAGCAGCTCACCATGACCACCCTGCGCAACATCGTCGGTGGCATGGACCTCGAGCAGACGCTCACCAGCCGCGACGAGATCAACAGCGGCCTGCGCGGCGTGCTCGACGAGGCCACCGGCAAGTGGGGCATCCGCGTCAACCGCGTCGAGATCAAGGGCATCGACCCGCCGCCGTCCATCAAGGACGCGATGGAGAAGCAGATGCGCGCCGACCGCGACAAGCGTGCCCTCATCCTCACCGCCGAGGGCCAGCGCCAGTCCGCCATCCTCACCGCCGAGGGCAACAAGCAGTCGTCGATCCTCAACGCCGAGGGTGACCGCGAATCGCTGATCCTGCGTGCCCAGGCCGACCGCGAGGCCGCGATCCTGCGGGCCCAGGGTGAGGGCCAGGCCATCCAGACCGTCTTCCAGGCGATCCACGACGGCCAGCCCGACCAGTCGCTCCTGGCCTACCAGTACCTCCAGATGATGCCGAAGATCGCCGAGGGCAGCGCCAACAAGGTGTGGGTCATCCCCTCGGAGATCACCAAGGCGATGGAGGGTCTCGGCTCCTCGATCCACGAGATCGCCGGCATCCCGAAGGACGCCTCGCCGCGCAAGCGCGTCGACATGGGCCCCACGGAGCCGCAGCTGCCGCGTCGTTCCGACGACCCCGAGATGACGGCCACCAACGCCGCCGTCCAGCAGGCGATCGCGGAGGCCCAGATCGCGGCCAACCCGGGGAAGTCCGCCCGCGCGGCTGCCGCCGGCGACCCGCTGAGCGACCCGCTGGACACTCCCGTGGACCCGTCCGGTCCGGCTGACCCGGAGGCTCCCGCCGGCCAGTGAGTCCTCTCGAAATGGTGCTGATCACCCTCGCCGGGGTGGCAGCAGGCACCATCAACACCGTGGTGGGGTCGGGAACGCTGATCACGTTCCCGACCCTCCTCGCGTTCGGCGTGCCCCCCGTGACCGCCAACGTCAGCAACAACGTCGGGCTCGTCCCCGGCAACGTGTCGGGCGCCATCGGCTACCGGCGCGAGCTCGCCGGCCAGCGCTCACGCGTGATCCGCCTGGGCATCGCCTCGCTGCTCGGCGGGACGGTTGGCGCCGTGCTCCTGCTGGTGCTGCCGTCGTCGGCGTTCGACGCGATCGTCCCGGTCCTCATCGCGCTCGGCGTGGTGCTGGTGATCTTCGGTCCGCGGATCCAGCGTGCGGTGGCCGCCCGCGCCGAGTCGCGCGGAGGCATCCCCGACCACGGCGTGTGGTGGGTGTGGCCGGCCGTGGCCGCGGCCGGCGTGTACGGCGGCTACTTCGGTGCCGCCCAGGGGGTGCTGCTGATGGCGGTCCTCGGCATCGGCGTGGCCGACACGATGCAGCGCCACACCGCCACCAAGAACGTCCTGGCGCTGGTCGTGAACCTCGTCGCCGCCGTCGTCTTCGTCGCCGTCGCCGACATCGACTGGACCGTCGCCGGGCTCATCGCGCTCGGGTCGGTCGTCGGCGGGCAGATCGGCGCCACCGTCGGCCGTCGGCTCTCGCCCCACCTGATGCGCGGCGTGATCGCCGTCGTCGGGATCACGGCGCTGGTCGCCCTGCTGGTCTGAGCGCGTCCGCCCGGGCCTCAGCCGGCCGGGGTCACCCACGCGTCGAGCCACCGACCCAGCACGTCGTACGCCGTCGCGCGCACGGCGGGACGCGACAGCACGATGTCGTGCATCGCACCCTCGACGGCGATCGAGGTGACGTGGGTGCCGACGGACGACGCCCACCGGCGGATCTGCTCCACGTCGAGCACGATGTCGTGGGTGAAGGTCTCCTCGCCGTCGACGTCGCCGAAGAACGAGCGCGCCGACGACAGCACGAGGACGGGGCAGGGGATCGAGAGACCGGCGTGCAGGCGCGCGTGGCCCCGGCGGATCGCGCGCAGCCAGCCGACGTGGATCGGGCGTGACTCGAGCGGCTTCCAGTCGAGGTCGTAGTCCCACTCGCCGCCGTGGAGGTGGTGGAGCGAGCGCCCGTAGACGCCACTGATCCGCCGCGGGATCTCCTGGAGCGGCCGGCTCGACCCGATCCGCTCGAGCGCGACGCGCGTGGCCGGGCTGCGCAGCCAGGCGGCGCCCTGCATGTCGAACCACGGGGAGTTCAGCACGACAGCGGTGACCTCGGGGTGCCGGCGCTCGTCGGCCCACAGCGACATCGTGAGGCCGCCCGTCGAGTGGCCCGACACGACCACGTCGCGGTGCCCGTCCCGCTCGGTGATGCGCCACCAGGAGAGGTCGATCTCGCCGAAGTACTCGTGCAGGTCGGCGACGTAGTTCGGTGTCTGGTGCGGTCGCAGCGACCGGCCGTACTTGCGCAGGTCGAGCGCGTAGAACGTGTAGCCCCGGTCGGCCCACCACTGGGCGTACTCGGTGTGGAAGAAGTAGTCGGCGAAGCCGTGCACGTGCAGCACGGCGCGACCGTTGGGCGAGGCGGGCTCGAGCTTGACGAGGGTGGCCACCACGGGGCCCTCGCTGTCGGGCGGGAGCGAGAACGTCTCCACCCGGTAGTCAGGTCCGAGGACGTCGGCCTGCAGCGGCACCAGGGGCATGGCGCGACCCTATCGACCCGGTCTCAGTTTCCCCGTTCGACCTCGGGCACCGGGGTGGGAGACCTACCCTTCAGCCGTGTCGAAGGCGCTGGGTTCCGTGCTTCGCGGCTGCCTGACCTACGTCCGGCAGCACGCGGACAACTGGCGCACGGGCTCACGCGGCAGCCAGCTGTTCCTGCTGCTCGTCCTGGTGGCGATGGTGGCCATCACGATCATGCTCAGCGCGTCCGTCGAGGTCGTCGTCCCCGTGTCGATGTGGTTCCTCTTCCTCATGGTGGGCACCCTCCTGCTGCGGTTCGGTCCGCTGCTGGTTCTGGTCGCCGTCCTGGTGGGGGTGGCCTGGCGCACGTCGCTCGACACCGGCTACGCGCCCGCCGACCGCAGCACCGCACTGGTGATCTTCGGCTTCGCGATCGTGCTCGCGCTCTACCAGTCCTCCCGCCAGCGCTCCGGACTGCCGATGGCGCTCAGCGAGGCGGTCCTCACCCAGCTGCGCGACCGGCTCCAGCGCCAGGGCAGGATCCCGGAGCTCCCCGTCGGGTGGCGCTCGGAGTCGGCGACGCTCACCGCCAACGGCCCCAGCTACGCCGGCGACTTCCTCGTCGCCAACCTGCGCGAGCAGCGGTGGCTCGAGATGGCCCTGGTCGACGTCTGCGGCAAGGGCACGACCGTCGGGCCCCAGGCCCTGCAGTTCGCCGGTGCACTGGGCGGGCTCATCGGCGCCCTGCCGCCGTCGGAGCTCATGGCGGCCGCCAACAACTTCCTGCTGCGCCAGGAGTCCGACGAGTCGCTCGCCACCGCCGTCCACATCAAGGTCGACCTGGTCACGGGCGACTACACGATCACCAGCGCCGGCCACCCGCCGGCGCTGCACTGGCACCTCGGCCAGCGAGGCTGGGGCATCGACAACGCACGCGGGATGGCGCTCGGCGTCATCGAGGACGCCGAGTTCGAGCCCAGCAGGGGCCGCCTGCGCCCGGGCGAGGCCCTGATGTTCTACACCGACGGCGTCATCGAGGCGGCCGACAAGGACCTCGACGAGGGCATCGACTGGCTCCGGATGGCTGCCCTTCAGGCCGTGGACAGCCGCGGCTTCACCGGGATGACCCGCCGCGTGCTCAAGAAGGTCCCGCGCGGCGACGACGACCGGGCCATGCTCCTCATCGAGCGCCAGCCGCTGACCTCGCCCGAGCGCGACTCCGAGCGGCTGCGCGTCCTCGGCGGCTGACCGGCGCGCTCCCGGCCGTCCCGGTCCCGCTCAGGCTCCCCGGGAGTAGAGGTCGCGGATCACGTCCTCGATGTCCGGCTCCTGGATCGACAGGTCCGCGACGTCGTACGCCGCCGCCACCGCGGCCACGACCGGCGCGGCGCTGGCGTCGGACGGGAACGACAGCCACTGGCGCGGTCCCTCGACCTTCCGCACGCTCGCGCCCGGTACGTCGATGGGCGGGGCCTCGTCGACGAGGTCGACCACCAGGGTGCGGGTCGAGCCGCCCTGCGCGTGCAGGCCTGCGAGCGAGCCGTCGTACACCGACGTGCCGTGGTCGATCACGATCACCCGGTCGCACAGCGCCTCGATGTCCTGGAGGTCGTGCGTGGTGAGCAGGAGCGTGGTGCCACGCTCGGCGTTGAGCGCGCGCAGGAACTCGCGCAGCCGCCCCTTGCTGACCACGTCGAGCCCGATCGTGGGCTCGTCGAGGTAGAGCACCTCGGGGTCGTGCAGGAGGGCCGCGGTGATGTCGCCGCGCATCCGCTGGCCGAGGCTCAGCTGCCGCACGGGGGTGTCGAGCTGCGCGCCCAGGTCGAGGAGGTCGACGAACCGGTCGAGGTTCTCCCGGTAGCGCGCGGGCGGGATGCGGTACATCTTCTGGAGCAGGTCGAAGGAGTCGCGCAGCGGCAGGTCCCACCACAGCGTCGAGCGCTGCCCGAAGACCACGCCGATGCGCCGCGCGAGCGCGACCCGGTCGCGGCTGGGGTCGAGGCCGGCCACCCGGACCTCGCCGCCGGAGGGCACGAGGATGCCGGTGAGCATCTTGATCGTGGTCGACTTCCCGGCGCCGTTGGGCCCGATGTAGCCCACCATCTCGCCCGCCTCGACGGAGAAGGTGAGGTCGTGGACGGCTCGCACCTCGTCGCGGACGCGGCGCCGCCGGCCCTCGACCCGGCGGCGTACGTCGAAGGTGCGCGCGAGGTCCTGCACGCGGATGAGCGGTCGGTCTGGCTGCTGGGTCACGTCAGCTCCCGGTCGAGGTGTAGTGGCGGACGCCGGAGCGCCACACGAGCAGGGCAGCGGCCATGGTGAGCACGCCCGCGACGGGCGAGGCGAACTGGAACACCTCGGGCATCCCCGACGGGTCGTCGCGGCCGAGGAGGAACAGGCACGGGTACCAGTTCACGAACGCGACGGGGATCACGAAGGTCAGCCCGACGAGCACCTCGCGCGGGAAGATCGCGAGGGGGTACTGGGTGACCGTGGCGCCGCCGTAGGTGAAGGCGTTGGCGAACTCGGTCGCGTCGGTGGTCCAGAACTGGACGCACGAGAAGCCCACGAAGAGCCCGAAGAAGACGAGGCCGCCGCTGACGAGCATCGAGACCGCCACCAGCGCCCGCAGGGGCGTCCAGTCGACGTAGGTGCACGCCCAGGCGAGGACGACCGAGGCCTGGGTGAGCCGGCCGAGGCGACGCAGGGTGAACTGGTCGGCGCACACCTGCACCAGCAGCGGCACCGGCTTGGTCATCATCTGGTCGAGCCGACCGGTGCGGATGTAGGTGCCGATCCGCTCGACGCTGCCGATCGCGGTGTCGGCGACGGCGAGGGCGAACGAGGCGCTCCCGTAGAGGAGCGCCACCTCGTGCAGCGAAAACCCCGCGAGCCGGTCGAGGTGGGCGAACATGATCCACAGCCCGACGAAGTCGAGGCCGGTGATCATGCCGTTGCCGACCGCGAGCAGGACGAACGACGTGGGGTACTGCCAGGCCGCGCGGATCCACAGCCAGGCGATCTGGCCGTACGTGCGCAGGTGGCGTGCGGCGGGCTCAACCACCCTGCACCACCACCTTGCGGGTGGCGAGGCGCAGCACGCCCTGGCAGGCGCCGAGCAGCACGACGGCCCAGAACAGCTGGAACCCCAGCGCCGCGAGGAGGTCGCCGCCGGCGTGCTTGCCGAGCCAGATGTCGGCCGGGACCTGGACGTACGACGCCCACGGCAGCGCGCGGGCGAGGGTGCCGAGCCAGCCCGGGAACAGCACCAGCGGCAGCATCATCCCGCTGAAGAAGATCGCGAACGCGCCGCTCATCACCTTCACCCCGGACTGGTCGAGCAGCCAGAAGGCCGTGCTCGCGACGAGGAAGCGGATCGTGAAGCTGACCACCACGGCCAGCACCAGCGACACCGCGAAGGCCAGCGCGGCCACGGGCGAGGCGGGCAGCGCGATGTGGAAGGCGACGAGACCGATGACCGTCGGGCCGAGCCCGCGGGTGAGGAAGTGGTACGCCGCCCGCCCGAGGTCGCTCGCGAGGTACCACCCGACCAGGCCCACGGGCCGGTAGAGGTCGATCGCCACGTCGCCGGTGCGGATCCGCTCGGCGAGGTCGTCGGTCGTCCCGCCGCCCCACAGCGCCACGGTCATCAGCAGGGCCTGGCCGAGCCAGACGTAGGTGACGGCGTCCTGGGCGTCGTACCCGCCGGCCGTGGGGTTCGCCTCCCAGAGCGCGAGGTAGGCGAAGGAGTAGATGATCCCGAACACCGAGTTGGTGAAGATCCCGGCGAGCGTCGCGGCCCGGTAGGTGGAGTAGCGGCGGAAGGCACGGGTCGCGATCGCGACGTGCAGCGTCCCCCATCCCCCTGGCAACACAGCTCCTCAGACGAGATCGATCCCCGGGCCCACCCACGAGGGGGCCGGGGATCGTCTCACATCAGTGGGGTCGCGCGCACGCGGCTCGCGCGCGACGGTCGGGGCGGCTCAGGTCTGGCGGACCAGGTTGACCACGCCGATGATGCGGCCGGAGGAGTCCTCGGTGATCGCGACGCCGGCACGCTTGGCACGCGGGCTGAGCAGGATCTCGCGGTGGCCGGGGGAGTCGAGCCACAGGTCGACCATCTGCTCGGGCGTCAGGCCCTCACCGCGCACCAGGGTCTCGCCGGCCCACGAGTTGTGGCACCGCTTGATGACCTCGTTCTGGTCGCGGTGCTCGAAGAGCCCGGTGCGGGCGATCCGGGCACCCCACTGCTCGGCGAGCCGGTCGGTGCAGGAGTCGAAGTTCCAGATCTTGCGCAGTCCGTTGGCGGCGCGCGCCTCGTTGATCTCGACCATCAGCGTGTTCTCGAGGTCGTCGTTGGTCATCGAGCCGGAGTCCTTGACCACGGCGCTCGCCGGGACCGACCAGGTCACCGCGTCCGCCGCGGCAGGCACGCTGCCCAGCACGCCGGCGGCCACGAGAGCCGAGGCCAGGAGTGCGAGGGGGCGGGGGTGGCGCACGGTCGGTTCCTCTGCGGGGTGAGGGGGACGCTTCGAGTTGCGGTGACGCTGATGCGTTCTTGAGTAAAACTTGAAGATATCTTAGGGAAGATACGTCCCGAGGGGGCGAAATGTCGACTTCTCGTCCCTTGCCGTGCCAACACGCCGAGGAGACCATCAAGTTTCATGACGGGCTCTGCCTGACTGTTGAGAACAGATCAAAACGCCTTGACGGTTTCTGTGTGACCGAAACGCAGAAAAAGAGGCCCGATGGTCTGGACCGCGCGGGTCCCGGCCACCGGGCCTCTCGTCACCCCTGTCGGGGGCGTGGAGCGCTCAGTGCTGAGTGGTCAGTGCTGAAGTGTCAGTGCTGGAGGGTCAGTGCTGGAGAGTCAGTGCTGGTAGGTGCCGTGCACGATCGCGCGCCCGAGCGTCTTGAAGGCGAGGTTGAACGACACGACCGCGGGGGAGACCGAGTCGTCGACGCCGAGCGTCTCGTCCTGGACGGCGTGCACCACGAAGAAGTAGCGGTGCGGCTGGTCGCCCTCCGGCGGGGCGGCGCCCGCGAACCCCGCCTCGCCACCGTCGTTGCGGACGTGGAAGGCGTTGCCGGGGAGCGCACGCGCGGCGGCACCGGTGTCGAGGGAGGTGACGTCGGCGGGGAGGTCGACCAGGCACCAGTGCCAGAAGCCGCTCGGGGTGGGGGCGTCGGGGTCGAAGCAGGTGACGACGTACGACTTCGTGCCCTCCGGTGCGCCGGACCAGCTCAGCTGCGGCGAGGTGTTGCCGAGGGCGGCGACCTGGTCGTCCTTGAGCGGCGCGCCGTCGGTGACGTCGTCGCTGGTGACGGTGAAGGACGCGGTCGGCGGCAGGAGGTCGTAGGGGTCGGGGGTCACGGGGCGTTCGAGGCTCATATCCCGAACCTAGCCACCGTCCCCACGACGCGGGCAGGGAGAATGTCCGGATGAGCACCGCCAGCCCGCACGACGCGGCCGACGACACCCACCACGAGGCAGCGCACCACCCCTACCTCGCCGGCCTGGTGCTGACCGGCCGGAAGGTCGTGGTGGTCGGCGGCGGGCACGTCGCCCAGCGCCGGGTGCCGGCCCTGATCGGGGCCGGAGCGGCCGTGACGCTGGTGAGCCCGGAGGTGACGCCGGCGCTCGAGGGGATGGCGGGCGAGCTCGCCCTGGTGCTCCGCGACTTCGTCGAGACCGACCTCGACGGCGCGTGGTACGTCGTCGCCGCGACGGACGACGCCGAGGTCAACGCCCGCGTCGCCGAGGCCGCAGAGGCCCGCCACACCTTCTGCGTGCGGGCCGACGACGCCCTCGGCGGCACCGCCTGGACCCCCGCGGTGGGTCACCACGGGAGCGTCACCATCGGCGTCCTCGGCAACCGGGAGCCGCGCAAGTCGGCCGGGTTGCGCGACGACATCGTCACGGCACTGCGCGACGGCCAGCTCACCGCCTCCGACGCCCTGGACCGCAGCCCCGGCGTCGTGCTGGTCGGCGGCGGCCCGGGTGATCCAGAGCTGGTCACGGTCGCCGCCCGCCACGCCTTCGCCTCCGCCGACGTCGTGGTCGCCGACCGGCTGGCCCCGCGCGAGCTGCTCGACGAGCTCGGCCCCGACGTCGAGCTGATCGACGTCGCCAAGCTGCCGCGCGGTCGGTCGGCCTCGCAGGACCACATCAACGAGGTGATCATCGACCGGGCCCGCGCCGGCAAGCGCGTCGTACGGTTCAAGGGCGGCGACAACTTCGTCTTCGGCCGCGGCTTCGAGGAGCTGCTGGCCTGTGCGGCCGCCGACGTGCCGGTCACCGTCGTGCCAGGCCTCACCTCGGCCATCTCGGTGCCCGCCCTCGTCGGGATCCCCGTCACCCACCGCGGTGTCGCGCACGAGTTCACCGTCATCTCCGGGCACATCCCGCCCGGCCACCCCGACTCGCTCGTGCAGTGGGAGTCGCTGGCGGGGCTGCGCGGCACGCTCGTGTTCCTGATGGCGGTCGACAACGCGCCCGCCATCGCCGCCACCCTCGTCGAGCACGGCCGCGGCGCGGCGACCCCGGTGGCGGTGATCGTCGACGGCACCATGCCGACCGAGCGCGTCGTGCTGAGCACCCTCGCGACGCTCGCCGACGACCTCCGCGCCCACGAGGTCGTCCCCCCGGCGATCATCGTGGTCGGTGACGTCGTGGCGGTCGCCCGCCCTGGGCGCTACCCGGACCACCTCGCCAGCCACGAGCCGGCGCGTGGCTGAGGTCGTCGAGCTCACCGACCCGGCCGACCCCCGGCTCGGCGACTACCGCGACCTGCGTGACGTCGAGCTCCGCAAGAGCTTCGAGGCCGACCACGGACTCTTCCTGGCCGAGGGGGAGAAGGTCGTGCGCCGCGCGCTCGAGGGCGGCTTCGACGCCCGCTCGTTCCTCATGGCACCACGGTGGCTCGACAGCCTCGGCGACGTGCTGTCCGGCAGCGACGCGCCGGTCTACGTCCTGTCGGAGGCACTCATCGAGCAGGTGACCGGCTTCCACGTCCACCGCGGGGCGCTCGCCTCCCTGCGCCGCAACCCGCTCCCGAGCGTCGACGACGTCCTCGCCGGCACCCGCTCGGTGCTCGTGCTGGAGGACCTCGTCGACCACACCAACGTCGGCGCGATCTTCCGGTCCGGCGCGGCGCTCGGCTTCGACGCCGTGCTGCTCGCGCCGCGGTGCGCCGACCCGCTCTACCGTCGCTCGATCAAGGTCGGCATGGGTGCGGTGTTCTCGACGCCGTGGACCCGGCTCCCCGACTGGTACGACGCCCTGCCGGACCTGTCGCGGCGCGGATTCACGACGGTCGCCCTGACCCTGGCCGACGACTCCACGCCGATCGAGGAGGCCGTCGACGGCGTCGACCGGCTCGCGCTCGTGCTCGGTTCGGAGGGCCACGGGCTCTCCACGCGCTGGGAGAGGTCGGCGGACCGCCGGGCGATCATCCCGATGCGCGCCGGCATCGACTCGCTCAACGTCGCCGCCGCTACTGCGGTGGCGTGCTACGCGGCGGCGCGCCGGTGATCCGGTGCCGCAGCCGGCGGGCGGCGACCACCACGACCACCACCGCGACGAGGACGTAGACGACGTTGCTCGCCGGGCCGACGTACGCCTCTACGAGGTGCCACTGCTCGCCGAGCTCGTAGCCGGCCAGGATCAGCGCCGCGTTCCAGATCAGGCTGCCCGCCGTCGTGTAGGCGCAGAACGTCCACAGCGGCATCCGGTCCACACCCGCCGGGATCGACACCAGGCTCCGCACGCCCGGGACGAGCCGGCCGAAGAACACCGCCGCGCGACCGTGCCTGCGGAACCACTCGACCGATCGTCGTACGTCGTCGGCGTGCATCAGCGGGATCCGGTCGGCCAGGCGGCACAGCCGCTCGAGGCCCCACGCGGCGCTCACCCAGTACAGGAGCAGCGCGCCGGCCAGCGAGCCGGCCGTGGCCCAGGCGATCGCCGCGACGACGCCGTAGTGGCCCTGGCTGGCCGTGTAGCCCGAGAGCGGCAGCACGAGCTCGCTCGGGATCGGCGGGAACACCGTCTCCAGCGCGGTGGCCAGGCCCACGCCGGGCGAGCCGATCGTGCGCATGACCAGGACCAGCCAGTCGAGCACGGCTTCCACGAGTCGTTCTCTCCCTGGGGTGCTTCGGCGTTCGGTGGACGGACGTCAGGGGTAGTAGTAGCAACCCCGCCCAAGTCCCGACAGCTCAGCCGCGCTGGCGGAGGGCCTCGTGCAGGACGATCGAGCCGGCGACCGCGGCGTTGAGGGAGGACGCAGTGCCGGTCATCGGGATGCTCACGACGTCGTCGCAGGCCTGGCGCCAGCCGGCGGAGAGGCCGACGGTCTCGTTGCCGACGAGCAGCACCACCCGACCGGTCAGGTCGACGTCGGAGAGCGCGCTGCCCTGCTCGTCGGTGCCGACGATGCGGTAGCCGTGCGCGTGGGCGTGGTCGACGACGGGGCCGTGCCCCGGCACGCGGAGGATCGTCAGGGCGAAGAGCGAGCCGGTGCTGGCGCGGACGGCCTGCGGGTCGTAGGGGTCGGCGGCGTGGCCGGTGATCACCAGGGCCGAGGCGCCGAAGGCGTCGGCGGAGCGGGCCAGGGTGCCGATGTTGCCGGGGCTCGTCGGCCGGTCGAAGACCACGATCGGGCCGTGGGGCCGGCGCGAGTCGGCCAGCCGCTCGACGTCGTCCTCGGGCATCTCGACGACCGCCACGAGCTCCGCGCCGTCCTCCCTGCCGCTGAGCCGCGCGTGCAGGTCGGGGGAGAGGGTGACCCGCTCGGCGTCGGTCGAGGCCCAGAGCCCGTCGGACCAGGCCGAGCTCGCACCCTCGCCGCGCAGCAGCGCACGCACGGTCCAGCCCTCCTCGACGGCCCGGGTGATCGGGCGCACGCCCTGGACGAGGAGCTCCCGGTTGCGGTGGCGCTTGGACCGGTTGGTCAGGAGCGCCTCCCACTGCTGGAAGCGGGCGTTCTCGCGGGTGATGCGGAGGTCGGTCATCAGGCGTCGGCGGGCCAGGTCAGGGGGTACTCGTCGGCCGCCGCGTCGTGCTTCTTGCCGAGCTTCTTGCGCGACTTCGTCGAGAGCCGGTCGCCGAAGACGGTGCCGAGCGTGTGGTCGGTCTCGTGCTGGAGGCACCGTGCGAGCAGGCCGTCGCCCTCGAAGGTGACCGGCTGGCCGTCGAGTCCGAAGCCGTCGACGCGGGCCCGGTCCGGGCGGGCGCAGGGCTCGAACGAGCCGGGGAAGGACAGGCAGCCCTCGTCGTCGTCGTCGAGGTGGCGGTCGTTGCCCTCGGGGAGCGTCAGGACCGGGTTGCACACGACGCCGACGGTGCGCTGGCCCTCGTCGTCGGGGCAGTCGAAGACGAACATCGCGACGTCCTCGCCGACCTGGCAGGCGGCCAGGCCGACGCCGTCGGCGGCGTACATCGTCGCCACCATGTCGGCGGCCAGCGTCGCGAGCGCGTCGTCGTACGACGTCACGATCTCCTGCGGGCGGTGCATGACGGGCGTGCCCCACCGCGTGATCGCTCGCACCGTGCCACCCTCGGGGAGGGGGCCGTACGGCGCGAGTGGGGCGGTCGTCTCGTCGTCAGGCATGCCGGCGATCCTACTGAGAGGGGCAGGCGTGACACGCACCACGGGGAGCTCGCTGGCCAAAGGTGTAACTCAGAGTTACAGTTTGGCCATGTCCATCATGAACAGCCTCCGGCCGGGTGGCCGCCACGGGTTGTCGTCCCGCGAGACCCGCGACCCGATCGGCCTCGCCGTCGCTGCCGTGAACCGGCTGGCGCAGAGCGACCTCATCGACCGGGTCGGCCTGCGCCGGCAGACCGAGCAGGTCGTCTACTCGACGACCCGCAACGGCTTTCGCGTCGCCACCGCCGCCGGCCGCCAGTTCGCGCGGGCAGGCAAGCGCCGCGCCGGCGCGCGACCGGCCAACGCCGAGTCGCGCGGCGTCTTCGACCTCACCCCGACCGAGGACGAGGGCATGCTCGTCGACGTCGTGCGCGAGCTCGCCGAGGAGGTCCTGCGACCCGCCGCGTCCGAGGCCAACGAGGCCTGTGCCGCGCCCCAGGAGGTCCTCGCAGCCGCCGAGGAGATCGGCCTGCCCGGCCTCGGCGTGCCCGAGGAGCTCGGCGGGATCATGGAGGAGCGCTCGGCGATGGCCGGCACTCTCGTCGCGGAGGCGCTCGCGCAGGGCGACATGGGCCTCGCGGTCGCCGTCCTGGCCCCCGGCGCCGTCGCCACCGCGATCGGGCTCTGGGGCACCGAGGCCCAGCAGCAGACCTACCTCCCCGCGTTCACCGGGAGCCAAGGTGACGCGGGTGTCCCGGCCGCCGCGCTCACCCTCGCCGAGCCGACGGTCCTGTTCGACCCGTTCACGCTCGCCACCACGGCGCTGCGCGACGGCGACGGCTTCGTGCTCGACGGGGTGAAGTCCGCGGTCGTCCGCGGTGCCGACGCCGAGCTGTTCGTCGTCGGCGCGATGCTCGACGGCACCCCCGCGCTCTTCCTCGTCGAGTCCGGCACGGCCGGGCTCGAGGTCGAGGCCGACCCCTCGATGGGCGTCCGGGCCGCCGGGCTCGCGCGCCTGCACCTCAGCGGCGTACGGCTCGGGGCGGACGCGCTGCTCGGCGACACCGACGGGACGGCCTACGCCGAGTGCGTACGGCTCTCGCGCCTGGCCTGGTGCGCCCTCGCGGTCGGCACCGGCCAGGCGGTGCTCGACCACGTCAAGGACTACGTCAACGAGCGCCAGGCGTTCGGCGAGCCGATCAGCCACCGTCAGTCGGTCGCCTTCATGGTCGCCGACATCGCGATCGAGGTGCAGGCGATGCGCCTGCTCACGTGGAAGGCCGCCTCGCGCGCCACCCGCGGGCAGGACTTCACCCGCGAGGTCGGGCTGGCCCGCCAGCTGTGCACCGAGAGGGGCATGAAGATCGGCCTCGACGGCGTCCAGCTGCTCGGTGGCCACGGCTTCGTCAAGGAGCACCCGGTCGAACGGTGGTACCGCGACCTGCGGGCCGTCGGCGTGATGGAAGGCGTGGTGATGGTCTGATGGCGATCAATCTCGAGGTCCCGAAGAAGCAGGCCGGCCTGATCGACCAGGCCCACCAGCTCGCGATGAACATGCTCCGCCCGATCTCGCGCAAGTACGACCGCGCCGAGCACGAGTACCCCAAGGAGCTCGACATGCTCGCCGCGCTGATCGACGGCGTGAGCGAGACCGGCGCCACCGGAGGCGCCGGCGCGGGCGGCGTGCGCCGCGAGGACAAGCCCGGGTCGACGGACGACGGGAAGGTGCGCAACGGCGCCAACCTCGCGTCCGTGCTCTCGATCGCCGAGATGTGCTGGGGCGACACGGCCCTGCTGCTCTCGATGCCGCGCCAGGGCCTGGGCAACTCCGCCATCGCGTCGGTGGCCAACGAGGAGCAGCTCGAGCGCTACCGCGGGACGTGGGCGGCGATGGCGATCACCGAGCCCGGCACCGGCTCCGACTCGGCCAACATCACCACCACGGCCGTCAAGGACGGTGACGAGTACGTCATCAACGGGGAGAAGATCTACGTCACCTCGGGCGATCGCGCCGACAGCGTCGTCGTCTGGGCGACGCTCGACAAGGAGCTCGGCCGCGCGGCGATCAAGTCCTTCCTGGTCCGCAAGGACAACCCGGGCCTCAAGGTCGAGCGCCTCGAGCACAAGCTCGGCATCCGTGCCTCCGACACGGCGGCCATCACCTTCACCGACTGCCGGGTGCCGGCCGAGGACCTGCTCGGCTCGCCGGAGATCGACACCAAGTCCGGCTTCGCCGGGGCGATGGCGACCTTCGACAACACCCGGCCCCTGGTCGCGGCGATGGCCGTCGGGTGCGCCCGTGCGTCGCTCGACCTCACCCGCGACCTGCTCGAGCAGGCCGGCGTGGTCATCGACTACGACAGGCCGGCGCAGTCGCAGAGCGCCGCGGCGGCGAAGTTCATCCAGCTCGAGGCCGACTGGGAGGGCGCGCAGCTGCTGATGATGCAGGCGGCCTGGATGGCCGACAACCGCCAGCCCAACTCGCTCGAGGCCTCGATGGCCAAGGCGAAGGCCGGTCGCGTCGGCTCCGACGTGACGCTGTCGTGCGTCCAGCTGTGCGGCACGCTCGGGTTCAGCGAGGCCGAGCTGCTGGAGAAGTGGGCCCGCGACTCCAAGATCCTCGACATCTTCGAGGGCACCCAGCAGATCCAGCAGCTCATCGTCGCCCGCCGGATCCTCGGACTGACGAGCTCGCAGCTGCGCTGACGCGGACATGACGAAGCCCCTCCCGAGAGTCTCGGGAGGGGCTTCGGCTCGTGGTCAGGCGATGTTCTTGAAGGGGTCGTGCTCGGCGAGGAGCTTGTCGACCCGGGCGCGGTCGAGGCGGCTGATGACCGTGTTGTCCTCCTGCATGTCACGCACGACCTTGGCGAGCGTGAACGTGGAGGTGGTGAGGTAGAGCGTGCCGAGTGCGAGGAAGCCCTTGACCCAGGGCTCGGAGTCCATGAAGTAGACGGCGCAGAGCATCGCGAAGAGCGAGGCGCCGAAGGAGATCGCGGCCTGGGCGGCGAAGGCGGTGGTGTTCTTGGCGGTGGAATCGGTCTTGGTGGGCATGACTGAAGCCTGTTCCGGCGGGCCGTCCGCGGCACCTGTCGACGTACCCGATCACCACTGAGTACGACTGCTCAACTCGCACCGGTACGTTCGGGCCATGCCCGATGACCTCCCGCCGCCCGCGGGTCACATGTCGCCCGAGGAGTTCCGCCGGCAGGGCCATGCCGCGATCGACTGGATCGCCGACTACTGGGCCTCGCTCGACGAGCTTCCGGTGCGTGCGCAGGTCGCCCCCGGCGACGTACGACGACTCCTGCCCGCGTCGGCACCGGAGGACGCCGAGCCGTTCGACGCCGTGCTCGCCGACCTCGACCGGGTGGTGGTCCCCGGCCTGACGCACTGGCAGCACCCGCGGTTCTTCGCCTACTTCCCGGCCAACTCCTCGCCGGCCGCCATCCTCGGTGACCTCCTCTCCAGCGGCATCGGCGCGCAGGGGATGATCTGGGCGACCAGCCCGGCCGTGACCGAGGTCGAGCAGGTCGTGCTCGACTGGTTCGCCGAGGCGCTGGGGCTCCCTGCGGCGTTCCGCAGCGACGGGCCCGGCGGCGGCGTCATCCAGGACACCGCGTCGACGGCGACGTTCACCGCGCTCCTCTCGGCGCTGCACCGCGCCAGCGGGGGAGAGGCCCGGGTGTCCGGTGTCGGCGGGACGCAGTGGCGGGTCTACGGCTCGACGCAGGCGCACTCGTCGCTGGTGAAGGCGGCGATGATGGCCGGCCTCGGCGAGGACGCCGTCCGCACCATCGCCGTCGACCCCGTCACCCAGGCGATGGACGTCGACTCGCTGCGCGACGCGATGGTCGAGGACGTCGGGGCGGGGCTCCGCCCGGTGATGGTGCAGGCCGCGTGCGGCAGCACCTCGACGGGCGCGATGGACGACGTCGCCGCGATCGCCGAGGTGGCCCGCGAGGGGGGCGCCTGGCTGCACGTCGACGCCGCCTGGGCCGGCGTCGCCGCCGTCTGCCCGGAGCACCGCGACCACCTGGCCGGGGTGGAGGCGGCGGACTCGTTCGTGACGAACCCTCACAAGTGGCTGCTGACGACGTTCGACTGCTCGACCTTCTGGGTGCGCGACCGGGCGGCCCTGACCGGCGCGCTGTCGATCCTCCCGGAGTACCTCCGCAACGCCGCGACCGAGTCGGGCGAGGTCGTCGACTACCGCGACTGGCACCCCCAGCTCGGCCGTCGGTTCCGGGCGATCAAGCTCTGGGCCGTGCTGCGCACCTACGGGCTCTCCGGGCTGCGCGAGCACATCCGCCAGGGCGTCACGCTGGCCGAGCACGTGGCCGGCCTGGTCGCGTCGGACGACCGCTTCGAGATGGTCACCGAGCCGGCCCTGTCGCTCGTCGTCTTCCGGCTGCGCGCGGGCGACGAGCAGACGCTGGCCGCGATGGAGGCGGTCAACGCCTCCGGCGAGGCCTACCTCAGCCACACGACCGTCAACGGGGTCGCGGCCATCCGGCTCGCGGTCGGGAGCTGGCGCACGACCCTCGCCGACGTGGACCGGACGTGGCGCGCGCTTCAGGAGGCAGCCGCCGCCCACGGCTGAGACAGTGGGGCATGAAGCTCTTCGCCGACACGCCCCTGCGTCGCACGCTCCAGGTCGTCGCCGACCTGCTCTTCGTGGCCTGGCTGTGCCTCTGGGTCTGGGCAGGCGTGGCCGTCCACGACGGGACCGAGCAGCTGGCCGGCCCGGCGCGCCAGACGGACTCGGCAGCGAGCTCGATGGCCGAGCAGCTGCGCGACGCCGGCGGCAGGCTCAGCAGCGCACCTCTGGTCGGTGACGAGCTCGCGGTCCCGTTCGACAAGGCCGCCGAGGCCTCCGACGGGCTCGCCTCGGCCGGACGGGACACCGTCGACGCGGTCGAACGGCTGGCGCTGCTGCTCGGGCTCTCGGTCGCGACCATCCCGATCCTGATCGTCTCCGCGATCCACCTGCCGATGCGCTGGCGCTTCATCCGAGAGGCCACGGCCGGGGCGAGGTTCATCGACGCCCAGGAGGACCTCGACCTCTTCGCGCTCCGGGCGCTCGCCCACCAGCCGATGCGGGTGCTGGCGACGGTGAGCGACGACCCGGCCGGCGCGTGGCGCGCGCGGGACCCCGACGTCGTACGACGCCTCGCGGCCCTCGAGCTCGCCGACGTCGGGCTGCGCCCCCCGAAGCTGCCGGGCTCGTCGGGCACGGCCGCGTAGAGTCACCCCACGTGCAGTTCCTCGACGGCGCGACGCCGCCCCACGACCTGACCTACGACGACGTCTTCATGGTCCCGCGCTCCTCGAGCGTCGCGAGCCGCTACGACGTCGACCTCGCCACCTCCGACGGCACCGGGGCCACCCTGCCGCTCGTCGTCGCCAACATGACGGCGATCGCAGGCAAGCGGATGGCCGAGACCGTCGCACGTCGCGGCGGCATCACGGTGATCCCGCAGGACATCCCGATCCCCGTCGTCGCCGACGTGGTGGCGTGGGTCAAGCAGCGCCACACCGTCTTCGACACGCCGATCGAGCTGCGCCCCGACCAGACCGTCGCCGAGGCGCTGTCGCTGATCCCCAAGCGCGCGCACAGGGCCGCCGTCGTCGTGCAGGACGGTCGCCCGGTGGGCGTCGTGTCCGAGGCCGACTGCGCCGAGGTCGACCGCTTCGCCCAGGTCGGCTCGGTGATGAGCCAGGCCGTCGTGACGGTGTCGGCGACCACCGACCCGCGCGAGGTGTACGACGCCATCGAGCGCGCCAAGGCGCCCCTGGCCGTCGCCGTCTCCGAGACCGGCGAGCTGGTCGGCGTGCTGACCCGGCTCGGCGCGCTGCGCGCCACGCTCTACAGCCCGGCGGTCGACCCCTCCGGTGGGCTCCGGATCGCGGCTGCCGTCGGCGTCAACGGCGAGGTGAAGGACCGCGCCTCCGAGCTCCTCGCCGCCGGTGTCGACTGCCTCGTCGTCGACACCGCCCACGGCCACCAGGACCGGATGGTCCAGGCGCTCCAGGCGGTGCGGTCGCTCGCGCCGGACGTCCCGGTCGCGGCCGGCAACGTCGTCTCCGCCGAGGGCACCCGCGCGCTGATCGAGGCCGGGGCCGACATCGTCAAGGTCGGCGTCGGGCCGGGCGCGATGTGCACCACCCGGATGATGACCGGCGTCGGCCGTCCGCAGTTCTCCGCCGTCCTCGAGTGCGCCACGGCGGCGCGCGAGCTCGGCAAGCACGTCTGGGCCGACGGGGGGGTACGCCACCCTCGCGACGTCGCGCTCGCGCTGGCCGCCGGCGCCTCGTCGGTGATGATCGGCTCGTGGTTCGCCGGCACCCACGAGTCGCCCGGCGACCTCATGCACGACGCCGACGGCCGACCCTTCAAGGTCTCCTTCGGGATGGCCTCCGCGCGGGCGGTGGCCAACCGGACCTCCGGCGAGTCGTCGTACGACCGGGCCCGCAAGGGCCTCTACGAGGAGGGCATCTCGTCCTCGCGGATGTACCTCGACCAGCAGCGTCCCGGGGTCGAGGACCTGATCGACCAGATCTGCTCCGGTGTCCGGTCGTCGTGCACCTATGCCGGTGCGCGCGACCTCGCCGAGCTGCACGAGCGTGCGCTGGTCGGGATCCAGTCGGCCGCCGGCTTCCACGAGGGCCGCCCGCTCGACCGGTCCTGGTGACGGTGGTGAGCTCGGTGAAGGAGCGCGACTACGTCTTCGTGATGACCTACGGCAGGTCGGGATCGACGCTGCTGATGGGCATCCTGAACTCGATCCCGGGCTGGCTGCTGCGCGGGGAGAACCGCCACGCGATGCGGCACCTCTACGACTTCCACCGGAGCGGGCTGGCCGAGCGCGACCGCGTCGACGCCGAGCGGGCCAGCCAGCCGACGCACCCGTGGTTCGGCATCGAGGGCTTTCCCGAGGTCGCCTCGCTCCAGCAGATCCGGGTGCTCGCTGAGGCCACGCTGCTGCGACCCGAGCACGACACGCGCGTCAGCGGCTTCAAGGAGATCCGCTGGTACGACGAGGACCTCTCCGACTACCTCGCGTTCCTCCGGCAGGTCTTCCCCGGTGCCCGGTTCGTGCTGAACACCCGCAACCTCGAGGACGTCGCCGCCAGCAACTACTGGACCCACAAGGACGACCCGCTCGGCCAGGTGCGCGCGATCGAGGACAAGATGCTGGCCGCGGCGCAGACGCTGGGCGACTCGGTCTTCCACGTGCGCTACGACGACTACGTCGCGGACCCGGAGGTCCTGCGCGAGCTGTTCGACTGGCTCGGGGAGGTCTACGACCAGAACAAGGTCGAGGCCGTGCTCGCCACCCCGCACTCGCGCCGCGGCAAGCACCGCGACTGACCCAGGTCGGCGAGCGCCGTCGTACGTGAGTACGCAGGCTCACGTCCGGGCTCCACCGACGACGGAGACTCGCCCCATGGACACACCGCCCAACCGCTCCCGCCTCGCAGCACTCGTCGTCGTCCTCGCCGTCCCACCGCTCGCGTGGCTCCTGTGGATCTCCCCCGTCGACGGGACGGCCAGCGACGCGAGGCACGTGGCCTGGTTCGTCACCGTCGCACTGGGATGCGTGGTCGCGGGAGCGCTGGCAGGCGCCCGCTCCCGGCTCTGGGTGCTGGCGGCGCCGGGCGTCGTGTCCGCGGTCGTCACGCTCTACCTGTGGTGGTCGTCGCAGGACGAGTCCGGGTTGTTCCTGGTCGGCATCATCATCGCGACGCCCCTGATGCTCGTGGCCTCGCTACCGCTCCTGCTGGTCGGTCGCGCACTCGCCTCGATCGGACACGTGTCCGAGTAGCTGCCCGCGATCGGCGCGCGGACGGGCCGGGCGTCGGACACGTGTGGGTCAGGGCATCCCTGACGCGACTGTGACAAGGTGGGGCATGATCATCAACCCCGGCAGCCACGAGAAGCAGGGTCCCTGGGACCCGGACGCCAAGAAGAAGTACTTCGACACGCGCTACTTCTGGACGCTGATGCCGACCCTGCTCCTGGTGGTCGGCCTGATCGTGGTGCTGACCGTCTTCGGCGACTGACGGAGCTCAGCGCGAGGTCCGGGGCGTCCGGCCCTTCGTGACGCCGACGAACGCCTGGGTGACCTCGTCGTCCCGGTCGATCCGCCACACGAGCGCGATGGTCGTGGGCCCGAGGTCGGACACGACCCGGCTGACGACGTCCTTGCGCTGGTGGAGCCGGGCCACCGACATCGGCACGACGACCACGCCCGTCCCGGCGGCGACCGTCTCGATCGCCTCCTGCTCCGACATCGGCGGCCACGCCAGCTGCTCGGCCGACGGCGCCCAGCCGCTCGCGTGGGGGCGGACGAGCTGCTCGTCGTCGAGGTCGGCCGTCATGACCTCGTCGTCGGCTGCGGCCAGGAGGTGCTCGCGCGAGGCCACGGCGACCTGCAGCTCGTCGTAGAGCCGGACGCAGTGGAGACCGTTCTGGTCGACGGGGAGCCGGACGATGGCCATGTCGAGACTTCCGTCCTGCACCCCGTCGACCTGCTCCGCCTCGGTCGTCTGCACGAGGTGCAGCGACTCACGCCTGCCGGCGCGCCAGCTGCGCGCCCACTTGTCGGGGGTCGCGCCGGTCACGAAGCCGACTCTGAGCGGGGCGATCATGGGCACGAGCCTAGGGCCGTCAGGCCTCCGGGTCCTTCTCGACCGACAGCACGAAGTCGTCGCCGTGCTCGGTGACGCCGGTGACGACCGCGGCCTCGACCGCGTCGATGGCGTACTGGCGGCGGACGACGAGAGGATCGGACGAGAGGTCCTTCACCAGCGCGACGGCGAGCGCGACCATCACGAGGACGAACGGCAGGGCCGCGATGATCGTGATCGACTGCAGGCCGTTGAGCGCGTCGGCGCCACCGGCCAGGAGCATCACGATCGCGACGAGGCCGGTCGCGACGCCCCAGAAGACGACGGTCGGCCTGCGCGGCTCCTCGGCGCCGTGCTCGGACAGCGAGCCCATCACGATGGACGCGGCGTCGGCACCGGAGACGAAGAAGATCGCCACCAGGACCATGACCAGGATGCTCGACACGGTCGCGAAGGGGAACTGGTCGAGCACGGTGAACAGCTGCGACTCGATGCCGCCGGCGCCGGCGATGTCGACCCCGTCCTGCTGGAGCCTGATCGCTGCGCCACCGAAGACGGCGAACCAGACCAGGCTCACCAGGCTCGGCACGAGGAGCACGCCGGTGACGAACTGGCGGATGGTGCGCCCGCGTGAGATGCGCGCGATGAACATGCCGACGAAGGGCGTCCACGAGAGCCACCACGCCCAGTAGAAGACCGTCCAGCCAGAGAGCCACTCGCTCACGGCCGCGCCCTCGGCACCGGTGCGCGCCGCCATCTCGGGGAGCTGGTCGACGTAGCTGCCGAGCGCGGTCGGGAGCAGGTTGAGCATGAAGACGGTCGGGCCGACGACGAACACGAAGACCGCGAGCGCCAGGGCCAGGACCATGTTGATGTTGGACAGCCACTGGATGCCCTTGGCGACGCCGGAGACCGCGGACAGCACGAACGCCACCGTGAGCACGGCGATGATCCCGACGAGCAGCGCGTTGCCGCCGGCGCCGAGGCCGCCGACGATCTCGAGGCCGGAGCGGATCTGCAGGGCTCCGAGGCCCAGCGAGGCGGCGGACCCGAAGAGCGTCGCGAAGATCGCGAGCATGTCGATGACCTTGCCGGCAGGGCCGTGCGCGCGCTCGCCGAGCAGCGGCTCGAACGCGGCACTGATCAGCTGGACGCGGCCCTTGCGGAAGGAGCCGTACGCGATGGAGAGGCCGACGACGGCGTAGATCGCCCAGGGGTGGAGCGTCCAGTGGAAGAGGGTGGTCGCCATCGCGGTCTGGGCGCTGCCGGTGTCGCCGGTGCCGGGCGGGGGAGTCGCGAAGTGGCTGACGGGCTCGCTGACGCCGTAGAACATCAGTCCGATGCCCATGCCGGCGCTGAACATCATCGCGATCCACGACACCGTCCGGAACTCCGGCTCCTCGTCGTCGCGACCGAGCGGGATGTTGCCGAAGCGGCCCATCGCCAGCCAGATCACGAAGACCACGAAGGCCGAGGCGGTGAGCACGAAGAGCCAGCCGGTGTTGGTCATCGTCCAGGTGAGGCCCTCGCCGGCGGCGGTGCTGAGCGAGGAGGTGCTCACCAGGCCCCACACGAGGAAGGCCACCGCGATCGCCGCCGTGACGCCGAAGACGACCTTGTCGAGGCCCGACCCGCGGGGCTCGACGGGCTCGATGGCAGCGTCGAGCGCGGGGTGGGGGTCGTCCGCAGGAGTCTCGGTGGGCCGGGTCCGGAGGTCGGCCGGCGGTTCGGTCAGGGGTTCAGTTGTAGGCGTAGCCATCCGGCGACCCCATCAAGATTCTCGCCGTCGAGGCAAACCGGGTGGTCGGCTCGCCGCTCACGGGGAGAGATGACTCACAGCGGCTTGCCGGCCTCCGCGTAGGACCGCACGACCGAGACGTTCAGCGGGAAGTCGACCGGCAGCTCGCGGAAGAGCAGCCGTCCCGCCGTCGTGGCCGCCGAGGCGACCTCCGCCGCGACGGCGTCGGCCAGCGCAGCGGGGGAGTGCACGACGACCTCGTCGTGCAGGAAGAACACCAGGTGCGGGCGGGACTCCAGCGGACCGTCGGCGCCGAGCCTCCAGAGCCGGTTGCGGAGGTCGGCCAGCCAGCACGACGCCCACTCGGCGGCCGTGCCCTGGACGACGAAGTTGCGGGTGAAACGGCCGTAGGCGCGACGGTGCCGGTCCTGGTCGTCGAGGTCGGCCGGCGGCGCGTCGGGCGACTCGTCCCACGAGCCGGCACCGAGCGCGGGGCAGCCCCGGCCGAGCAGCGTGCGGACGACCTGGCCGCGCTCTCCGGCCCGAGCCGCCTCCTCGACCAGCCCGAAGGCGGCGGGGTAGCGGCGGGTGAGGTCGGCCAGCAGCCGGCCGCTCTCGCCGCTGGTCGCGCCGTACATCGCGCCGAGCAGGCCGAGCTTGGCGTGCTGTCTGGTCTCGACCGCGCCGTCGTCGACCATGCCCTGGTAGAGGTCGGCGCCGCGGGCGGCCCGCGCCAGCGCCCGGTCACCGCTCATCCCGGCGAGCACGCGTGGCTCGAGCTGGGCCACGTCGGCGACCACCAGGACCCACCCCTCGTCGGCGACGGCCGCCGAGCGCACCTGCTGGGGGAACGAGAGTGCACCGCCCCCGTTGGACGACCAGCGCCCGGTCGCCGAGCCGGCCGGCTGGTAGGACGGCCGGAACCGTCCGTCGCGCACCCACTCGTCGATCCACGCCCAGCCGTTGGTGGAGAACAGGTGCGCCAGCTTCTTGTAGCGCAGCAGCGGCTCGACCACCGGGTGGTCGACGGAGCGGAGCGAGTGCGCCCGTGTGTCGGTCAGCTCGATGCCGTTGCGCCTCAGCGCGGCGAGCAGCTCGGGCCGGGAGTCGGGGTTGAGGCCGGGCGCGGACAGGAGGCGTCGTACGTCACCGGCGGCCTCCTCCAGCAGCTGCGGTCGCGCACCACGGGGTGGACGGCGCCCGAGCAGGCCGGTGAGCAGCTCCTCGTGCACGTCGACGCGCCAGGGCACACCGGCGTACGTCATCTCGGCGGCCGCCAGCGCCCCCGACGACTCGGCCGCGACGAGTAGCCCCAGCCGGGTGGCGTCGGGCGAGTCCTCGACGGCCGCGAGCTGGCGGGCGTCCTCGAGGTCGGCGCTCAGGTGCTCGGCGGCGTCGTCGGAGCTGAAAAGCACGGGGTCGCTCGGGACCACCGGCCCGAGCCGTTCCCACTGGGACGACTCCGGACCGGCGAGCAGCGACGCGTCGACCGCCGGGGCGCGGCGCAGCAGGTGGTGGCACAGCCGCAGGTCGTGGCAGCGCGCCACGCGGACGCCGGCGGCGAGGAGGAGCGGGTACCACCGCGCCGTGTCGTCCCAGACCCACCGCGGCCCCTCGGGCTCGCGCCCGGCGACGTACGACGCCAGGTCGCCGAGGTCGATCTCGGACGACTTCCCGCCCTCGCTCACCCGCACCCGCTCGCCGGGCAGGCGGGAGAGGTGGACGCGGGTCATGGAGAGAGCATCCCCGAGGGCACCGACGTCCCGGCACCGGGTCAGGCAGGTGCGGGCGCGTCGACGGCGGCGAGCAGCCGCAGTCCCTCGTGGCTGGGGGTGCCGGGCGTGGCGGTGTGGACGAGCAGGTGGTGGGACTGGAACGGGTCCTGGACGACCTGGCAGCTCAGCTCGAGCGCCCCGACCGACGGGTGGAGGTAGCGCTTGACCTCCTCCGGCCGGATCCCGACCTCGTGCAGCTCCCAGTAGTGCCGGAACTCCTCGCTCCGCCCCAGCAGCAGCTCGGTGAGGTGCGCCGCCCGCGAGTCCGGGCCCCGCAGCGTCAGCACGCCGCGCAGCCCCGAGGCGTACATGCGGGAGAAGTGCTCGTGGTCCTCCGGCGGGTGCAGCAGCCGGGCGCCCGGCTCGGTGAACCAGCGGAACCCGATGCTCCGTGCCGGCCCGGTCCAGTGTGTCGCGTCGCCGACCAGGGCGACGCTGAGCGGGGTCTGGCGCAGCGTCTCGCCCAGCTCGGTGACGATCTCGGCCGGCGTGTCGCCGAGGCGGTCGAAGATCCGCAGCATCCCGGGGGAGACGTGGTCGCCGGCGGCCTCGCGCGTCGGCGGTCGGTGCCCCGCCAGCCGGAAGAGGTGGTCGCGCTCGTCGAGCGAGAGGTGGAGCCCCTGGGCGATCGAGGCGACCATCTGCTCCGACGGCTGCGGTCCGCGCTCGCGCTCGAGGCGGGAGTAGAAGTCGGTCGACATGTGGCTCAGCGCGGCGACCTCCTCGCGCCGCAGCCCGGGAGTACGCCGGCGTGCCCCGCGCGGGAGGCCGACGTCCTCCGGCTGCAGGGCCTCCCGGCGGCGGCGCAGGAAGTCGGCCAGCCCGGTGCGATCGATCATGGGGCCCATCCTCTCCGGTCGGTCGATCCGTATCCACGGATCAGCGGGCCGTGGATGGGAGCCGGATCCTCGGCCACGCTGGATGGGACACCGACCACGACCCACCACAGGAGCGACCGTGCCCAGGACGTACGACCTCACCCTTCCCGACCTGACCGGCCAGCGCGCCCTCGTCACCGGCGCCAGCGACGGGATGGGCCTCGGCATGGCCGCCTCGCTGGCCGGTGCCGGCGCCGAGGTGGTGCTGCCGGTGCGCAACCGTGCCAAGGGCGAGGCCGCCGCGGGCACGATCCGTGCCCGCGTGCCCGGGGCGCGGGTGGTGCTGCACGACCTCGACCTCTCGTCGCTCGACTCGGTCGCGGCGCTCGGGGAGACGCTCGTCGCCGGCGGCGAGCCGATCCACCTGATGATCAACAACGCGGGCGTGATGACCCCGCCGGAGCGGCAGACGACCGCCGACGGCCACGAGCTCCAGCTCGGCACCAACCACCTCGGCCACTTCGCCCTGACCGCGCGACTGCTGCCGTTGCTGCGGGCGGGCCGGGCGCGCGTGACGTCGCAGTCGAGCGTCGCGGCCCGGCGCGGCTCCATCCACTGGGACGACGTCGACTGGGAGCGGTCGTACGACGGGATGGCGGCCTACCGCCAGTCGAAGATCGCGTGCGCCCTGTTCGGGCTCGAGCTCAGCCGGCGCAGCGCAGCCGCGGGATGGGGGATCACGAGCAACGTCTCGCACCCCGGCGTCGCCCCGACCAGCCTGCTCGCCGCCCGGCCCGAGCTGGGCCGGTCGGGGGACACGACGAGCGTGAAGGTGATCCGCTGGCTGTCCGGCCACGGGCTCCTCGTCGGCACCGTCGAGACCGCCGGGCTGCCGGCGCTGATGGCCGTCACGACGGGCGACGACGCCGGCTTCTACGGCCCGCAGTGGCCCGGCAACGCCGGCGGCCCGCCCGGACCGCAGGCGCCCTGGTCGCCGATGCGCCCCGACGACGACGCGGCGCGGCTGTGGGAGGTGTCGGGGGAGCTGACGGGCGTCCGCTTCGGCTGATCCGTGGTGCCTACCGCCATGATGGGCGCGTGCTGCACCGCCATCCCTTCCTCAGCCTGCTCAGCCTCGCCTACCTCGCCTTCATCGCCCTGGTGACGCTGACCCCCGGCTCGGACCAGCCCGACTACCAGGGCCTGGCGGCACGGATCCTGGCGCGGCTCGAGCGCTACCCCGACCTCGACCCGCTCTCGAGCCGGCTGAGCATCGAGCGGGTCGAGTTCCTGGCCAACATCGGCCTCTTCGTCCCGCTCGGGGTCTTCCTGCTGCTCCTCGTCGGGACCAGGCTGTGGTTCGTCGCGCTGATCGCCGGCATCGTGCTCACCTCGATGATCGAGAGCGTCCAGAAGACCATCCCCGGACGCGTGTCCGACCCGCGCGACGTCGCCGCCAACTCGATCGGCATGTTCCTCGGCGTCGGGCTCGCGCTGGTGCTCACCCTGCCGGCGACGCTGCGACGGCAGCGCGAGCGGGCGTCGCGCTAGCGGGACGCCGCGTGGTCGCGAGCGGCCGCCACCAGACCCGCCATGAGCCCGATCTCGACCCGGGTCTCGGGGTGCCACTGCACGGCGAGGCAGTAGCGCTCGCCCACCGCCTCCATCGCCTCCAGCGTCCCGTCGGCCGCGCGCGCCACGGCGGTGAAGCCGGGGTGGGTCGCCACCGACTGGTGGTGGTGGCAGCTCACCTCGACCTGCCGGCCGACGAGGGTCGCCAGGCGCGATCCGGGCTCGGTCGCCACGTCGACGGTGCCGTAGGCGTCGCCGCCGGGCGAGTGCGTCTCGTGGCCGACCAGGTCGGGCGTGTGCTGGTCGAGCGTGCCCCCGGCGTGCACGGCCATGAGCTGCATGCCCCGGCAGATCCCGAGCACGGGCGTCCCAGCCGCCTCCGCGGCCGTCAGCAGCGCGAGCTCCCAGGCGTCGCGCTCGGGCTGCCAGCCCGCGGTCCGCTCGTGCGGCTCCGCGCCGTACTGCCGGGGATCCACGTCCGCACCGCCCGAGACGACGAGCGCGTCGATCGCCGCCACCACCCGGGCCGCCGCACCGGGGGAGCCGACCGGCGGCAGCAGCACGGGCACGCCGCCCGCGACCTCGACCGCGACGGCGTACTCCGTCGGCAGCAGGTCCGCGCGGGTGTCCCAGACGCCCCACGCGGCCTGCTGGCGGTAGGTCGTCAGCCCGACGACGGGTGCGTCCATGCGAGGTGCCTCGGACCCGGGCTCAGAGCGGGGTGACGTAGGCGCCGGAGATCCCGCCGTCCACGAGGAAGGTGTTGGCGGTCATGAAGCTCGACTCGTCGGAGGCGAGGAAGAGCACCGCGTTGGCCATCTCCTCGGGCTCGCCGAAGCGGCCCATCGGCACGTGCACGAGGCGGCGGGCGGCGCGCTCCTCGTCGCTGGCGAACAGCTCCTTGAGCAGGGGGGTGTTGACCGGCCCCGGGCACAGGGCGTTGACCCGGACGCCCTCGCGGGCGAACTGCACGCCGAGCTCGCGCGACATCGACAGCACGCCGCCCTTGGAGGCGGAGTAGGAGATCTGCGACGTGGCCGCGCCCATCACCGCGACGAACGACGCGGTGTTGATGATCGAGCCGCGCTTCTGCTCGAGCATGTAGGGCAGCGCTGCCTTGCAGCAGAGGTAGACGCTGGTGAGGTTGACCTCCTGCACCTTGCGCCACGCGTCGAGGTCGGTGTCGAGGATCGAGTCGTCCTCCGGCGGGCTGATGCCGGCGTTGTTGAAGGCGATGTCGACCGAGCCGTAGGTGTCCTTGGCCGTCCTGAAGAGGGCGTCGACCTCGTCCTTGGACGTGACGTCGACGTGGACGTAGGTGACCACGTCGGGCCCGCCGAGCTCGGCGGCCAGCGCCTCGCCCGCGGCGTCGTCGATGTCGCCGATGACGACGCGCGCGCCCTCCTCGACGAAACGGCGCACGGTCGCGAGCCCGATGCCGCTGCACCCGCCGGTGACGACGGCCGTGCGGCCCTCGATGCGTCCTGCCATGTCTGTGTGCCTTCTTTCCGGTGTGTCGTGGGTGCGGGGTCTCAGTGGGCGATGAAGACGTTCTTCTCCTCGGTGAACGCGTTCGGCGCGTCCGGGCCGAGCTCGCGGCCGAGGCCGGACTGCTTGTAGCCGCCGAAGGGCGTCCAGTAGCGGACCGAGGAGTGACTGTTGACCGAGAGGTTGCCGGCGTCCACGCGTCGCGAGACCCGCAGCGCGCGGCCCACGTCGGCGGTGAAGATCGACCCGGACAGCCCGTAGTCGGTGTCGTTGGCCAGCGCGACGGCCTCGTCCTCGTCGTCGAACGGCATCACCGCGACGACCGGCCCGAAGACCTCCTCGCGCCAGATCGCCTCGCTCGTGTCGGTCGACTCGACGACCGTCGGCGGCAGCCACCAGCCCGGCCCATCGGGCGCGCTGCCGGTGAAGGCGATGCGGGCGCCGTCGAGGTAGGCCTGCACGGAGTCGCGCTGACCGGACGACACCATCGGTCCCATCTCGCTCTGCTCGTCGGCCGGGTCGATGACCCGCAGCGCCTGGACCGAGGTCTCCAGCCGCCCCACGAACTCGTCGTACGCCGACCGCTGGACGAGGATCCGCGACCGGGCGCAGCAGTCCTGGCCGGCGTTGTCGAAGACGGCGTACGGCGCACTCGCCGCCGCCGCGGCCACGTCGGTGTCGGCGAAGACGATGTTCGCGCTCTTGCCGCCGAGCTCCAGCGTCACCCGCTTCACCTGGTCGGCGCAGCCGCGCATGATCTGCTTGCCGACGGTCGTCGAGCCGGTGAAGCAGACCTTGCGCACGAGCGGGTGGGTCACGAAGCGCTCGCCGACGACCGAGCCCTTGCCGGGGACGATGGTGAGCACGCCCTCGGGCAGGCCGGCCTCGAGCGCCAGCTGACCGATCCGGATCGCGGTCAGCGGTGTGAGCTCGGCCGGCTTCAGGACCACCGTGTTGCCCGCGGCCAGTGCCGGCGCGAAACCCCAGGCCGCGATGGGCATCGGGAAGTTCCACGGCACGATGATCCCGACGACTCCGAGCGGCTCGTGGAAGGTGACGTCGGTGCCGCCCGCCACCGGGATCTGACGACCGAAGAGGCGCTCCGGCGCGGCGGAGTAGTAGTTGAGGCAGTCGCGGACGTTGCCGGCCTCCCAGCGCGCGTTGCCGATGGTGTGCCCCGCGTTGAGCACCTCGAGCTGGGCGAGCTCCTCGACGTGGGCGTCGACGACGGCGGCGAAGGCGCGCAGCAGCCGGGCCCGCTCACCGGGGGCGACGTCGCGCCACGCGGGGAACGCGTCGTGCGCCCGGGCGATGGCGGCGTCGGCCTCCTCGAGCGTCGCCGGTGAGGGGGAGGACTCCAGCTCGACGCCGGTGCTCGGGTTGATCAGGGTGGTCATGTCGTGCCTCACAGCCTCTCGAATCCGCGGACGAGCTCCCAGTCGGTGACGGCAGCGTTGTAGGCCGCGAGCTCGACGTCGGCCATGTTGGCGTAGTGGTCGACGACCTCGTCGCCCAGGGCCCCACGTGCGATCGCGGAGCCGTGGAACCGCGCCCGAGCCTCGCCCATCGTGCTCGGCACGCGGGGCTTGTCGGAGGCGTAGGCGTTGCCGGTCAGCTCGGGCTCGAGCTCGAGGCCCTGCTCGATGCCGTGCAGGCCGCCCGCGATCATGGCGGCGAGCGCGAGGTAGGGGTTGGCGTCGGCGCCGGGGATGCGGTTCTCCATCCGCGCACCCGCTCCGCGACCCACGAGGCGTACGGCGCAGGTGCGGTTGTCGAGCCCCCAGCCGAGCGTCGTCGGGGCGAACGAGCCGTCGGCGAACCGCTTGTAGGAGTTGATGTTGGGCGCGAAGAAGAGCGTGAAGTCCGCCGCCGTCGCCAGGACGCCGGCGATGAAGCTGTCGTAGAGCGGCGTACGCCCTCCGGCCTCGTCGTCCCAGAAGACGAGCTCGCCGTCGGCGCCGCGCAGCGACAGGTGGATGTGACAGGAGTTGCCCTCGCGCTGGTTCGGCTTGGCCATGAAGGTCACGGACCGGCCGTGCTGGGCGGCGATCTCCTTGGCGGCGTTCTTGTAGACGACGTGGTTGTCGGCCGTCGTGAGTGCCTCGTTGAAGAGGAAGCCGACCTCGTGCTGCCCGAAGTTGCACTCGCCCTTCGCGCCCTCGACGTCCATCCCGGCGGCGTACATGTGGTTGCGGATGTCGCGCAGGAAGGGCTCGACGCGCGTCGTGCCGAGGATCGAGTAGTCCACGTTGTACTGGTTGGCCGGCGTGAGGTCGCGGTAGCCCTTGCGGAAGGCCTCCTCGTAGGTGTCGTCGTAGACGACGAGCTCGAGCTCGGTCCCGGCGAGGGCGACCATGCCGCGCTCGGCGAGGCGGTCGAGCTGCGCCTTGAGGATGGCCCGCGGCGACGCGACGACCGGTCGGTGGTCGGCCCACTCGAGGTCGCACTGGACCATCGCGGTCGCCGGCAGCCAGGGCAGGAGCCGGATGGTCTGCTCGTCCAGGACGAACTCCATGTCGCCGTAGCCCTGGTCCCACGACGTCATGGCGTAGCCGTCGACGGTGTTCATGTCGACGTCGACCGCGAGGAGGTAGTTGCAGCCCTCGGTGCCGTGCCCGACGACGTGGTCGAGGAAGTACTGCCCGTGCAGCCGCTTGCCCTGGAGCCGGCCCTGCATGTCGGTGAAGGCGAGGACGACCGTGTCCACGTCGCCGGAGTCGATGCGCTGGCGCAGCGCGTCCATGGTCAGGTGGCGATCGTTGCGTGTGCTCACGTGCTCTCCGTCTCGCTGGCAGTGGTCGTACGTCGTGGGCGTTGCGGTCGGGCGTCAGACGAGCAGGCCGCGCAGCAGCGCGGCCGTGTCGTCGCAGTGGTCCTCCATCACGGTCCGGGCGCGCTCCGGGCGCCCGGCGAGGATGGCCTTGCAGAGCAGGCGGTGCTGCTGGTGGGAGTGGCCGATGTTGGTCTCGAGCGCCGGGATCGCGCCGAGC
The DNA here is from genome assembly GCF_004137255.1 of Nocardioides oleivorans. NCBI lineage: Bacteria > Bacillati > Actinomycetota > Actinomycetes > Propionibacteriales > Nocardioidaceae > Nocardioides > Nocardioides oleivorans. The sequence goes on along the minus strand of NZ_SDWT01000004.1, from coordinate 55,847 downwards.
ATCTGGTCGAGGGTGGACTGGACCGACGTCACCGCCTCCTGGAGCAGGGCCGAGCCGCTGAGCGAGGCGATCGTGAGGTGCAGCCGGGAGTCGGCCTGGCGGTGCGCCCGCTTGCCGGAGGCGCCGGCGACCGCAGCCTCGGCGGTGACCAGCTGGTCGCGGTCCGCCTCGGCCAGCTCGTGGCCCGCAGCGAGGTGGGCCGCGCCGGGCTCGACGACGCGACGGAACTCGAGGGCGTCCAGCCACTCGGACTTCGTGGCCGCCGAGACCCGCGAGAGACCGGTGAACCGGGCCCGCGCCTGCGACGTGACCGACGACCCGCCGCCGCGACCGCGCCTGGTCTCGATCAGTCCGGCCTGGCGCAGCGCGGCGATCGCCTCGCGCAGCGTCGCACGGCTGACGGCGAGGCGCTCGGCCAGCTCGCGCTCGGGCGGCAGGAGGCTCCCGACGGGATAGACACCGAGGCGGATCGCGGTCGCGAGCTGCTCGACGCAGCCCTCGAACGCATGGTGTCCGCGCACCGGCCGCAACACCGCCGCCGTGAGGTGCTCGTGCGGCTGGGCGGTCATGCGGGCCAGTCTCCGGGTGACGACCTGCACAGTCAATGGTCGGAGTTCATACCAATTTCCGTCAGTTCTCGTCAGGGCTCTTCACAACGCCGTCCGGCCGGGTCTAGGTTGCCGACCACCCACTGACGCCGCGAGAGGTGCGACATGTCTGCTGAGCCTGCTGCCGAGCGACACCTGACCGAGGACGAGGAACACCTGGCCAAGCTCGGCTACAAGCAGGAGCTCTCCCGCTCCTGGTCGGGCTTCTCCAACTTCGCCATCTCGTTCTCGATCATCTCGATCCTCGCCGGCTGCCTGACGACCTACGGCGCCGGCATCGCCAACGGCGGTCCGGTCTCGATCTCGTGGTCGTGGCCGATCATCTCGGTCTTCATCCTGATCATCGGCTTCACGATGTCGGAGCTGGTCTCGGCCATGCCGACCTCGGGCGGCATCTACTACTGGGCGTCCAAGCTCGGCGGCCCGGCGGCCGGGTTCTTCACCGGATGGCTCAACCTGATCGGTCTGGTCGCGGTGACCGCGTCGGTCGCCTACGGGTGCGCGACGTTCTTCGAGCTCACGTTCCTGGCGTGGGGCTGGATGGACGAGTTCTCGCTCAACACGGTCTTCGTGATCTTCCTCGTGATCCTGGTCTTCATCACGGTGGTCAACATCTTCTCCAGCCACCTGCTCGCGCTCATCAACAACGTCTCCGTGTGGTGGCACGTCGCCGGTGCGGCGTTCCTCGTGCTCGTGCTGGTCATCGTCCCCGACCAGCACCTCAGCGTCTCCCAGGTCTTCACCGACACCTACAACGGCTCCGGCTGGGCCGACGGGTCGACGAGCAGCCTCGTCTTCTTCTTCGCGATCATCCCGTTCGGCTTCATCCTCACGCAGTACACGATCACCGGCTTCGACGCCTCCGTGCACCTCTCCGAGGAGACCCAGGGCGCGGCGAAGACCGCGGCCCGCGCCATCTGGCAGTCGATCTTCTACTCGGCCGTCGGCGGCTACATCCTGCTGCTCGCGGTGACGTTCGCGATCCCGCAGGTCGACGGTGCGCCGGACTACGCGAGCATCCCCGCCGGCGGTGTGGCCTACGTCTTCGACGCCGCGCTCGGCTCGACGTGGGGCGGCCTGCTGCTCTTCATCTCCTCGTGCGCCCAGCTCTTCTGCGCGACCGCCTGCCTAACGTCGACGTCGCGGATGATGTTCGCCTTCAGCCGCGACCGCGCGGTCCCCGGGTCGCGCCTGTGGTCGAAGGTCAACGCCCAGCGCACCCCGGCCAACGCCGTCATCTTCGCCGCCGTCCTGGGCGCGATCATCACGCTCCCGGCCCTGAAGTCGGTCAACGGCATCCCGACCGCCTTCTACGCAGTCACCTCGGTGTCGGTCATCGGCCTCTACTTCTCCTTCGCCGTCCCGATCTTCCTGCGCTGGCGCGCCGGCGACTCGTTCGAGGTCGGCAGCTGGAACAACGGCAGCAAGTACAAGTGGATGAACCTCGTGGCCACCATCGAGATCGTCGTGGTCGGCATCGTGCTGATGCTCCCGACCTCGCCGTTCGGCGCGCCGTGGCGCGACGAGTTCGACTGGGCGGCCGTGAACTACGCACCGATCATGGTCATCGCCGTGCTCGCGCTGCTCGCGATCTGGTGGAACGTGTCGGCGAAGAACTGGTTCACCGGTCCCGTCAAGACGATCGACCAGGCCGTCGTCGACGCCTTCGACGACTGATCCCCAGGCACCCGAGGCGGGTGCTCACCCCAGGTAGTTGGTCGTGAACGTGATCGCCACCGTCAGCACGAGGGTGTTGAACACGAAGGCCAGCACCCCGTGGGTGAGCACCTGTCGCCGGAGCGCGGAGTGCCGCACCTCGACGTCGGTGGTGCCGAATGTCGTCCCCACCGCGACGGTGAAGTAGAGGTAGTCCACGACGCCGGGCTCGGCACCCTCGGGGAAGGCCAGCCCGCGGTGCTCGCTGTGGAGGCCGACGTAGGCCATCAGGAACCCGGCCTGCAGCACCATCCACGCCGTGACGACCGCGAGCAGGCAGACGGCCAGCACGTAGGACTCGGCGGCCGCCTGGTCGTCGGCCCGCGGCATCACCAGGAGCACCGACACGAGCGCGACCATGGCGGCGGCCTGCGCGAAGCTCTCCGGCGTGGTGGCGAACCACCGCTCGGCGCGCGACATCCGGCGTGACTGGCGTGCCATCGCAGTGAGCCCGGTCAGCCCGCCTCGACGGACCGCGGCCCAGGTGAGGGCCAGGTAGAGCAGGGCGTACAGGTCCCACGACGCCAGGAAGACGAGCAGCGACTCACCGGGGGTCAGGAGCCCGACCACGATCCCGATGCTGGCCAGGAGCTGACGTGAGATCTCGCGCTGCCACCACTGCATGGCACCGGAGCCTAGGTGCCGTGCTCCGGCCGCGACGTCCTACCAAGGTCGCTCACAGGACCGGCACATGGTCCCCTCAACCTCGCCACCTACCCTGACGGGGTCTTGCATGGCCACGCGGTCATGACCACCGACGCAGAGGACGTACGTGAGCCACCGCCCCATCGCCGCACTCACCGCCAGCATCGTGCTGGCCCTGGGCGCGACTGCCTGTTCCAGCACCGACGAGGGCGACTCCGCCTCGGACACGTCGTCGGAGACCTCGTCCAGCCCGTCGTCGGGACCCGCGGACACCGCTGCCCTCGACGGGGTGACCGTCACCGGCGACTTCGGTCAGGAGCCGGAGATCGAGGTCGCCGACGACCTCTCGGTCGACGAGCCGGTGAGCGCCGTCGTCATCCCTGGCTCCGGCGAGGAGGTGGCCGACGACAGCAGCGTCAACTACCGCTTCCGGATCGTCTTCGCCAAGGACGGCACGGACGTGTCGGGGAACTACGCCGAGACCGCCCCGCAGAAGCTCGACCTGGCCCAGCAGGCTCCCTTCATCACCGACGCCGTCGTCGGGGCGAAGATCGGCACCCGCGTCGCGATCGCGCTCCAGGTCGAGGACCTCGTCGGCAGCGGCCAGGCGTCGCAGTACGGCATGAAGGGCGCCGACGACCTCGTCATGGTGCTCGACCTGATCTCGATGACCCAGGACCCGCTCGACGGCCCCGACGGCGACGCGGTCGAGCCGCCGGCCGACGCGCCCACCGTCACCGAGGAGGACGGCGTCGTCACCGGCATCGGCTTCGACGACGCGCCGAAGACCCCGAGCGACGAGCTCCAGGTCATCACCCTGGTCGAGGGCTCGGGCGACGCCGTCGCCGCTGACGACAACGTGACCGTGGACTACTTCGGCACCGTCTACGGCAACGGCGAGGCGTTCGACGAGTCCTACTCGGGCGAGCCGGTCGCGTTCCCGCTGACCAAGGGGAGCCTGATCGACGGCTGGGTGGAGGGCCTCGAGGGAGTCACCGTCGGCAGCCGCGTGATGCTGATCATCCCGGCGGACAAGGCCTACGGCGACCAGGACTCCGGAGACATCCCTGCCGGATCCACGCTCGTCTTCGTGATCGACGTGCTGGGCGCGAACCTCTAGGCCGGCGAGATGGCCTACTTCGAGCGCACCGGCACGGACACGTTCGAGCCCAGCCGCCACGTCGGCGGCGCCTGGAACACCGACGAGCAGCACATCGCCCCCGCGCTCGGCCTGCTCGTCCACGTGCTCGAGCAGGACCGGGACGCGCGGCGGGACGACGGGCTGCTGGTGAGCCGGCTGTCGTACGACATCCGGGGCACCGTGCCGATGGCCGAGGTCGCCACGTCGGTGCGCGTCGTGCGCCCCGGCCGGACCATCGAGCTCGTCGAGGCCACCCTGGCCCACGGCGGTCGTGCGGTCGTGACGCTGCGTGCCTGGCTGAGCCGCGCCAGCGACACCGCGGCGATCGCGGGGAGCCACCTCGCCCACGTGCCCGCCCCGGACGAGGTGCCGGCGTGGGATCCCACGACGGTCTGGCCGGGTGGCTTCATCGCCTCGGTCGACGTCCGGCGCCAGCAGTCCGCGCCGGGACGCGCCGTGGTCTGGGCGCGCACGTCGGAGCCCCTCATCGCAGGGGAGGACGTGAGCACCCTCGCCCGGACGGCCGGCATGCTCGACATCGTCAACGGCATGACCGTGCGCGCCGACCCGCGCGACGTCTCGTTCCCCAACCTCGACCTCACCGCGCACCTGCTGCGCGAGCCGGTCGGGGAGTGGGTCGGCTTCGACGCGACCGTCTCGTTCGGCGCGACCGGCCTCGGACTCACCAGCAGCGTCCTGCACGACGCGTCCGGCCCGCTCGGAACGATGGCCCAGACGTTGACGCTCCGGACCTGACGAGCGGCAGCCCCCCCGGACCCGGACGGGTCGGCACTTGTCCGATCCCACCGGACGAGGGCCTCCCGCTTGTCCGGCGCCACCAACACCCTGCGCGTGTCCGTTCCTACCGTGGCGGCATGAGTGACCTGGCGCACATCCAGTCGTGGTTCGAGGAGCACCTGCCCGAGCTGCTCGCGCAGCACCGCGTCCCGTCGGCAGCCTGGGCCGTCCTCGAGGGCGGGGAGGTCGTCGACGGAGCACACGGTGTGCTCAACCTCGCGACCGGCGTGACCGCGACCCCGGACTCGGTCTACCAGATCGGGTCGATCACCAAGCTGTGGACCAGCACCCTGGTCATGCAGCTGGTCGACGAGGGCCTGGTCGACCTCGACGCGCCGGTGCGCACCTACCTCCCGGATCTCCGGCTCGCCGACGATGACGCCGCAGCCTCGATCACCGTCCACCAGCTGCTCAACCACACGTCCGGCTTCGAGGGCGACATCTTCACCGACACCGGCGTCGGGGACGACTGCGTCGAGAAGTTCGTCGCGACCCTCGCCGACACGCCCCAGCTCTTCGCGCCCGGCGAGCAGTTCTCCTACAACAACGCCGGCTACTGCGTGCTCGGCCGCCTCGTCGAGGTGGTCCGGGGCACGACGTACGACCAGGCGCTGCGCGACCACCTGATCGAGCCGCTCGGCCTGGCGCACGCCGCACCGAGCGTGCAGGAGGCGATCATGCACCGCGCCGCCATGGGCCACGTCGAGTCCGGTCCGGACGGGGCGATCGAGCCGGCGCCGTTCTGGTCGATGGCGCGCTCCAACAGCCCGGCCGGGTCGATGCTGTCGATGAGCCCGCGCGACCTGCTCGCCTTCGCGCGCATGCACATGGAGGACGGCGTGGCCGCCGACGGGACCCGCGTCCTGGCGGCCGGCACGTCGGCACGGATGCAGGCCCGCGAGGTGGACCTGCCCGACCTCGGGCTGATGGGCAGCTCGTGGGGACTCGGCTTCGAGCGGTTCGACACCCCCGAGGGCCCGATCGTCGGGCACGACGGCAGCACCGTCGGCCAGGGCGCGTTCCTCCGCATGGTGCCCAGCGAGGGCGTCGCCGTGGCGTTGCTGACCAACGGCGGAGACATGATCTCGCTCTACCACGAGATCGTCGGCCAGGTGCTCGACAGCATCTCCGACCTCCACCTCCCCGCGCTCCCGCAGCCGCCGGCCGAGCCCGAGCGCATCGACGCCCGCCGGTTCGTCGGCACCTACTCCGCCGACGTCTTCGACCTCACGGTCAGCCAGGACGACGACGGCCGGATCTGGATCGAGCAGGTCCCCAAGGGCGCGTTCATCGAGCTCGGCGGCCAGGTGGAGCGCTCCGAGCTGGTGGCCTACCGCGACGACATGCTGATCCCGGTCGAGCCCGACCGCGGGATGCACATGCCGCACGCCTTCCTCGGCGACGACGGCGAGGGCCGCGCCCTCTACCTGCACCTCGGCCGCGCCGTCCGCCGCGCCGGCGCCTGACCCGCACCCCCACGGAAGAGAGACCGGCATGACGCGCTCCCTGATCGGCCCGGCTGCACTGGCCCTGGCCCTGTCGGCCACCCTCACCGCCTGCGGAGGCGGAGGCGGAGGAGGAGGCGGTGGCGGCACGGGCGGTGGCACGGGCGGTGGTGAGGCGTCGTACGTCGACGGCGCGACGTTCACCCTGGGCCTGTCGTCGGACCCGGGCAACCTCGACCCCCAGATGGGCGCCGGCAGCTCGCTCTTCGCCGTGAGCCAGTTCGCCTACGACCCGCTCGTGAGCGTCGACGGCGAGACGGGGGAGATCGGCTCCCAGCTCGCCGAGGAGTGGAGCGTCGACGGCACCACGGTCAGCCTCACCCTCGCCGACGGCATCACCTGTGCGGACGGCGACGAGCTCACCGCCTCCGACGTCGCGGACAGCCTCAACTTCGTGACGGACCCGGAGAACCAGAGCCCGTTCCTCGGCACCTTCATCCCCGTCGGCGCGAAGGCCGAGGGCGACGACGCGTCGCGCACGGTCACCCTGACGCTGGAGACGGCCTCGCCGTTCGTCCTCAACGGCCTCGGCAGCCTGCCGATCGTGTGCCCCGGAGGCATGGACGACCGCGACAGCCTGGCCCAGGCCACCAGCGGCACCGGCCCCTACGAGCTCACCGAGGCGGCGCCGGGCGACCACTACACCTACACGCTGCGCGAGGGCTACACGTGGGGACCGGGCGGTGCCTCGACCGACGAGCAGGGCCTGCCCGCGACGGTCGTGGTCCAGGTCGTCGAGAACGAGACCACCGCGGCCAACCTCCTGCTCTCCGGCGGGCTCAACGCCGCCCAGATCGTCGGCCCCGACGGTGACCGCCTGGAGAAGTCGGGCCTGTTCGTCGCCGAGACCACCGGCCTGGTCGGCGAGCAGTGGTACAACCACGCCGACGGTCGCGTCACCAGCGACCCCGACGTGCGGATGGCCCTCACCCAGGCCCTCGACCTCACCGAGCTCGCCGGCGTCGTGACCTCCGGTCGCGGCGGCCCCGCCACCACCCTGGCGGTCAACGAGCCGGTCGCCTGCCCGGGTGACTCGGTCTCCGGCGCGCTGCCCGCCCACGACCCGGAGGCGGCCGCCGACCTGCTCGACGCGGCCGGCTGGCAGGAGGGGAGTGACGGCGTACGCACGAAGGACGGCGAGCCCCTGGCGGTCACCTTCCTCTACCAGAACGACCTCGGCAGCAGCGGCGACGCCGGCGCCGAGCTCGTGGTGCAGCAGTGGAAGGCGATCGGCGTCGACGCCACCGCCAAGAGCCAGAACGAGACGCAGCTGACCGGCACCATCTTCTCCGCCGGCGACTGGGACGTGGCCTGGGTCAGCCTCAACGTCAGCTCACCCGACCAGCTCGTGCCCTTCCTCTCCGGACCCGCCGCACCGGACGGCACCAACTTCTCCGCGATCGCCAGCGACGACTACGAGGCGGACGTGGACGAGGCGATGGGCATGGACGGCACGGCGTCCTGCGACACCTGGCTCGGCGCCGAGGCGCAGCTCGTGCAGGACGCCGACATCATCCCGTTCGCGAACAACACGGTGCGCACGTTCGGCAAGGGCGCGGAGTTCGAGACGCCGGGACAGCTCATCCCGCTCAGCATCCGGATGCTGGCCCCGTAACGGTGTCCGCGACGACGATCCCGCTCGGCGCGGGACCCCGGACCGGGCCGAGGCCGCGGGCGTGGGAGCGGCCGTGGGCCCGGTTCGCCGGACGCCGGCTGGTACGGCTGCTGGTCTCGCTCTGGGTGCTGGTGACCGCGTCCTTCGCGATGATCCACCTCATCCCCGGCGACCCGGTGCGCGCCGCGCTCGGACCCACCGCGCCGGCCGAGCTGGTGGCCGCCCGCCGCGCCAGCCTCGGTCTCGACGACCCGCTGCTCGTGCAGTACGGCCACTACCTCCGCTCGCTCGCCACCGGCGACCTCGGCACCACCCTCGGGTCGCAGCTGCCGGTGGCCGACGTGGTGGGGCAGCGGCTCCCGGCGACGCTCCTCCTGGCCCTGCTGGGGTTCCTCCTGACGGTCGCCCTCGCGGTCCCCGTCGGCACGCTGGCCGGGGTGCTCACCCGACGCGGCCACGGACGTCGCGCCGAGCTCGGCTTCACCACCTCCAGCATCGTGGTGGCCACCGTGCCCGACTTCCTGCTCGGCGTGGGCCTGGTCTACGTCTTCGGGGTGCACCTGGGCTGGCTCCCCGTCGCCGGCAACGCCACCCCGTCCGCCTACGTCCTGCCCGTCGTCTCGCTGGCGGTGGGACCCGCCGCGATCCTCGCCCGCATCGTGCGGGTGGAGCTCGTCGAGGTGCTCGACGCCGACTACATCCGCACGGCGCGCGCCAAGCGCCTGGCACCGTGGAAGGTCTACCTCGGCCACGCCCTGCCCAACGCGATGACGTCCGCCCTGACCCTCGGCGGGCTGCTGCTGGGGTCGATGGTGGCCGGGACCGTGCTGGTGGAGAACGTCTTCGCCTGGCCCGGGCTCGGGAGCACGATCGTCTCCTCGATCCTCGCCAAGGACTATCCGCTCGTGCAGGCCATCGTCCTCGTCTACGGCGTCGGCGTCCTGGTGGTCAACACCGTCGTCGACGCGGTCCTCGCCGTGCTCGACCCGCGATCGATGATCAGGGAGGACTGAGCATGTCCGAGCCGGTCTCCCGGGTGCGCGCCTGGCGCGACGTGCTCACCACGCCGCTGGGTGGCACCGCAGCCGTGCTGGTGGTCGTGGTCCTCGCTCTGGCCGTGGTGGGTCCGGTCGTCTGGGGCGACGCGGCCGACGCCGTCGACACCAGCGACATCCTGTCCGTGCCGTCGGGCGAGCACTGGGCCGGCACCGACAACCTGGGCCGCGACATCCTGGCCCGGGTGCTCGTCGCCGCCCGGCTCTCGATGCTGCTGGCGATGGGCGCGATCACCATCGCGATCGTCGTGGGGTTGGTGCTGGGCTCGGCGCCGTTCCTCCTCGGCGGTCGTGCCGGGCGCCTGGTGTCCGCCGTGGTCAACGTCGCGGTGGCCTTCCCGGGCCTGCTGCTGGCGCTCTTCTTCGCCGTCATCTTCGGCGTCGGCGCCACGGGTGCGGTGCTCGCCATCGGCCTCTCCGGTGCGCCGGGCTTCGCCCGCCTCGTGCAGACGCTGGTCGCCGGCCTCGCCGGGCGGGAGTACGTCGCTGCGGCCCGGGTCGCCGGCGTCGGTCGGCTGCGCATCCTGGTGCGGCACGTGCTCCCCAACCTCGCCGAGCCGCTGGTGGTCAACGCGACCATCGGGGCCGGCAACAGCCTCCTCGCCTTCGCCGGGCTGTCCTTCCTCGGTCTCGGCGTGCAGTCACCGGCGTACGACTGGGGCCGGCTGCTCTACGACGGGCTGAGCGCGCTCTACGTCAACCCGGCAGCCGCGCTCGCGCCCGGAGCCGCGGTCCTGGTCGCTGGGCTGGCGTTCAACCTCTTCGGCGAGTCGGTGGCCAAGGGCTTCGGGGTCACCGACCTCGCCGGGCCGCGGGTGCGCACGGCGAGCACGCGCCCGGCTCCCGAGGCGCAGGTCGACCACGACCACAGCGAAGGACGACCGGTGCGCGACGTCGTCCTCGAGGTGCGCGGGCTGCGCGTCGGCTTCGCGGGCCGCGCCGGGACGGTGCGCCCGGTCCGCGGGGTGAGCTTCTCGGTGCACCGCGGGGAGGCCGTCGGCGTGGTCGGGGAGTCGGGGTCGGGCAAGTCGCTGACCGCGCTCGCCGTCACCCGCCTCCTCGGTGATGACGCGACCGTCGAGGCCGACCGGCTCCGGCTGCTGGGCGAGGACCTCCTCGGCTCCGCCGCTCCCGCCCAGCGGCACCTGCTCGGCACGTCGCTCGCGATGGTCTTCCAGGACCCGATGTCGTCGTTCAACCCCACGCGCCGCATCGGTCGTCAGCTCGCCGAGGTGGCCACCGAGCACCAGGGGATGTCCCGCGCCGACGCGATGGCACGTGCCGTCGACCGGCTCGACGCCGTCCGGGTCGACGACGCGGCCGACCGGGTCCGGCAGTATCCCCACGAGTTCTCCGGCGGCATGCGCCAGCGCGCCATGATCGGCATGGGCCTGATGGGCTCGCCGGCGCTGGTGGTGGCCGACGAGCCGACGACCGCGCTGGACGTCACCGTGCAGCAGCAGGTGCTCGCCCTGCTCGCGAGCATCCGCGAGGCCGACGACGTCGCCCTCGTGCTCATCAGCCACGACGTCACGGTGGTCGGCGAGGTGTGCGACCGCGTCCTGGTGATGTATGCCGGACGCATCGTGGAGGACCTGCCCGCAGCAGACCTCACCAGCCGGGCGCAGCACCCCTACACCCGCGCCCTGGTGAGCTCCGTCCCCGACATGGCGACCGACATCACCCAGCCGCTCGCCACGATCCCGGGCCGCCCGGTCGGCCCCGCCGACGTGCCGCCCGGATGTGCGTACGCCGACCGCTGCCCGCTCGCGGACGCGCGCTGCCGGACCGACGAGCCCGTGCTGGAGGAGACCGCTGCCGGCGGACGGGTCGCCTGCTGGCACCCCGGAGGCGGTCCGGTCCTCGTCGGCCAGGACCTGCTGGGTCGTGCGAGGGAGGACGAGCGATGACCGAGCTGCGCTTCGACGACGTCACCGTGCGCTACGGCCGACACACCGCGGTGGACGCGGTCAGCCTGACCGTCCCGCCCGGCACCGTCGTCGGTCTCGTCGGCGAGTCCGGGTCGGGCAAGTCCACCCTGGCCCGCGCCGCCGTGGGCCTCGTCGAGCCCACGTCGGGCAGCATCACCCTCGGGGGCGCGGCGATGCCGCGTCGGGGCCGGCGGCCGGTGCAGATGGTCTTCCAGGACCCCTACTCCTCGCTGGACCCCCGGATGAGCATCGGCGACAGCGTGGCCGAGGCGATGCCGAAGGAGGGCGACACCCGCACCCGCCAGGGTCGCCGCGAGGAGGTGCGCCGCCTGCTCGACCTGGTCCACCTCGGCTCGACCGACCCGGGCGACCTGCCCGGCCGGCTCTCCGGCGGCCAGCGCCAGCGCGTCGCCCTCGCGCGGGCACTCGCCGGACGCCCCGACGTGGTGATCGCCGACGAGATCACCTCGGCGCTGGACGTCTCCATCCAGGGCGCCGTCCTCAACCTCGTGCGCGAGCTCCAGCAGGAGCTCGGCCTGTCGATCCTGTTCATCTCCCACAACCTCGCCGTGGTCCGCTACGTCGCCTCACGCGTCGCCGTGATGCGCTCGGGCCGGATCGTCGAGGAGGGCACCACGACCCAGGTGCTCGAGCACCCCGAGCACGCCTACACCTGCGCGCTGCTTGACGCCGTCCCCGGAAGGAACCCTCGATGACCACTGAGCCCACCGACGCCGCCCGCCGCCCGCGGCGCCTCCGCATCGACGACCTGCTCGACCTGGCCGTGCCCTCGCAGCCGGCGCTGTCACCCGACGGCGGGCAGGTGGTCTACGTCCTGCGCACCCTCGACGGCGGTGCAGACCGTGCCGTCGACGAGCTCTGGCTGGCCGACACCTCCGGCGAGGTGCCGCCGCACCGCCTCACCCGCGGCCCGGCTGACACGTCGCCGGCCTGGTCGCCCGACGGCACCACCGTGGCGTTCCTCCGCGAGGGGCAGGTGGCCGTGCTGGCGACACGTGGTGGCGAGGTGGAGGTGCTCACCGACCTGCCGGCCGGAGCCGGGGCACCGCACTGGAGCCCCGACGGCGAGCGGCTGGCGTTCACCGCCCCCGTCGACCCGGCCGGCGCGGGCGCGTCGCCGACGGCGCCGATGGTCACCCGCGGCACCGACTACCAGTCCGACGGCACCGGCATGCACGGCGCCGTCCGCGAGCAGCTGCACGTCGTCGCCGCCGACGGGACGGACCTGCGCGTGCTCACCGACGGCGAGCACGGAGTCGGCAGCCCTGCGTGGTCACCGGACGGCGACAGCATCGCCTTCACCCGCGGCACCGGCGACCGGTTCCGGGTCCCGGTCCACGTGCTGCCCGCCGACGAGGTGGGCGCCCGGTCCCGGCTCGTCGGGCTCGCCGACGGCATCACCTCGGTCGTCACCTGGTCGGCCGACGGTGCCTCGCTCCTGGTCGTGGCCCACCCCGGCGACCCGGTCGGCCACCAGCACCTGCTCCGCGTCCCACTGTCCGGGGACGACGTCGTTGACCTGTCGGCGTCCGTCGACCGCAACGTGATGGGCGGCGCCCCCGCCTACCCCGGTGGGACCCCGGTCGAGGACGGCGGACGCACCTGGTTCTGCCTGCGCGAGCGCGGCTGCACCCACCTGTGGTCCGTCGCCGCCGACGGCGACGACGCTCGCGCGCTGGTGGCCGGCGAGGGTCGCGTGGTCGCCGGCCTCTCGGTGGCCCCGGGACGTGCGGCGTACGTCCTCGCCACCCCCGACTCCTACGGCGAGGTCGCCGTCGTCGACCTCGCGGACGGCACCGAGTCCGTGCTCACCGACCACGGTGCCCCGCTCGCGGACGTGGTCCACCACCCGCGCGAGCCACGCACCTTCACGATCTCCGACGGCACCGAGGTCGAGGCCTGGCTGGTGCACGACCCCGACCGGCAGGGTGCCCGCCCCGTGCTGCTCGACGTCCACGGCGGTCCGCACAACGCCTGGAACGCGGCCGCCGACGAGATCCACCTCTACCACCAGGAGCTGGTCGAGCGCGGGTGGGCGGTCCTGCTGGTCAACCCGCGCGGCAGCGACGGCTACGGCGAGGAGTTCTTCGCCGCCGTGCGCGGCGGCTGGGGCACCGCCGACGCCGGCGACTTCCTCGAGCCGCTCGACCAGCTCGTGGCCGAGGGGCTGGCCGATCCCGACCGGCTCGCGGTGGCGGGCTACAGCTACGGCGGGTTCATGGCCTGCTGGCTGACCGGTCACGACGACCGGTTCGCTGCCGCCGTCGCCGGCGGCACGGTGAGCGACCTGGTCAGCATGTACGGCACCAGCGACGACCTGTGCCTCAGCGCGTACGAGCTGGGCGGGACGCCGTGGGCGGAGCCGGAGCTCTACGCCGCGATGTCGCCGCTGACGCGGGTCGCTGACGTCCGCACCCCGACGCTGGTGCTGCACGGCGCGGAGGACCGCACCTGCCCGCTGAGCCAGGCCCAGCAGTGGCACACCTCGCTGGTCGAGCGGGGCGTGGAGACCGAGCTGGTCGTCTACCCCGACGCCAGCCACGTGTTCCTCCTGCTCGGCCGCCCCTCGCACCGCCTCGACCTCAACCGCCGGATCCTCGACTGGGTCACCACCCACACCACCGGCAGCGGTCGGCCGGCCCTCGACGCACGGCACTGGGAGCACCGGCTGCGCACCATGGCCGAGCGGTACGGCACGCCCGGCGCGCAGCTCGGCATCCTGCGGACTGGCGACTCGCCGGAAGCGGACGAGCTCGTCACCGCGACGCACGGCGTGCTCAACGTCCGCACCCAGGCGCCCGTGTCGTCCGAGGCGCTCTTCCAGATCGGCTCGATCAGCAAGGTCTGGACCGCGACCCTGGTCATGCAGCTGGTCGACGAGGGGCTGCTCGACCTCGACGTCCCGGTCGTGAAGGTGCTGCCCGGGCTCGAGCTCGCCGATCCGGAGGCGACGGCCACCGTGACGACGCGACACCTGCTCACCCACACGAGCGGCATCGACGGCGACGTCTTCACCGACACCGGACGCGGCGACGACTGCCTCGAGAAGTACGTCGGGATCCTGGGCGACGCCGGGCAGAACCACCCGGTCGGCGCGACGTGGTCCTACTGCAACTCCGGCTTCAGCGTGCTGGGCCGGATCGTGGAGGAGCTGACCGGCCTGACCTGGGACCAGGCGCTGCGCGAGCGGATCTACGAGCCGCTCGGCCTCGAGCACACCGCGACGCTGGCCGAGGACGTCCTGATGCACGCTGCCGCGGTCGGGCACGACGACCACGACGCCGTGCCGACCCCGGCGGCCGCCTGGCAGCTGCCGAGGTCGATCGGTCCCGCCGGTCTCATCTGCGCCGACGCCGCCGACGTGCTGGCGTTCGCGCGGATGCACCTCGCCGGTGGTCTCGCCGCCGACGGCACCCGGGTGCTGAGCGAGGAGAGCGCGGCCGCGATGGCCTCGCATCAGGCCGACCTGCCCGACACCCTCGTCCTCGGGGACTCCTGGGGCCTCGGTTGGATCCGGTTCGGCTGGGACGAGCGGCGGCTGATCGGGCACGACGGCACGACGCTGGGACAGAACGCGTACCTGCGGATCCTGCCCGAGCAGGGCCTGGCGGTGGTCCTGCTCACCAACGGCGGGCACGCCCACGACCTCTACCAGCGCCTCTACGAGGAGGTCTTCGCCGAGGTCGCCGGAGTGGCCCTGCCCGAACCGTTCGCGCCGCCCGCCGAGCCGGTGGACGTCGACATCGCGCCCTTCGTCGGCACCTACGAGCGCACCTCGGTGCGCATGGAGGTGGAGGCGGGACCCGACGGCCCGCTGCTGCGCACCACCTTGCTGGGCCCGCTCGCCGAGCTCGAGCCCGACCCGGTCGAGGAGCACGCGATGGTGGCGGCCGGGCCCGGCCTGTTCGCCATCCGACCCGGCGGCGGCGAGACGTGGATGCCGGTGACGTTCTACGAGCTCGAGACCGGTGAGCCCTATCTCCACTTCGGGGTGCGCGCGACCCCGCGGGTCTCGCCGTGAGCGACCTGCTCGACGACCTGCTGGCCGACGTCCGGGCGCTGGTGGAGTGCGAGTCGCCGTCGCACGACCTCGAGGCGGTCGCCCGCTCTGCCGAGGTGGTCGCCGCCGTCGGCACGGCGCGGCTCGGGACCGAGCCGGAGCGGATCGTGCTTGAGGGGCGGACCCACCTGCGCTGGCGGCTCGGTGACGAGCCGTCGCGCGTGCTGCTGCTGGCCCACCACGACACGGTGTGGCCGATCGGCACCCTCGCGCGGCGTCCCTTCGGCGTCGAGGACGGCGTGCTGAGGGGACCCGGCTGCTTCGACATGCTGTCCGGCCTCGCGATGGCCCTGCACGCCGCTGCGAACCTGGACGGCGTGACCGTGCTGGTCACGGGCGACGAGGAGGTCGGCTCGCCCACGTCGCGGACCCTGATCGAGGACGAGGCGCGTGCCGCTGACGCGGTGCTCGTGCTGGAGGCCTCGGCCGACGGTGGCGCCCTCAAGACCGAGCGCAAGGGCGTCTCGCTCTACGACGTCCACGTCACCGGGCTCGCGGCGCACGCCGGTCTCGAGCCCGAGCGCGGGGTCAACGCGACCCTGGAGCTGGCCCACGTCGCCCTGGCGCTGGCCGGGCTCGGCGACGCCGACCTCGGCACGACGGTCACGCCCACGGCCGCGCGGTCGGGCACCACGACCAACACCGTCCCGGCGAGCGCGACGCTCTCGGTCGACGTACGCGTCCGGACCCGGGCCGAGCAGGCGCGGGTCGACGTCGCAGTGCGGTCCCTGACCCCCGTGCTGCCCGGTGCGGCGCTCGAGGTGACCGGTGGTCCGAACCGCCCGCCGCTCGAGGCCACGTCCTCGGCCGGCCTGCTGGAGCGCGTCCGATCCGTCGCGGCGTCGCTCGGGCAACCGGCACCCGGGTCGGCGGCGGTCGGGGGAGCCTCCGACGGCAACTTCACCGCCGGTGTCGGCACCCCGACGCTGGACGGCCTCGGCGCCGTGGGCGGTGGTGCCCACGCCGAGCACGAGCACGTCCTGGTGGACCACCTCGTCAGCCGTACGACCCTGCTGCGCGGCCTGGTCCGCGACCTCCTCGCCGACCCGGTGCCGGGCAGGACGCGCGCGGCAGGTGGCGTCCGGTGACGGCGCAGGGGGAGAGCGGGGGCGTCGTGCCCGTCGTGCGCGCCGTCGCGCCTCACACGCCCATCGGCGTCGACGACCTCGAGCGCGCCAGCCAGGTGTGCGACGCGGCTGCCCGTCAGGCCGGGGTGACGGTGCGCAGCCTCACCGACCTCGCCGACCTCGCAGCCGTGGTCGAGCTCTTCGCCGACGTGTGGGGCCGCTCGGCCAACCCGCCGGTCTCGCTGGAGATGCTGCGCGCGCTCACCAAGGCGGGCAACTACGTCGGCGGCGCGATCGACCAGGGCCGGCTCGTCGGTGCCTGCGTCGGCTTCTTCCACGCTCCGTCCGAGGACGCCCTGCACAGCCACATCGCCGGGGTCGCGCCCGGCTCCACCGGCCGCAACATCGGCTTCGCGCTCAAGCTGCACCAGCGGGCCTGGGCGCTGGGGCGCGGCGTGGAGGAGATCGCGTGGACCTTCGACCCGCTGGTGTCGCGCAACGCGTGGTTCAACCTGGTCAAGCTGGGCGCCCACCCCACGGAGTACCTCACCAACTTCTACGGCCCGATGGTCGACGACCTCAACGGGACCGACGACACCGACCGGCTGCTCGTCCGGTGGCGGCTGCGCGATCCAGCCGCGGCAGCGGCGTGCGTGGGACAGGTGAGCCCCGCCGACGCCGCCCGCGAGGCCGCGCTCGGGGCCGTCGTGGTGCTCGACGTGGACTCCGGCGGGCGCCCCGTGCGCGCGCCGGCGCGGACTCGGGCGGAGGCACCGGTCGCGCTCGTGCGGGTGCCACCCGACATCGAGGGGCTGCGCGGCAGCGACCCGGCCGCGGCGCGGCTGTGGCGCGAGGAGGTGCGCGAGGTGCTGGGAGAGCTGGTGCAGGCCGGACACCGGGTCGAGGGGTTCGACCGGTCCGGGTGCTACGTCGTCAGGAGGAACCCATGAAGGTCACCGGAGTCGAGCTCCGCCGCATCGCGATGCCACTGGTGGCGCCGTTCCGCACGTCGTTCGGGACCGAGACCGCCCGCGACGTGCTGCTCGTGCGCGTGGTGGCGGAGGACGCGGAGGGATGGGGGGAGTGCGTGGCCATGTCCGCGCCGCTCTACTCCAGCGAGTACGTCGACGGAGCGGTGGACGTGATGCGTCGCTACCTGCTGCCCCGGCTGCTCACGGGCGAGCCGCTCGCCGCGCACGAGGTCGCACCCCGGCTGGAGCCGGTCAAGGGGCACCGGATGGCCAAGGCAGCGCTGGAGACGGGCGTCCTCGACGCGGAGCTGCGCGGCGAGGGACGCTCGTTCGGCCGCGAGCTCGGCGCGGTGCACGACCGGGTCCCGTGCGGCGTCTCGGTGGGGATCATGGACTCGGTGCCCGAGCTCCTCGACGCCGTGGACGGCTACCTCGCCGAGGGCTACCTGCGGATCAAGCTCAAGATCGAGCCCGGCTGGGACGTCGAGCCCGTGCGCGCCGTGCGCGAGCGGTTCGGTGACGACGTGCTGCTCCAGGTGGACGCCAACACGGCGTACACCTTGGGCGACGCGCCGCACCTGGCCCGGCTCGACCCGTTCGACCTCCTGCTCATCGAGCAGCCCCTGGACGAGGAGGACCTGCTCGGCCACGTCGACCTCGCCCGGCTGATCCGCACCCCCGTGTGCCTGGACGAGTCGATCACCTCCGCCCGCGACGCGGCGGCGGCGATCCGGCTCGGGGCCTGCCGCATCGTCAACGTCAAGCCCGGACGGGTCGGTGGCTACCTCGAGGCGCGGCGGATCCACGACGTGTGCGCGGCCGCCGGTGTGCCGGTGTGGTGCGGCGGGATGCTCGAGACCGGGCTGGGGCGGGCGGCCAACGTCGCGCTCGCAGCGCTGCCCGGCTTCACGTTGCCGGGGGACACCTCCGCGTCGGGCCGCTACTTCGCCACCGACATCACCGAGCCGTTCGTGCTCGACCAGGGCCACCTCGCAGTGCCCACGGGCCCCGGGCTCGGGGTGACCCCGGACCCCGACCGGCTGGAGGCCGTGACGACGTGGAGCGAGTGGTTCCCCGGGTGAGCGCTGGCCAACCCGCGACCACCTGCCTACGGTGACCCGGTGGACCCCGACCAGCCGCGACCGCGGCTCAGCCTGCGCCGCGTGCTCGACGACCTCGGGGTGACCTTCCTCGAGCTCGCGATCGGCCGGGCCGAGGAGTCCGGCGAGGTGCGCGGACTGGTCATCTGGGACCGGGCCGACCCGCCGACCCTGCTGCCGCGCGCCCTCGTGCTGGGGGTCGGGGTCACGTCGGACGAGGAGGTGCTCGACCTCCTCGACCGCGTCGCCGGGCACGACGTCGCCGGAGTGGTCCTCCGCGCACCGGTGCCGCTGGCCGGCCCGGTCCTCGAGCGGGTCGAGCACACCGGCACCTGCGTGCTGGGCTTGTCGCGCGGTGCCTCCTGGGCCCAGCTCACCGAGATGCTCCGCTCGATGCTCACGCCCGGCGACCTGTCGGGCGGCCAGCAGGCGTCCGACTCGCTGGGCGGTCTGCCGTCGGGGGACCTGTTCGCGGTCGCCAACGCCATCGCGGCGCTGATGGGGGCCCCGATCACCATCGAGGACCGCAGCTCACGGGTGCTCGCGTTCTCCGGACGCCAGGACGAGGCCGACCCGTCGCGCGTGGAGACGATCCTGGGTCGCCAGGTGCCCGAGCGCTACGCCCGGATCCTGCAGGACCGCGGGGTCTTCCGCGACCTGAACCGCAGCGACGAACCCGTCTTCATCGAGCCGCTGCCCTCGGACGAGGGTCACTTCACGATGCCGCGGGTGGCGATCGGCGTACGAGCCGGGGACGAGGTGCTGGGCTCGATCTGGGCGGCGGTCGCCGAGCCGCTGGACCCGGGTCGCCTCGAGGCGCTGCAGGACTCGGCCAAGCTCGTCGCGCTGCACATGCTCCGTCACCGGGCAGGGTCCGACGCCGCGCGACGCATCCGTGCCGACCTGCTCAGCACGGCGCTCGCCGGTGGCGCCAACGCCCACGACGCGCTCGTGCGCCTCGGCCTCGCAGCGCGCCCCCTTACCGTCCTGGGCCTGCGGCCGGTGCTGGTGGTCGGCGACGCCGCCGGCGAGGACGCGTCCGTGGCGCAGGAGCGCCAACGACTCACCGACGCCTTCGCGATGCACCTCGCCGCCGTGCAGCCGGTCTCCGCCGTCGCGACCATCGGGGACACCACCTATGCGCTGCTCGCCGCGACCGAGCCATTGGAGGAGGCCGAGGCCCGGGCCGTGCGCCTGCTCCACGACTTCGTCAGCCGGGTCGACGACCGCATCCACCCGCTCGCTGCCGTCGGGCCCATCGCCGCCGACCTGCAGGGCATCGCCCGCAGCCGGGTGAGCGTCGACCGGGTGCTGAGGGTGCTGGCCGAGGGCAGCGGCCCGCAGCGGGTGGCGCGGCTCGAGGAGCTGCAGGCGGAGGCCATGGTGCTCGACCTCCGTGACCAGGCGGCCCAGCGCGGTGACGAGGTCCGGGGTGCCCTCGCGCGCCTCGTGGCGTACGACGTCGAGCACGCCACCCACCTCGTCGAGACCCTGCGGGCCTGGCTGGACGCCTTCGGTGACGTGAGCGCCGCCGCGGAGGCGATGTTCGTGCACCCCAACACGTTCCGCTACCGGGTCCGCCGGGCGTCCGAGGTCGCCGAGGTCGACCTCGCCGACCCCGGTCAGCGGTTCTCGCTGATGCTGCAGCTGCGGGTGTTCGGCCCCGGTCAGCGCGGGTAGGACACGACGGCGTCGCCGTCGTAGCACTTCCGGGAGGGCACGATCGGGGCCGGCACGTCGAAGCGCTCGAGCACCCGGCACCCGTAGACCTCTTGGGTCCCGAGCCGGGTCGG
The DNA here is from genome assembly GCF_004137255.1 of Nocardioides oleivorans. NCBI lineage: Bacteria > Bacillati > Actinomycetota > Actinomycetes > Propionibacteriales > Nocardioidaceae > Nocardioides > Nocardioides oleivorans. The sequence continues at coordinate 35,821 of NZ_SDWT01000004.1, read as the reverse complement.
GGTCCGCCAGCGACCGTCGGTGCGCACGGCGATCTGCACGTAGCCGCCGTCCGGGCAGGGCGCGAAGCTGCCCATGTCGCTGATGAACGCGTAGCCGTCCGAGCGCCACGTCTTCACGACCATCGTCGCCGCGGTCCGGCACTTCTCGCGCGGGTCGTTGGCCTGCCAGAGCCTCGTCAGCCGTCGCTCGACGAAGTCCTGGAAGGCAGGCGTGGTGCCGGAGATGCGGTCGAGGTGGTCGAGGGTGACCTCGGCGCCCGACCCGGGGTAGGTCACGGTGCGCACGGACGCGCTGGTGGGGGCCGACGCCGTCGCCGGGAGGACGGTCGCCGGGACCAGGAGGGCCGGGGCGAGAAGGGAGAGCAGGACGGTGGTGCTGCGGCGCATGGGTGACTCCCGAGGTGGTGCGGCCGCGGTCCGGCCGTTCACCTGTAGTGACGCGCGCGGCGGGCGCGACGTTGCACGCACCTGGAAAGCGAAGAACCCCAGGCCTGTGGCCTGGGGTTCGTTCCCTGTGTCCGAGGGGGGACTTGAACCCCCACGCCCTAATACGGGCACTAGCACCTCAAGCTAGCGCGTCTGCCAATTCCGCCACCCGGACGAGTGCTGGAGAAATGTAGCAAAGCACCTCCGGACCGACGAATCGGGGCTGGTGCGCGCTCGTGGGGCAGGATGGACGACATGGAACAGGCGCCGCAGGACCCGTCGCAGGACCGCTCCTACGACCCCGCCGGGGAGGTCGTCCAGCTCTGCCAGGAGCTCATCCGGATCGACACCTCCAACTACGGCACCGACGACGGGCCGGGGGAGCGCAAGGCGGCCGAGTACGTCGCCGGGCTGCTCGACGAGGTCGGGATCGAGAGCCAGGTCATCGAGGGCCGGCCCGGTCGGGCCAACGTCGTCGCGCGGTGGGGCGGCGGCGACGGCCGCGCCCCGCTGCTGCTCCACGGCCACCTCGACGTCGTACCCGCCGAGGCGTCCGACTGGCAGGTCGACCCGTTCAGCGGGGAGATCAAGGACGGCCACGTCTGGGGTCGCGGTGCGGTCGACATGAAGGACTTCGACGCGATGCTCCTCAGCGTCGTGCGCGCCCGCGCGACCGCCGGCGCCGCACCCGACCGCGAGGTCGTGCTCTGCTTCACCGCCGACGAGGAGGCCGGCGGCGGCCACGGCGCCAAGGTGCTGGTCGACGAGCACCCCGACCTCCTCGCCGACTGCACCGAGGCCGTCGGCGAGGTCGGCGGCTTCTCCGCGACGATCCGCGGACGCCGCGTCTACCTCATCGAGGCGGCCGAGAAGGGCATGGCGTGGATGCGCCTGACCGCCCGCGGTCGCGCCGGGCACGGCTCGATGATCAACGACGACAACGCCGTCACCCGGCTCGCCGGAGCAGTCGCGCGGATCGGTGCCCACCCCTGGCCCGTCCGGCTCACGCCCACGATGGAGGTGCTGCTGGCCACGGTCGGCGAGCTGGCCGGCACCGAGGCCACGCCCGACAACGCCGAGGCGCTCGTCGAGGAGTTCGGCGACGCCGCGCGCATGCTGGGCGCGGTCATCCGCAACACCGCCAACCCGACGATGCTGCAGGCCGGCTACAAGACCAACGTCATCCCGACCGAGGCGACGGCGACGGTCGACGGCCGCTTCCTGCCCGGCTACGAGGACGAGTTCTTCCGGACGCTCCACGAGCTGGCCGGCGATGGCATCGAGTTCGACTTCGAGTCCAAGCAGGACCCGTGGGAGACGCCGTACGACGGCGACCTCGTGGCGGCGATGACCCGCAGCCTCCAGGCCGAGGACCCCGACGCTCTCGTCGCGCCGTACCTCATGAGCGGTGGCACCGACGCCAAGCACTTCCGCAGGCTCGACATGCGCTCCTACGGGTTCGCGCCCCTGCGGCTGCCGGCCGACCTCGACTTCACCGCGCTCTTCCACGGCGTCGACGAGCGGGTGCCGGTGGAGTCGCTGGAGTTCGGCGCCCGGGTGTTCGACCGCTTCCTCGACGACGTGTGAGCCGACAAGCACCGCCGATCGCACCCTCGGAACTGTTGCGCACGCCACAGCCGGACACCGGCGAGGGAATGGATGGCGCTGTGGCACAGTTGCGCACACGAAGAGCTTGCGTGCTCTGGGGGCGGTGAAACTCCGCACCGGCGGTCACAGTCCGCGACCCGGCCACATCCAGTGGTCGGTTGACCAGGTGGAATTCCTGGACCGACGGTCAAAGTCCGGATGAGAAGTGCACGCTGACGGCTCGCGCGTCCCGTCCCGGGGTGCGCCCCGTCTCCTGCCCCCTTGAGTCCGCCCGACGGACCGGAGGCAGTGATGACGACCAGCGATGCCGAGCAGCGCGCCATGCGGCGCGCGCTGGCGCTCGCCGTCACCCCCGGCGTACCCCTCGGCCCCAACCCGCGCGTCGGCTGCGTGCTCCTCGCCCCGGACGGTACGACGATCGCCGAGGGCTTCCACCGCGGCGCGGGCACGCCCCACGCCGAGGCCGCCGCGCTCGCCGAGGCGGGCGACGCGGCCCGCGGAGCGACGGCCGTCGTGACGCTCGAGCCGTGCAACCACACCGGCCGCACCGGTCCCTGCAGCGAGGCGCTGGTCGCTGCCGGCGTCCGCCGCGTCGTCTTCGCCCAGCCCGACGCCAACCCGGTCGCCGTCGGCGGCGCGGGGCGGCTGCGTGAGGCAGGCGTGGAGGTCGTCGGCGGCGAGCAGGTCGAGGACGCGCAGGCGATCAACCGCGCGTGGACCTTCGCGATCGTCCACCGGCGCCCCTTCGTCACCTGGAAGTTCGCGACGACGCTCGACGGGCGCAGCGCCGCCGCCGACGGCACCAGCCGCTGGGTCTCCAGCCGCGCCGCGCGCCTCGACACCCACCGGCTCCGCGGGCTCTGCGACACGATGCTCGTCGGCACGGGCACCGTCGAGGTCGACGACCCCGAGCTCACCGTCCGCGACGAGGTCGACGAGCCGGTCGCGATCCAGCCGCTCCGCGCGGTGATGGGCCTGCGCGACCTCGACCCCGGCCGCCGGATCCTCGACGCGCGCGCCGAGACCGTGCACCTCCGCACCCGCGACCCCGAGGAGGCGCTGGCCCGGCTCCACGGGCTCGGCCGCCAGCACGTCTTCCTCGAGGGCGGGCCGACCCTGGCCCGGGCGTTCCTCGCCGCGGGCCTCGTCGACGAGGTCGTCACCTACGTCGCCCCGATGCTGCTCGGCGCGGGCCGCAACGCCGTCGCCGACCTCGGCATCGCGACGATCGCCGACGCCCTGCACCTCCACGTCAGCGACGTGGCCGTGCTCCAGGGACACGACGGCGAGGACACCAACGTGCGGCTCACCATGAGGCCGCCGATCCCCCAGAGGAGGAGTGCCTAATGTTCACCGGGATCGTCGAGGAGCTCGGCACCATCGCCGAGGTCACCGACCAGGGTGACGCCGTCCGGCTCACCGTCGAGGCAGGCACGGTGCTCGAGGGCACCGGGCTGGGCGACTCGATCTCCGTCAACGGCTGCTGCCTCACCGTGGCCGAGCTGGGCGAGGGGAGGTGGACCGCCGACCTCATGCAGGAGACGCTCGACAAGACCTCCCTGCGCGGCGTCGTACCCGGTGACCGGGTCAACCTCGAGCGCGCGGTCACCGTGGACAAGCGCCTCGGCGGCCACATCGTCCAGGGCCACGTCGACGGCGTCGGCGAGATCATCTCCCGCTCGCCGAGCGAGCACTGGGACGTCGTCGAGGTCTCGCTGCCCGACCACCTCGAGCGCTACCTCGTCGACAAGGGATCGATCACCGTCGACGGGGTCAGCCTGACCGTCGTCGAGGCCCGTGCCGCCAGCTTCACCGTCAGCCTCATCCCCGAGACCCTCGCCCGCACGACGCTCGGCAGCCGCCGAGTCGGCGACCTGGTCAACCTCGAGGCCGACGTCATCGCCAAGCACGTCGAGAAGCTCCTCGGCGGCTACGTCCCCGCCCCGACATCCCAGAACAGCAAGGAATCCTGATGCAAGCCCTCCTCGAATGGCTCGTCCACGGCACCATCCCGGTGCCGGGTGGTGCCCTCGGTGTCCGCGAGGTCATCGGCAACCTCTTCGGCCTCGCGAGCGCCATCCTCGGCATGAAGCGCTTCGTGTGGGCCTGGCCGATCGGCCTGGTCGGCAACGTCCTGCTCTTCACCGTCTTCGCCACCGGTGAGCTGTCCGGCCACATCGACGAGCCGCTGTGGGGCCAGGCCGGCCGCCAGGTCTTCTTCGCCGTGGTGTCGGTCTACGGCTGGTGGCGCTGGTCGCAGGTCAAAAGGGCCGGCGGTGCCTCCGACGGTGGCGCGATCGCACCCCGCTGGGCGACGCGCACCGAGCGGCTGCAGCTCGTCGGTCTCGGCGTCGTCGGCTACGCCGTGGCGTACGTCGTGCTGACGCAGGTGCTCGGCTCCTGGGGCCCGACGACCGAGGCGTGGATCCTCGCGGGCTCGATGCTGGCGACCTACGGCATGGCGCGCGGCTGGGTGGAGTTCTGGCTGGTCTGGGTCCTGGTCGACGTCGTCGGCGTGACCACGCTGATCCAGGCGGGCTACTACCCGACGGCGGGCATGTACCTCTTCTACGCCGTCTTCGTCGTCATCGGCTTCGTGGTCTGGCTGCGCGACGCCCGCACGGTCGTCGACACGTCCACCGTCGACGAGCAGGAGGCGATCCCCGCATGAGCGACACCGGGAGCAGCGTCCGGCTGGACTCCGTCGAGCGTGCCATCGCCGACATCGCCGCCGGCAAGGCCGTCGTGGTCGTCGACGACGAGGACCGCGAGAACGAGGGCGACATCATCTTCGCCGCAGCCAGGGCGACGCCCGAGCTGATGGCCTTCACCATCCGGCACTCCTCGGGCGTGATCTGCGTGCCGATGCCGGCCGAGATGCTCGACCGGCTCGAGATCCCGCTGATGACGCCGCACAACAAGGACAAGCTGCGCACGGCGTACACGATCTCCGTCGACGCCCGCGACGGTGTCAGCACCGGCATCAGCGCGGCCGACCGCGCCCACACCGCCCGGACGCTCGCCGACTCGGCGACCGAGCCGTGGGAGCTCACCCGGCCCGGCCACGTCTTCCCGCTCCGCTACCGCGACGGCGGTGTGCTCGTACGTCGTGGGCACACCGAGGCGGCCGTCGACCTGGCCATGCTGGCCGGGCTGACGCCGGCCGGCGTCTTGGTCGAGGTCGTCAACGACGACGGCACGATGAAGCGGGCCCCCGAGCTGCGCGCCTTCGCCGACGAGCACGGCCTCGCGATGATCTCCATCGAGGACCTCGTCCGCCACCGCCGCCGCCACGAGCGCCACGTCGAGCGCGTCGCCGAGACCAGGCTGCCCACGAAGCACGGCGAGTTCACCGCCTACGGCTACCGGATCACGATCGACGGCAGCGAGCACGTCGCCCTCGTCCACGGCGACATCAGCGGCGACGCGCCCGTGCTGACCCGCGTGCACAGCGAGTGCCTCACCGGAGACGTCTTCGGCAGCGAGCGCTGCGACTGCGGACCGCAGCTCGACGAGGCGCTGCGCGCGGTCGTCGAGGAGGGCAGGGGAGTGGTGGTCTACCTGCGGGGCCACGAGGGCCGCGGCATCGGCCTCGTCGCCAAGCTCCAGGCCTACGAGCTCCAGGACGGCGGGCGCGACACCGTGGACGCCAACCTGGACCTCGGCCTGCCCGCCGACGCGCGCCACTACGGCACCGCGACGCAGGTCCTGCGCGACCTCGGCATCTCGTCGGTGCGGCTGATGACGAACAACCCCGACAAGACCGCCAGCCTCGAGGACTTCGGGATCACGGTCACCGAGCGGGTCCCGCTCACGCCGCACCCCAACGACCACAACCTCGCCTACCTGCAGACCAAGCGCGACCGGATGGGCCACGACCTGCCCGGCCTGACCAACGGAGGAGCCTCGTGAGCGGCGCCGGAGCACCCACGTCCCAGCCCTTCGACGCGAGCGCCCTGCGAGTGGCCGTCGTCGCCGCGACCTGGCACACCCAGGTGATGGACGGTCTCGTCGCGGGCGCCGAGCGCGCGCTGGCGGCGTACGGCATCGCCGAGCCGGAGGTGATCCGGGTGCCGGGGACCTTCGAGCTCCCCGTCGTCGCGGCTGCCCTCGCCCGGAACGGGTACGACGCCGTGGTGGCGCTCGGCGTCGTCATCCGCGGCGGCACGCCGCACTTCGACTACGTCTGCTCGGCGGCCACCGTCGGGCTGACCCAGGTCAGCGTCGAGCACGCGATGCCGGTCGGCTTCGGCGTCCTCACCTGCGACACCGAGGAGCAGGCGCTCGACCGCGCCGGCCTGGAGGGGTCGGCCGAGGACAAGGGCTTTGAGGCCACTGCCGCCGCCCTCGACACCGCCCGGGTCATCCGGGGTCGACTCCCCGGCTGAGCGGGTCTCAGCTCGTGCGGTCGCTGCCCGCCTGGAGGCGGTCGATGTGCTCGGACGCCTGCGCCTTGGTGAGGTCGGCGGGGATCTCCTCGCCGTTCTCGCGGGCGAGCGTGTCGAGGTAGCTGCGCTGCGCGCCGGTCATCGGCTCGTCGCCGGTGACCCACTCCTCGGGGTCCTTCCGGGTGCTGTCGCCCTGGGGGCCGCCGAGGGTCTCCTGGGTGGGGTCGGGTGTCGCGTCGTCCGAATGGATGTTCGATTCAGTCATGTGGCGACCGTACTCCGCCGGACCGACAGTGCCACCCCTCCTCGGGGTGGTCCGCGCACGGGACCGGCGCCGACCCGGAGCCGCGAGCGCCGTAGGCTGGCGCCTGTGAAGACGTTCGAGGACCTGTGGGCAGAGCTGTCCACCAAGGCCGTGGAGCGCCCCGAGGGCTCCGGCACCGTCCAGCAGCTCGACGCCGGCGTCCATGCCATCGGCAAGAAGCTCCTGGAGGAGGCCGCCGAGTCCTGGATGGCCGCCGAGCACGAGGGCAAGGACGCGACCGCGCTGGAGATCAGCCAGCTGCTCTACCACGCCCAGGTGCTGATGATCGCCTCCGGACTGACCCTCGACGACGTCTACGCCCACCTGTGAGGTGACCGCATGACCCTCCGCATCGCCGTGCCCAACAAGGGCGCGCTCTCCCAGGCCGCCACCGACATCCTGCGTGAGTCGGGCTACCGCCAGCGCACCGACTCCAAGGAGCTCGCGCTCGTCGACCACGACAACGACGTCGAGTTCTTCTACCTGCGCCCGCGCGACATAGCGCTCTACGTCGGTGAGGGCACGCTCGACGTCGGCATCACCGGGCGCGACCTGCTGCTCGACTCCGGTGCCAAGGCCGACGAGGTGATGAACCTCGGCTTCGGCCGCTCGCGCTTCCACTTCGCCGGTCCCGCCGGCCGCTACTCCTCAGTGGAGGACCTCCGCGGCCTGCGCATCGCGACGTCGTACGTCGGTGTGGTGGAGGACTTCCTCTTCCGCCACGGGATCGACGCGACCGTCACCCGCCTCGACGGGGCCGTCGAGACGAGCATCCAGCTCGGCGTCGCCGACGTCATCGCCGACGTCGTGGAGACCGGCTCCACGCTGCGCGCGGCGGGCCTGGCCACCTTCGGGGACGTCATCCTCGACTCGCAGGCGGTGCTCATCACGCGTGGTGGCGACGTCGCGGCCGACTTCGACATCTTCCGCCGCCGGGTCGAGGGCGTCCTGGTCGCCCGCAGCTACGTGATGATGGACTACGACATCGAGGAGACCCACCTGCCCGAGGCGACCGAGCTCGCCCCGGGGCGCGAGGGCCCGACGATCTCCCCGCTCGGCAAGGCCGGCTGGGTCGCGGTCCGCGTCATGGTGCCCCGGGCCAACTCCCAGCGGCTGATGGACGACCTCTACTCGATCGGGGCGCGCGCCATCCTGCTGACGGACATCCATGCCTGCCGCCTCTGAGGTGGGACTGCCTCGCACGTGGCGGCCGGCGGGCGTGCGCTACGCCGTCATCGGCTTCGGCGTGATGCTCCTCGTCGTGTGCGTGGCCTGCTGGTACGGCTTCGACGAGTCCGTGCGCGACCGGTTCTCGTGGCTCCAGCGCTTCACCGTGCTGGCCATGGGTGCCGGGCTGGCCACGTGCGGCTGGGCCCTCGCCCGCGCCCGCGTCACCGCGGACCGGGACTCGCTGGTCGTCGTCAACGGCTTCCGCACCCGCAGGCTGGAATGGGCGGAGGTCGTCGCCGTCCACTTCCCGGCCGGCGCCCCGTGGGCGACCCTCGACCTCGCCGACGGCACGGAGATCTCCGCCATGGCGCTCCAGGGCAGCGACGGGCGCGGCGCCCGCGACGGTGTGCGCGAGCTGCGGGCGCTCATCGACCGGCAGTCGTCGGGCGGACGCTGACCCCTCAGAGGGCGTGGATGCCCCACGACACCGACAGCTCGTCACCGCCGGCACCGGCGGGTGCGAGCGTGACGAGGTGCGTGCCCGAGTTGAACGCGTCGGCGGGGGCGGTCATCGGCTCGACCGCGATCGCGGGGCGAGCACCCGCGGTGGGCGCGGTGTAGAGCTGCAGCCAGTGGTGCTGCGCGTCCACCCAGAGGGCGACGCCGTCACCAGTGGCCGGGTCGCGCAGCGTGACCGTGGCCCGGCCGTCCGCGTGCTCGAGACCGCCGAAGCCGTGGTCGAGCTCGAGGTCGCCGATCCGGCGGGGGGTGGTGAAGTCCGTGTCGCCCGAGACCGGCTCGATGCCGGTCGGGAGCTGGCGCTCGTCCACCAGCAGGCGGGTGCGGGCCGGCACGTGCAGCTCGAGGTCCTCGATCGCATCCCCCACGCAGAGGTACGGGTGCGCCCCGCTGGCGTACGGCGCCGGCTCGGGCGCGAGGTTGGTCGCCGTCTGCGTGACGACGAGCCCGTCGGCCGAGAGGTCGTAGAGCACGTGCAGGTCCAGCGTCCATGGGTAACCGGTCTGCGCCATCACGCGGTAGACGAGCGAGACCGACGTGCTCGTCTGCTCCTCGAGGGTCCAGGCGGCCCAGCGAGCGAGCCCGTGGGAGGCGTTGCCGTGGCCGGGGTCGGTCAGGCCTAGCTGGAGGTCGCGACCGCCGAAGGAGTAGCGCCCGTCGCGGATCCGGTTGGGCCACGGCATCAGCAGCTGGCCGCGACCGCCGCCCGACATCGCGTCCTCGGCGAAGCCGTGCACCAGGTCGCGGCCGTCGCGCGCCAGGGCGCGGAGGGCGGCGCCGCTCTCGGTGACGACAGCCGTGTAGCCGGCCGCCGCGATCTCGTACTGCTCACCGCTGGGATGCACCATGCTCGCCACCCTAGGGCGCGGCCGGTCCGGGTCAGTCGGTCGACACGACGAGGTCGGCGTGCTCGCGGGTGCGGAGCCGGGCGTGCAGCGCCGTCTCGTCGACCCGCCACCTGACCAGGTGCTCGCGCATGGCCTCACCGTCGCGCGCGACGCCCCGCTCGAGCCGGACGTCGCTGTCGGCCTCCACCCACACCAGCAGGCCCACGAGGTCGGCGATGGCCGGAGACCAGCAGCCCACGCCCTCCAGCACCAGCAACCCGCCCGGCTCGACGACGTTCGTCTCGGCCCAGGCGCTCGCGTGCCAGTCCCACCGCGTCCACCGGCCGGCATCACCCGCGCCCAGTGGCGTCAGCAGCGACTCGACGCTGGCCGCGAGGCCCGCGAGGCCCCGCCAGCCGTGAAGGAGGTCGTCGGTGTGCACGAGCGTCGTCCCCGGTACGACCTGCGCGAGCGCGTCGGCCAGCGTGGTCTTCCCCGACCCGGTCGGCCCGTCGATGCAGACCAGCCTGCCGGCGCCCAGGGTCGGCGGCGCGGCGAGCACGCGGCCGGCGGCGTCTCGCGCGACCTCGGAGCCGAGCAGCACCAGGGCCTCAGAACGCGAGGTCGTGGCCGCGGTAGGACGGCACGACGCCGGTCACCGCCTCGCCGCTCACCAGGTGCACGTCGCGCACGTGCTCGAAGAGCTCGCCCGACTTCGCGTGCCGGAACCACACCAGGTCGCCGATGTGGAGCAGCGCCGCCGGGTGGCCGGTCAGGGGCGTCTGGACCTCGCCGGCGCCCTCGAGCCCGGTCAGGTGCAGCCCGGGCGGCGCCCACGGGACGGGGGAGCGGTCCTCGCCGGTCGCCCCGCTCGCGATCAGTCCACCGCCGTGCACGGTGGCCATGGCCGGACTGGGCTTGCGGCTCACGCGCAGGCCGAAGAAGGCGGCCGGGTGTGGCTCGAACGAGGCGTAGTGGTCGAAGATGCCGGGCACCAGCAGGCCGGAGCCGGCGGCGATCTCGGTGACGGCGCCGTCGGCGGCCGTGGCCTCGACCGAGCCGGATCCGCCGCCGTTCCAGAACTCGAGGTCGGTGATCCGTGCGAGCGCGTCGGCGATCTCGCGTCGGCGTACCTCGAGCTGGGCCATCGAGGCCTGCTTGAGGCGGCGTACGAGCAACGACTTGGTGCGCTGGTCCGGGACGTCGTCCTGGACGCCGGCGACCTGTCCCTCGTAGGTCATCACCCCGACGAGCGTGAACCCGTCGCGCTCGACGACCTTACGGGCGAGCGCGACGATGTCGGCGGTGTCGAAGAGCGGGGAGCGCTTGGGGCCGATGTGCTGCCCCCCGAGCCGCAGGCCCGCGTCGACGTCGAGCGCGATCCGGACCGGCACGTCGAGCGACAGCCGGGTCTCGTCGACGACGTCGAGGTGGGCCGGGTCGTCCACCATCAGCGTGATCGCCGCGGCTGCTGCCGGGGACGAGGTGAGGCGGCGCAGGGCCGCGAGGTCGACGCTGGGATAGGCGACCACGATGTCGTCGCTGATGCCTGCCTCGTGGAGCCAGAGCGCCTCGGCGACGGTGTACGCCAGCACGCCGGCGAATCCGTCGCGGGCGAGCGCGCGCTCGATGAGCCCCGGAACCCGCAGCGACTTCGACGCGACCCGGATCGGCTTGCCGCCGGCGCGACGGACGAGGTCGGCGGCGTTGGCGTCGAAGGCGTCGAGGTCGACCACCGCGATCGGGGTCGCCGGAGCCTCGGGCAGCGCGCCGATCGCGGTGTTCAGCCGCGCCCAGAGCCGGTTGCGGTCGACGAAGTGGTCGCTCACTCGATGCCTCGCTTGCGCAGGAGCGCCTCGATGTCGGCCAGGTCGTCGTCGATCGGGGATCCTCCGGACGCCCTCGCCGAGCTGGGCGGCAGCGACTCGCGCCCGCCCGGCTTCGCGGCCCCCGCGCCTGCGGTGCCGCTTCCCGACTGGGCCTTGCCGAGCTGGCGGTCGCGCAGGAAGCCGCTGATGACGTAGAGGACGACGGCCAGCCCGGCGAGACCGACCCCGACCCACGTGCGGACGTCGAAGACGAGGCTGGTCGCCCAGTCGGTCACCGAGCTGCCGATCTCGACGACCATCTCGAGCGTCCCCGTGAGCCAGGCGGCCGCCGGCAGCAGCGTGAAGCCGAGCGCACGCAGGCCGTTGACGGCCCCGCGGCGACGGAACGCGATCCACGTCCAGATGGCACCGGCCACGGTGAGCGCGGCGGTCAGGGCGGCCCAGGTACTCGCTTCCACGGCCCCAGAGTCCCACAGCGCACCACGGCGCTGGGACAATGACGGCGTGCCCCACGACGACCACGTCCACGACGGCGAGCTGGTCCGGACGATCCCGGACTCCGGCTTCGCCGACGACAGCGGTGCCGCCGACCCCGGGCTCACGCGCGCGCTCGCCGCGCACGCCGCGGGCAGCACCTCGTCCGCCGAGGTGCTCGCCACGCTCCAGGACGCCCGCCTCCTCGTGCCGGTCGTCGCGGTGCTCGGCGAGGTGGAGGTCGACGAGCAGGGGCTCGCGCACGACAAGTCCTCCGACATGGCCGCGGTCCTCGTGCAGGCGCCCGACGGGAGCAAGGGCCTGCTCGCCTTCACCTCCACCGAGACCATGACGAGGTGGGACCCGGAGGCGCGCCCGGTGCCGGTCACCGCCGTCACGGCCGCGACCGCGGCGATCCAGGACGGCGCCGAGGCCCTGCTGGTCGACCTCGCCGGCCCAGCGACGTACGTCCTCGACGGTGACGACCTCACCCGCCTCGCTGCCGGGTGGCGGCTGGTCGCCCTGGGCGACGGCCCGGGGGAGGGCCACGGCTGGATTGGCCCCTCGGCGGAATGATCGGCTAGTCTTCGGTGTTGACCGATCAGTGCCGCCACGCTTCACGGCGGTGCCGATCACGCCAAGCGGAGTCGAGCAGCACCCGTCTCCCACCCGCACGACCGTCCAGCTCCACAGGTCGTCGGGTCCGGTCCAGTGACACGGAAGTCGAGAGACTCGCCGTGGCCACCCAGTTTCCCCGCGAGGGGAGATGTGTGATGACTGGCTCCCGCTTGGCAACAGCGGGAGCCATTGTTCATTTCCGGGCACACCAGTCCGGGCGGGGCAGGGTCTCCCACCCACCCGATCAACTGGAGGACCCATCAGCACCGAGCTGCGCATCAACGACCGGATCCGCGTACCCGAGGTCCGGCTCGTAGGACCCAACGGCGAGACCGTTGGCATCGTGCCGACCGACCAGGCACTCAAGCTGGCCGTGGAGGCCGACCTCGACCTCGTCGAGATCGCTCCCCAGGGACGCCCCCCGGTCTGCAAGCTCATGGACTACGGCAAGTTCAAGTACGAGAACGCCCAGAAGGCGCGCGAGTCCCGCCGCAACCAGACGAACGTGATCATCAAGGAGATGAAGCTTCGTCCCAAGATCGACAAGCACGACTACGAGACCAAGAAGGGTCACGTCGTGCGGTTCCTGGGTGCGGGCGACAAGGTCAAGATCACGATCATGTTCCGCGGCCGCGAGCAGCACCGTCCCGAGCTGGGCTTCCGCCTGCTGCAGAAGCTCGCCGAGGACGTGCAGGAGCTCGGCTTCGTCGAGTCCTCGCCCAAGCAGGACGGGCGCAACATGACCATGGTCATCGGCCCGCACAAGAAGAAGGCCGACGCCAAGATCGACGCCGACGCCGCTCGGGCCTCCAAGGCCCAGGACCGCGCGGACCGTCAGGCCGAGGAGGACGCCGAGCGCGTGGCAGCGCACGCTGCCGGCCCGGTGGCCCAGAAGAAGGAGCGTCGTCGCTCCGAGAACCTCGACGCCGACATCGACGTCTGACACACCACCGTTTTCCGCCGCCCCGGCCGGCCACGCGCCGGGGCAGCACCGATGAGGAGAGATACGAACATGCCGAAGAACAAGACCCACTCGGGCGCGAAGAAGCGCTTCAAGGTGACCGGCTCGGGCAAGATCATGCGCCTGCAGGCCGGCCGCAAGTCCGGCGCTGCGTTCGCGTCCGCGCCGACGACGGGCAGCCGCAAGAAGCACCGCCGCAACGCCGGCATGGTCGAGCTCGAGAAGGGCGACGTCGCCCGCGCCAAGAAGATGCTCGGCATCTGAGCCTCACCGCACGTCCCCTGGTGGCTCAGCCGCCGAACCCCTGATCTTCCCTCGCACCAAGGAGCAACCCAGATGGCACGCGTCAAGCGCGCAGTGAACGCCCAGAAGAAGCGTCGTACCACCCTCGAGCGCGCCGCCGGCTACCGCGGCCAGCGCTCGCGGCTCTACCGCAAGGCCAAGGAGCAGGTCACCCACTCCCTGGTCTACAGCTACAACGACCGCCGCAAGAACAAGGGCAACTTCCGCAAGCTGTGGATCCAGCGCATCAACGCCGCTGCCCGCGCGAACGGCATGACCTACAACCGCTTCATCCAGGGCCTCGGCCTGGCCGGCATCGAGGTGGACCGCAAGATCCTCGCCGAGCTCGCCGTCAACGACGCCCCGGCCTTCGCCGCGCTCGTCGAGGCCGCCAAGGCCGCGCTGCCCGAGGACGTCAACGCGCCCAAGGTCTCCGCCTGAACGACGTGACGCCACTCGTCGCGAGCAACGCTCGCGTCAAGGAGGCTCGCAAGTTGAGCCGCCGCTCGGTACGCACCGAGCGGCGGCTCTTCCTTGCCGACGGCCCGAAGGCCGTCGAGGGAGCGCTGTCGATCGACGGCTGCGTGGTCGAGGTCTTCGCCACGCCTGCGGCGTTCGAGCAGTACGCCGACCTGCTGGCCTCCGCTGTCGTCAGCGTCGTCGACGAGCGGGCCCTCGCCTCGCTGTCGGACTCGGTCTCCCCGGCCGGGGTCGTGGCGCTGTGCCACCACATCGACGCGCCGCTCGAGCACGTGGTCACCGCCTCGCCGCGGCTGCTGGTCATCTGCGCCGACGTACGTGATCCCGGCAACGCGGGCAACGTCATCCGCACGGCCGACGCCGCGGGTGCCGACGGCATCGTCCTCGCCGGCCAGTCCGTCGACGCCTACAACCCGAAGACCGTGCGCAGCACGGTGGGCAGCCTGTTCCACCTGCCCCTCGCGGTCGAGCGCGACCCCGCCATCGCGGTCCGGGCCGCCCAGGCGCGCGGCCTCACGGTCCTCGCCGCCGACGGCGCAGGCGACGTCGACCTCTTCGAGGCCGACCTGTCGGGACCGACAGCCTGGCTCTTCGGCAACGAGGCCTGGGGACTGCCCGACGAGCTCGCCCGCCTGGCCGACCAGCGCGTGGCGATCCCGATCCACGGCCGGGCCGAGAGCCTGAACCTCTCGACGGCCGCCGCGGTCTGCCTCTACGCCAGCGCCCGCGCCCAGCGCGCCTGATCCCCGGGATCAGCCTCCCGGGACGGATGCGGCGTACCTGGCGGACAGCGTGCGCAGGTGCGACACGAGGTCCGGCGGCTCCTCGACGTGGAAGTCCAGCCCGAGCATGCCGATGTAGACCGCCACGATCTCGACGCTGTCGGCGCCGGTGACGAGCACGCTGTGGTCCTCGTCGACCGTCTCGACGACCCCGACGGTCGGGTTGATGCGGCGGAGCACCTCGTCGGCCGCGGCGTCCACGGCGATCCGGCAGTGCACGCTCCAGCCGCTGAAGGCCACGTCGCGGAGCACGAACGCCGCGTAGTCGCCGCCCTCGAGGGGCTCGGGGGAGAACCGGCTGGCCCCGGGCGTGCGCAGCTCCAGCCAGTCGACGCGGAGCGCGCGCCAGCGCCCGTCGGGCCGCAGGCGGGCGACGACGTACCAGCGCTGCTGCCAGCTCACCAACCGATAGGGGTCCGCCTCCCACCGTTCCTCCTCCCCGCCGGGCGGCCGGTAGCGGACCCGCAGGCCCTCCCGGTCCCGGATGGCGCTCGCCAGGTCGGCGAGCAGGCCGACGTCGACCGGCGGGGCCTCGATGTTGGTCCCCGTGTCCGCCGGACCCACGTCCGTGCTCTCGGCCAGGGCGCGCACCCGGCGCCAGAGGCGGTCCGGAAGGACGTGCGCGAGCTTGGCCAGGGCACGCGACCCCGCGTCCTCGATGCCTCGCACCGCCGAGACGGTGCTGAGCGCGACGGCCACGGCGACGGCCTCGTCGTCCTCGAGGAGCAGGGGCGGCAGCCGCCCGTGGTCGCCGAACCGGTAGCCGCCCGCAGCGCCGCGCACCGCCTCGACGGGGTAGCCCAGCTCGCGCAACCGCTCCACGTCCTTGCGGACCGTGCGTTCACCGACCCCGAGCTGGGCGGCCAGCACCGGGCCGGTCACGCTGGCCCGGGACTGCAGGATGCCGAGCAGCGCGAACAGCCGGGACGACGTCTGGAGGGACATCGAGACCTCCTCACAGAGGGTGCGCGAATCAGGGCCGATCCGTGCCGGATTCGTTCCTACGGTAGCGACATGAACCCACACCAGGACCACCACCAGCCCCAGTCCGACGCCGACCTCGTCTTCCGGCCCCACACCGTCGCGGTCCCGCAGGCAGACCTCGACGACCTGCACGCCCGCCTCGAGCGCACCCGCTACGCAGCCGAGGCACGGTCCGCCACCGGGGGCGACGACTGGAGCGCGGGGACCCCGGTCTCCTACCTGCGCGACATGGTCGCCCACTGGCGCGACGACTTCGACTGGCGCGCCCAGGAGGAGCGGATGAACGCCTACCCGCAGTTCCTCACCGAGATCGACGGGCAGACGATCCACCTCGTCCACGTCCGCTCGGCCAACGAGGACGCCATCCCCCTGCTGCTGCTCCACACCTACCCGGGCTCGTTCGTCGACTTCCTCGACCTGGTCCCGCTCCTGCGCGACGACTTCCACCTGGTGATCCCCACGATCCCCGGGGTCGGCTTCAGCCAGCCCCTCGACGACGGCGTCTGGGACTCACGCCGCAATGCCCGGGCCTGGGACCGACTCATGCGGGCCCTCGGCTACGAGTCGTACGGCGCCCACGGGTCCGACAACGGTGCCGTGGTGGCCCGGGAGCTGGCGATGCTGGCGCCCGAGGGCTTCCTCGGAGCCCACGTCCTCCAGCTGTTCTCGTTCCCGTCCGGCGACCCGGCCGAGTTCGAGAAGATGAGCGCCGCCGACCACGCTGCCCTGGAGTTCGCCGGCTGGTTCCAGACCGTCAACGGCTACGCCACCATGAACGCCTCACGTCCGCTCACCGTCGCCGCCGCCCTCAGCGACTCGCCCGTGGGTCAGCTCGCCTACAACGAGCTGTTCGAGAGCTTCGGCAACGGCACGTCGCGGGTGACGCGCGACCAGGTCCTCACCCAGGTCAGCCTCTACTGGTTCACCAACAGCAGTGCCGGTGCCGTGCAGACCTACCGGGCGGAGCAGGCGGTCGAGCCCCGGGTCAACGAGGGACCGATCGGGGTGGCGGTCTTCGCCGACGACTTCCGGTCGATGCGGCCCTTCGCCGAGCGCGACAACACCCGGATCGTGTCGTGGACCGAGCACGGGACGGGCGGGCACTACGCCGCGATGGAGGTCCCCGTCGAGCTCGCCGGCGCGATTCGCGGGTTCTACGCGTGAGGTGAGCCGACCACGGGCTAGCCTCGCTCGACAATGATCCTCATCGATCCACCTGCCGTGCCCAGGTGGGACCGGCACTGGTCCCACCTGGCCAGCGACACGTCGTACGACGAGCTGCACGCGTTCGCGGCCGCCCACGGCATCCCGGCCCGGGGCTGGGACCGCGACCACTACGACGTGCCCGCCGACCACTACGACGCGATGGTCGCCGCGGGTGCGGTGCCCGTGACGTCCCGGGAGCTGGTCGCAGCCCTGCGACGCGCCGGGCTGAGGCGTCCGAAGGCGAGCTCGTGAGCGCGACCTCGCGGCTAGGGTGACGGACGTGTCAGGACAGCGGAAGGTCGACAGCGCGCCGACCCGGCTGCGCACGCTGGCCGACTCCTACCCCGACGGCATCCTCGGCGCCACGCGCGACGGGATCGTGACGATCGTGAACGCCCAGGGCGCCGCGCTGCTCGGCGTCGACTCCGAGCAGGCACTCGGCATGCCGCTGCCCGAGGTGCTCCGGCTCCTCGACCAGGACGGCAAGACCTGGCTCGAGGTCAACCGACCCTTCGACAGCATCTCCATCGTCCGCGGCGTGCCCGAGCAGTCGTGGCTGAACGCCTCCGGCGAGGAGGTCCTCACCACGGGCAAGCTGGTGCGCGACGGCGCGCTCGGTCCGGTCCTCGGCATCGCCGTCGGCCTGCGCAGCGGCCGCGGTCGCGCCCGGCTCGACCGCGAGCGCTCCGACCTCGTCGCGATGGTCGCCCACGAGCTGCGCTCGCCGCTGACCGGCGTGAAGGGCTTCGTGCAGGCACTGCTCAACCGCTGGGACAAGCTCAGCGACGACCAGCGCAAGCTCATGCTCACCACCGTCAACGCCGATGCCGACCGGCTGGCCCGTCTCATCGCCGAGCTCCTCGACGTCGCCCGCATCGACACCGACCGGCTCCAGCTCTACCCGCGCGAGTCGTCAGCCGAGGTGCTCGTGCGGCGCGTGGTCGACAGCATCGAGGCCGGCACCGCCCGCGGGATCCGGCTGGAGGTCGAGGACGACCTGCCCGAGGTCTTCGCGGACCCCGACAAGTTCACCCAGGTCGTCACCAACCTCGTCGAGAACGCCATCCGGCACGGCCAGGGCCAGGTCAGCGTGGGGCTGGCCGCCTCGCCCAGCCTGGCCGGCGTACGCATCACGGTCGACGACCAGGGGGACGGCATCCCCGTCGAGCTCCGTCGACGGGTGTTCACGAAGTTCTGGACCACCGGCGACTCCGGCGGGACCGGACTCGGGATGTACATCGTCGGCGGGCTCGCTCGCGCCCACGGCGGCTGGGTCACCATCGACGACGCACCCGGCGGCGGTGCGCGCGTGATGGTGGACTGGCCGACCGAGGACGGCCGCCCGGACTGAGCTCCACCCCGACCTCCACAGAACCTTCACGAGTCGTCCCCGGCTCCTGACCGGTCCGGCTCCTAGGGTCGTGCCATGACGTCGCAGCATGCCTCCAGCGGGGCCGCGAGAACCGCCCTCGTGGTCGAGGACGAGCGCACCATCAACGACGCGCTCGCCCAGCGGCTGCGGGCCGAGGGCTACACCGTCGTGCAGGCCTTCGACGGCCCGTCGGCGGTCGAGCTGGCCGCGTCGGAGCGGCCCGACGTGGTGCTCCTCGACGTGATGCTGCCGGGCTTCGACGGCCTCGAGGTGTGCCGCCGGGTCCAGGCCGACCGTCCCGTGCCGGTCCTGATGCTCACCGCCCGAGACGACGAGGCCGACGTCCTCGTCGGGCTGGGCGTCGGGGCCGACGACTACCTGACCAAGCCGTTCTCGATGCGCGAGGTCGTGGCCCGCGTCGCCGCCCTCCTGCGTCGCGTGGAGCGGGCAGCGGCGCTCGCCGACGAGCGACCGGCCGTGATCTCGGTCGGTGGGCTGTCGCTCGACCCCGGCACCCGGCGTACGACCGTCGCGGGGGAGCCCGTGCACCTCACCCCGACCGAGTTCGACCTGCTGCTCTGCCTGGCCCGCGAGGCTGGTCAGGTCCTCACCCGCGAGCGGCTCCTGCGCGATGTCTGGGACTGGGGTGACGCGTGGGGGAGCACCAGTGCCGCCCGCACCGTCGACAGCCACGTGAAGGCCCTGCGCAGCAAGGTCGGCGCGGCGCGGATCCGCACGGTCCACGGGGTGGGCTACGCGCTCGAGGCGGTCGGGTCGTGAACGCCCTGCTCGATGCCGTCTCGAGCCTCAAGACCAAGCTCGGGCTGCTGGTCGCCGCATCGGTCGTCACGGCGGTGCTGCTCACGCTGCTCGGGTCCGCTGCCCACGTCTCACCCCTGCTCGTGCTCCCCGTGAGCGTCGCGCTGGCGCTCGGCGTCACCCAGCTGCTCGCGGCCGGCATGGTCGCGCCGCTGCGACGGATGACCGACGTGACGCGGGCGATGGCGCGCGGCGACTACTCCGGCCGGGTCCGCACCACCGCGACCGACGAGGTCGGCCAGCTCGCTGCTGCCTTCAACACGATGGCCGAGGACCTCGCCACCGTCGATCGCGAGCGTCGCGACCTGATCGCGACGGTCTCCCACGAGCTGCGTACGCCGCTCACGGCGATGACCGCGCTGCTCGAGAACCTCGCCGACGGGGTCGTGCCCGCCGACCCCGACCACCTCGCGGCAGCGCTCGAGGAGGCCCAGCGGCTGGGCCGGCTGGTCGACGACCTGCTCCAGCTCTCGCGGCTCGAGGCCGGCGTCGTCGAGCTCGACCGCCAGGACCTGGCGCTGCGCGCGCTCGTCGAGTCGTCGGTGGCGCAGGTGACCTCCGCCGGACGCGGCGGCGACGTCGTGGTCCAGGTCGCCGACGGTCTCGTGGTGCCGGGAGACCCCGCGCGCCTGCGCCAGCTGCTCGTCAACGTCCTCGACAACGCGTGTCGCCACGCCCCGGCCGGGACCACGGTGCAGGTGTCCGGAGGCGCCGGTGCCGACGGCTGGTGGCTCGAGGTCGTCGACGACGGCGGGGGAGTGGACGTCGCCGACCGGGAGCGCGTGTTCGAGCGGTTCGGTACCGACGGCGCCGGAGGCACGGGCCTCGGCCTCGCCGTGGCCCGGTGGGTGGCCCAGCTGCACGGCGGCACGCTCCGCTTCCTCGACCCGGCCCCCGGCCACGGTGCCCGGCTGCGGCTCGAGGTCCCCACGTCCGAGGTGCCCGCACCGTCCGTCCCCCCGTCCCCCCAGGAGCCTGCCGTGACCACCACCGCCCCGACCCCGCCGCCCGCACCCGCCCCGTCCGCACCGGTCCGCACCCAGCCCGGGCTCGACGCGCTGTTCGGTCGGTTCTGGCCCGAGCACGGCCTGCCGTCCGGCCTGCGCACGGTCCTGGCCGCGACCGCGGCCGGGCTCTTCGCCGGCTTCGCGCTGTCGTTCACCGACGTCGGCATCACCTGGACGCTCGTCGCGACCGCGAGCGGGGCGGCCGCCCTCGCGACGGCCAGGCGCCGGCGAGAGCCCTGGACCCTCCTGTGCGCCGGCCTGGCGCTCCTGCTCGTGCTGCCGCTGACCCTCCTCGACGCCTGGTGGCTCCGACCGCTGTGCATCGTCGCCGCCACCGCCGTCTTCCTGTGCGGCATCACCGGTGCCCGCACGATGCCCGGCATCCTGCTGTCGGGCATCTCCTGGCCGCTGGCCTCGCTGCGCGGGCTCCCGTGGTTCGGTCGATCGCTGCGGATCGCCGGCAACGGGTCGCGCACGACCGCCCTGCTCCGCACGACCGCCTGGTCGCTGCTCGGCCTCGGCGTCTTCGGGACGATCTTCGCCAGCGCGAACCCGGTGTTCGGCTCGTGGGTCGACCAGCTCGTCCCGAACCTGACCTTCAACGACCTGGTCGGCCGCGCCTTCCTGTCCTGCTTCGTCTTCGCCGTCACGCTCGGCGCTGCCTACCTCGCCCTCAACCCGTCCGACGTCGAGGTCATGGGCGGACGTCGCCCGGCGGCACTGGCCAACCGGTTCGAGTGGCTGGTCCCCGTGCTGGTCGTCGACGCGGTGTTCCTCGCCTTCATAGCCGCCCAGGCGCGTGCGCTGGTGGGCGGTGAGGACTACATCCGGGAGACCACCGGCCTGACCTACGCCGACTTCGTGCACCAGGGCTTCGGCCAGCTGACCCTCGCCACCGCGCTGACCGTGCTCGTGGTGTGGGTCGCCTCCCGCCGAGCGGGGGACACCCCGACGGACCGCCGCTGGCTGCGCGGGTCGGTCGGCCTCCTGTGCGTCCTGACCCTCCTCGTCGTGGCCTCGGCCCTGCGCGGGATGGCGGTCTACCAGGACGCCTACGGCTTCACGACGCTCCGCCTGTTCGTCGACGTCTTCGAGGGATGGCTCGGCTTCGTGGTGCTGGCGATCATGGTCGCCGGCGTGACCGGACTCGGCCGCTGGCTGCCGCGGATCGCCCTCGTGTCCGGGGCCGTCGCCCTCATCGGGCTGGCGGCGATCAACCCCGACGCGTGGGTGGCGGACCGCAACCTCGACCGGTACGACGCGACCGGCAGGCTCGACCTGCGCTACCTCCAGGGCCTGTCGTCGGACGCCGCGCCCGTCATCGCCGACCGGTTGCCGGCCGACGTCGCACGCTGCGTCCTGCAGGACCTGCCGTGGAACGCGATGCGGGCCGAGACGCTCGACGACCCGCGGGCGTGGAACCTCGGGCGGAGCCGCGCCGAAGGTCCGCTGCGCGAGCTCGGCCTGCTCCCGGCGCGCGAGGAGGCGTCGTACGACGTGGGCGACGTCGCGGTGAGCGGGTGCGACCAGGTCTGGACGGCGTTCGGGGAGTAGCATCGACGTCGTGGACACGAGCTTGCGATTTCTGCGCCCCGGACCTGGTCCGTCGGGCAGCTGACGTCACCGGGTCCGGGGAGTCCCCGTCCGACCCGACGCTCATCCACTTCTAGACTCTGCGGCGACGTCATGCCACCGCTGGAAAGGGAGCCATGTCCGGCCCCAACACCGACTACGACCCTGTCGAAGTGACCCCGCTCAAGGCCGAGCAGGTCGACGAGACCCGTGAGGCCGCTCTGGCCGCGATCGCCGCGGCGGTCGACCTCGACGCCCTCAAGCAGGTCCGACTCGACCACGCCGGCGACCGCTCGCCCATCGCGCTCGCCAACCGCGAGATCGGCGCCCTGCCGCCCCAAGCCCGCAAGGAGGCCGGTCAGCGCATCGGCCAGGCGCGCGGTGCGATCAACCAGGCGCTGGCCGCCCGCCAGGCCGTGCTCGAGGCCGAGCACGAGGAGCGGATGCTGGTCGAGGAGACCGTCGACGTCTCCCTGCCGACCACCCGCCGCCGTCGCGGCAGTCGGCACCCGCTGACGCTGCAGTCCGAGCTGATCGCCGACCTCTTCGTGGCCATGGGCTACGAGGTCGCCGAGGGCCCGGTCGTCGAGGCGGAGTGGCTCAACTTCGACGCCCTCAACCTCGGTCCGGACCACCCGGCCCGGACGATGCAGGACACCTTCTGGACCGAGCCTGCCGACCACCACGTCGTGCTGCGCACGCAGACCTCCCCGGTCCAGGCGCGCACCATGCTCACGCGCAAGCCGCCGATCTACGTCGTGTGCCCCGGCCGGGTGTTCCGCACGGACGAGTACGACGCCACGCACTCGCCGATGTTCCACCAGGTCGAGGGCCTCGTGGTCGACGAGGGCATCACCATGGCCCACCTCAAGGGCACGCTCGACCACTTCGCCTCGCAGCTGTTCGGCGACGGCATCAGCACGCGGTTCCGCCCGTCCTACTTCCCCTTCACCGAGCCGTCGGCCGAGGTCGACGTGCTCTGCTTCGTGTGCCGCAACGTCGACCCCGAGTCGTGCCGCACCTGCCGCGGCGAGGGCTGGATCGAGTGGGGTGGCTGCGGCGTGGTCAACCCACGCGTGCTGATCGCCTGCGGGGTCGACCCCGAGGTCTACAGCGGCTTCGCCTTCGGCATGGGCATCGACCGGTCCTTCATGTTCCGCCACAACCTCGAGGACCTGCGTCCGCTCTTCGAGGGCGACGTGCGGTTCTCCAGCTCCTTCGGAACGGAGATCTGAGCCATGAAGGTGCTCAAGTCCTGGATCCTCGACCACGTCGACGTGCCCGCCGGCACGACGACCGACGAGCTCACCGCCCGGCTGACCCTGACCGGCCTCAAGCTCGAGGCGATCGTCAGCCCCGGTCGCGACATCACCGGCCCGCTCGTGATCGGGCGCGTGCTGACGATGGAGCCCGAGCCGCAGAAGAACGGCAAGACCATCAACTGGTGCACCGTCGACGTCGGCGACGCCAACGGCACCGGCGAGCCGCAGGGCATCGTCTGCGGCGCCCACAACTTCGAGCCCGGCGACCTCGTCGTGACGGTGCTGCCCGGCGGGGTGCTGCCCGGTGGCTTCGAGATCGGTGCCCGCAAGACCTACGGCCACCTGTCCGCGGGCATGATCTGCTCCGCGCGCGAGCTCGGCCTCGGCGACGACCACGACGGCATCATCGTGCTGCCCCAGGACGCCGGCACGCCCGGTCAGGACGTCCGGTCGGTCCTCGGCCTGGACGAGGAGACCATCGAGTTCGAGATCAACCCCGACCGGGCCTACGCGCTCTCCCTGCGCGGCATCGCCCGCGAGGTGCTGGTCTCGGTCGCCGGCGCGAGCAACTTCCGCGACCCCGCTGACCGCGACACCCCGGCGGCCAACGCCGACGGCCACCCGGTCGTCGTCGAGGACGCCGCGGGCTGCCCGGTCTTCGTGGCCCGCAAGGTCACCGGCTTCGACCCGACGGCCTCCACGCCGGACTTCATGGTCCAGCGGATCACGGCCGCCGGGATGCGACCGATCTCCCTGGCCGTCGATGTCACCAACTACGTCATGCTCGAGACCGGTCGTCCCATCCACGGCTACGACGCCGACAAGCTGCAGGGCGCGATCGTCGTACGACGCGCACGCGACGGCGAGACGCTGACGACCCTCGACGGCACGAAGCGCACGCTCGACGCGGCCGACCTCGTCGTCACCGACGACTCCGGGATCATCGGCCTCGGTGGCGTGATGGGTGGCGAGACCACCGAGATGTCGGGGACCACCACCTCGATCCTCGTCGAGTCCGCCCACTGGGACGCGGTGTCGATGTTCCGCACCGGGCGACGGCACAAGATCACCTCCGAGGCCGGCAAGCGCAACGAGCGCGGTGTTGACCCGACGATCTGCGAGGCGGCCGCCGACCGGGTGGTCGAGCTGCTCGTCGAGCACGGTGGCGGACAGGTCGACCCGGGCGTCACGGTGGTCGGCACCCCGCCGGCGATGCCCGTCATCGAGGTCGCCGGCGACCTGGCCGAGCGCGTCTCGGGCATGCCGATCAGCGAGGAGCGCAGCATCGAGGCGCTCCGGGCCGTGGGCTGCCTCGTGGACGGCTCCGGCACCCTGACCGTCACTCCGCCGCCGTGGCGCCCCGACCTGACCGACGCCCAGGACTTCTCCGAGGAGGTCATCCGGCTGGTCGGCTACGACGAGGTGCCCTCGGTGCTGCCGACCCCGCCGTCCGGACAGGGGCTCACCCGCGCCCAGCAGCTGCGTCGCCGCATCGGTCGCACCCTGGCCGGCGACGGCTTCGTCGAGGTCGTCAGCTTCCCGTTCGTGGGGGAGACCGACCTCGACGACCTCGGCCTGCCCGCGGACGACCCGCGCCGCGACCTGCTGCGACTGTCCAACCCGCTCAGCGCGGAGGCCGGCTTCATGACCACGACGCTCCTGCCCGGGGTGCTCCGCACCGCTGGCAAGAACGCCGGCCACGGCAACACCGACGTGGCGATCTTCGAGACCGGCACGGTCACGCTGCCCCGCCACACCGGCCCGGCAGCGATCCTGCCGGTCGACCGGCGTCCGACCGAGGCAGAGTTCGAGGCCCTCGACGCGGCGCTCCCGGCGCAGCCGCTGCACCTCGCCCTCGTGGCCGCGGGTGACGCGGTGGCCGACGGCTGGTGGGGCGATGCACGCCCGACGTCGTGGGCCGACGCCGTCGACGCGGTCCGCTCGGTCGCGGCCGCGCTGGGGCTCGAGGTCACCGCCTCCTCGGCCGAGGTCGCCCCGTGGCACCCGGGCCGCTGCGCGGAGCTCTCCGTCGACGGCCAGGTCATCGGTCACGCCGGCGAGGTGCACCCGACCGTCTGCCAGGCCTTCGGCCTCCCGAAGCGCACGGTCGCCGCCGAGGTCGACCTCGACCTGCTCATCGAGAAGGCGGTCCACCTGCGCCAGGCGCCGACCTTCTCGTCGTACCCCGTGGCCAAGGAGGACGTCGCGCTCGTCGTCGACGCCTCCGTCCCCGCGGCCGACGTCGAGGCAGCGCTCCGCGAGGGTGCGGGCGAGCTCCTCGAGTCGATCCGGCTCTTCGACGTCTTCACCGGCGAGCAGGTCGGTGAGGGCAGGAAGTCGCTGGCCTACGCGCTGCGCTTCCGCGCCGCTGACCGCACGCTCAAGGAGGGTGAGTCGGCCGCTGCCCGCGACGCCGCCGTCGCCCTCGCGGCCGAGCGCACCGGGGCCACCCAGCGCGCCTGATCCACGCCTGATCCACCTGGCACTGGGCCTTGAGTCTCCTGGAGACTCAAGGCCCAGTGCCGGTCCGGGTGTCAGTTGATCGGACTGCCGACGATCGCGCGGAACCGCTCCAGCACGCCCGGGTCGCCCGCGACCGAGACGTCGTCGTCGCCCGCACGGCTCCACAGCCACAGGTCCAGCGCTGCCGCGGTCCCGTCGACCACGACGTCGGGCTCGACGTCGGGGTCGTCCGGGGCATCCACGACGTGGAAGTCCTCCTCGTCGGCGTAGGTCTTCCCGCTCTCGGGGTCGGTGCCGGAGAACGTCCCGAAGCGGACCCAGTACGACGCCCCGGTGTCGGTGGCGTCGACGCGGACCAGGTCGTCGCCGGGTGCCCACTGCCCCCACGGCGGGCAGCCGCCGTACATCACGTCGAGGCACTCGAGCACCCCGTCGGAGGCGAGGACCGCGTCGAGCTCCGAGGCGACGCCGGCCGTCTGCTCGGCGTCGACGCGGTGGACCAGCGCCTCGTGCGCCTGGCGGCGCAGGATGAAGCCGACGGTGTGGTCGTCGGACCAGTTCCACGCCTCGTCGCGGGGATCGGCGCCGTCCAGCACCTGCGACAGCGACGCCGACCACTCGTCGTAGGCCGCGAGGAGCTCGCCGTACGTCGAGGGCCGCGGCGGCGGGACGTCCTCGGGCTGCGTGGGGCGTGCGGTGAGCACCGAGGCCCACCACCGCTGCACCGTCGCCAGGTGCCACAGCAGGTCGGAGGCGTCCCAGTCCGGGCACGCGGGGACGCGCGCCGCGGGATCGCACGCAGCGATCACCTCGCGGAACCGGGCCGACTCGCTGCGCAGGTGGGTGAGATAGTCATCGGAGGAGAGACGGGTCACCCCAGCACCGTAGGGGAGTCGACGGACGTCGCGCCTGCAGATATCGGCCCCCCGATGCGGCCCGACATGCAGACCTCTGTATAGTCATGCACATGTCCGCATCAGTAGCCGTCGCCGGAGCCAGTGGGTACGCCGGGGGCGAGGTCCTCCGACTCCTGCTCGGTCATCCCGGCGTCTCGATCGGCACGCTGACCGCGGGCTCCAACGCCGGCGAGAAGCTCGGGGCGCTCCAGCCCCACCTGCTCCCGCTGGCCGACCGGGTCCTGGCCGACACCACCGTCGAGACGCTCGCGGGTCACGACGTCGTCTTCCTCGGCCTCCCGCACGGCCAGTCCGCCGCCATCGCCCGGGCGCTCGGTGACGACACCGTGGTCATCGACTGCGGCGCCGACTTCCGGCTGACCGACCCGGGGGAGTGGCAGGCCTTCTACGGAGGCGAGCACGCCGGCTCCTGGCCGTACGGCCTGCCCGAGCTGCCCGGCCAGCGCGACCTGCTGCGCGGCGCGCGCCGGGTCGCCGTACCCGGCTGCTACCCGACCGTCTCCACGCTCGCTGCCTTCCCGGCGATCGCCGCCGGTCTCGTCGAGCCCGACGTCACGGTCGTCGCGGCGTCCGGCACGAGCGGGGCCGGCAAGGCGGCCAAGCCGCACCTGCTCGGCAGCGAGGTGATGGGCAACGCGAGCGCCTACGGCGTCGGCGGCACGCACCGGCACACGCCCGAGATCGTGCAGAACCTCAGCGGCGTCCTCGGCTCGCCGGTCAAGGTCGGCTTCACCCCGCTCCTCGTGCCGATGTCCCGCGGCATCCTCGCCACCGTGCAGGCGCCGCTGCTCGACGGCATCACCGCCGAGGACGTCCGGACGGCCTACGCGACGGCGTACGCCGACGAGACCTTCGTGCACCTGCTCCCCGAGGGCCAGTGGCCCCAGACCCAGTCCGTGCTCGGCTCCAACGCCGTCCAGGTGCAGGTCGCGGTCGACGAGCGCGTACGACGACTCGTGGCGGTGGCCGTGGTCGACAACCTGGCCAAGGGCACCGCCGGCGCCGCCGTCCAGTGCATGAACCTCGCCCTGGGCCTCGACGAGGCCACCGGGCTCTCCACGATCGGAATCGCACCATGAGCGTCACCCACCCCAGCGGCTTCACCGCCGCCGGCGTCGCGGCCGGACTCAAGTCCAGCGGCGCCAAGGACCTCGCCCTCGTCGTCAACCAGGGCCCCACGTTCGACTCGGCCACCGTCTTCACCGCCAACCGCTGCAAGGCCAACCCCGTCCTGTGGAGCCAGGAGGTCGTCAAGGACGGCACGGTCAAGGCCGTCGTCCTCAACTCCGGCGGGGCCAACTGCTACACCGGCCCCGAGGGCTTCCAGACCACCCACGCCGTCGCGGAGAAGGTCGCCGACGGCCTCGGGATCGGTGCGATCGACGTCGTCGTCTGCTCGACCGGCCTGATCGGCCTCGCCAACGACCGTGACGACCTCCTCGCCGGCGTCGAGGCGGCCACCGCCGAGCTCGCGCCCGACGGCGGCCCGAGCGCGGCCGAGGCGATCATGACGACCGACTCGGTCAGCAAGAACACCGTCGTCGAGGGCGCCGGCTGGACCGTCGGCGGCATGGCGAAGGGTGCGGGCATGCTCGCCCCGCAGCTCGCCACCATGCTCGTGGTGATCACCACCGACGCCGTGGTCCCCGCCGCCGAGCTGGACTCCGCGCTCCGTGCGGCGACCCGGGTCAGCTTCGACCGACTCGACTCCGACGGGTGCATGTCCACCAACGACACCGTCACCGTCATGGCCAGCGGCGCCAGCGGCATCACCCCGACGCCGGAAGACTTCACCGCCGCCCTCACGCAGGCCTGCACCGACCTGGCCATGCAGCTGCTCCAGGACGCCGAGGGCGCCGACCACGAGATCGCCATCACCACGCTCCACGCCGCGACCGAGGAGGAGGCCGTCGAGGTCAGCCGCAGCGTCGCGCGGAGCAACCTCTTCAAGGCCGCGATCTTCGGCAACGACCCCAACTGGGGGCGCGTCCTGGCCTCGATCGGCACCACCACGGCCCAGTTCGACCCGGCCGACCTCGACGTGGCCATGAACGGTGTCTGGGTCTGCCGGCAGTCCACGCCGGCAGCGGACTCCTCGACCGTCGACCTCACCGGTCGCGAGGTCACCGTGACCATCGACCTCAAGTCCGGCGACGCCCGCGCCACCGTCTGGACCAACGACCTCACCCACGCCTACGTCCACGAGAACAGCGCCTACAGCTCATGAGTGACAGCACCGAGACCGACCTCAACCCGAGCCGCCCCGACCCGGCCAAGGCCCGCACCCTCGCGGCCGCCCTGCCGTGGCTCAAGCGCTACCACGGCCAGACGATCGTGGTGAAGTACGGCGGCAACGCGATGACCGACGAGTCCCTCAAGGTCGCGTTCGCCGAGGACATCGCGTTCCTCCGGTTCGCCGGCTTCAAGCCCGTGGTCGTGCACGGCGGCGGCCCGCAGATCTCGCGGATGCTCGACAAGCTCGGCATCGAGTCCGAGTTCCGAGGGGGCCTCCGCGTCACCACCCCGGAGGCGATGGACGTCGTCCGGATGGTGCTCGTCGGGCAGGTCCAGCGAGAGCTCGTCGGCCTGATCAACCAGCACGGCGCGCTCGCCGTCGGCCTCTCCGGCGAGGACGCGGGCCTGTTCACCGCCGAGCCGATCAACACCGTCGTCGACGGCGAGGAGGTCGACCTCGGCCTCGTCGGCGAGGTGGCCAAGGTCCGCCCGGAGGCCGTGCTCGACCTCATCGAGGCCGGCCGGGTGCCGGTGGTGAGCTCGGTCGCCCCCGACGTCCACGGCCTCGTCCACAACGTCAACGCCGACACGGCCGCGTCGTCGCTCGCCGTCGCGCTCCAGGCCGAGAAGCTCATGGTGCTCACCGACGTCGAGGGCCTCTACCGCGACTACGGCAACTCCGACGACCTCATCCAGGAGATCAGCCCGGAGGCGCTCGGCGAGCTGCTGCCGACCCTCGACGCGGGCATGATCCCCAAGATGCGCGCCTGCTACGAGGCCGTCGTCGGGGGAGTCCCGCGTGCCACCGTCGTCGACGGCCGCGAACCCCACGCGGTGCTGCTCGAGATCTTCACCGACGAGGGAGTCGGCACCCAGGTGCTGCCCGGCGCCACCACGAAGATGCGCAAGCCCTACCCGAAGGAGGACCGGTCATGAGCATCCAGCAGCGCTACGAGGGCGCCGTGATGAACACGTTCGGCCCGCCCGCGCTGGCCCTGGTCCGTGGACGGGGCGCGCACGTCTGGGACGCCGACGGCAAGGAGTACGTCGACCTCCTCGGCGGCATCGCCGTGAACGCGCTCGGCCACGCGCACCCCGCGCTGGTCGAGGCCGTCACCACCCAGCTCCAGACGCTGGGCCACGTGTCGAACTTCTTCGCCACAGAGCCGCAGGTCGCGCTCGCCGAGAAGCTCGTCGCCCTGCTCGGGTGGGGTGAGGAGGCCCGGGTCTTCTTCAGCAACTCCGGCGCCGAGGCCAACGAGGCCGCGCTCAAGCTGACCCGCCGCACCGGCCGCACCCGCGTCGTGGCCGCCGAGGGCTCCTTCCACGGCCGCACGATGGGCGCGCTGTCGCTCACCTCCAAGGCCGCCTACCGCAAGCCCTTCGCGCCGCTGCCCGGCGACGTCACCTTCGTGCCGTACGACGACGTGGCCGCGCTGGAGGACGCCGTCGACGAGACCGTGGCCGCGGTCGTCCTCGAGCCCGTGCAGGGTGAGGCGGGCGTCGTCGTGCCCTCCGCCGACTACCTCGCCGCGGCCCAGCGGATCGCCCACGCCCACGGCGCGCTGCTGTGGCTCGACGAGGTCCAGACCGGCGTCGCGCGCACCGGCGCGTGGTTCGCCCACCAGCTGCTCGACGGCGTCCGGCCCGACGTCGTCACCCTCGCCAAGGGCCTCGGCGGCGGCATCCCCATCGGCGCCACGATCGCCCGTGGCGCGGCGGCGACGCTCCTCCAGCCGGGCAACCACGGCTCGACCTTCGCCGGCAACCCGGTCGCCAGCGCCGCCGCGCTCGCCGTCCTCTCGACCATCGAGGCCGACGGCCTCCTCGAGGCCACCGTCGAGCGCGGCCAGCAGCTCGAGGCACTGCTGCGCAAGCAGGCCGGCGTCGTCGAGGTCACCGGCTCCGGGCTGATGCGCGGTGCCGAGCTCGACGGCCCCTACGCCACCCAGGCCGTCGTGGCCGGTCGCGAGGCCGGGTTCATCCTCAACGCCACCGGCCCCTCCCGCCTGCGCTTCGTGCCTCCGCTCGTCATCACCAGCGACGACCTCGACGCGCTCGACGCCGCCCTCCCCACGATCCTCGACGCCGCCCGGGCGGCCCTCGCCAGCCAGGAGACCACCCGATGACCCGCCACTTCCTCCGCGACGACGACCTCTCGCCGTCGGAGCTGCTCGAGGTGCTCGACCTGGCCGACAAGCTCAAGGCCGAGCCGTTCGACCACAAGCCGCTCGCGGGTCCGCGCACCGTCGCCCTGGTCTTCGACCGGCCCACGCTGCGCACCCAGGTGTCCTTCGCCGCCGGCATCGCCGAGCTCGGCGGCAACCCGATGACCGTCGACGGCGGCCTCGCCGCGATGGGCAAGCGCGAGGGCGTCGAGGACGTCGCCCGGATCCTGGGCCGCCAGGCGACCGCGGTCGTGTGGCGCACCGCCCACCAGAGCGACGTGGACACCATGGCCGAGCACGCCGGCGTGCCCGTCCTCAACGCCCTGACCGACGAGTTCCACCCCTGCCAGCTCCTCGCCGACCTCCAGACCGTCCGCGAGCACAAGGGCCGCCTCGCCGGCATCCGCGCCGCGTTCGTCGGCGACGGCGCCTGCAACATGGGCAACTCGTGGGTGCTCGCCGGCGCGGCCGCCGGGATGCACGTCGTCATCGGCGCCCCGGAGGGCTTCACCCCCGACGCCGACGTCGTGGCGCGGGCGCGGGAGATCGCGCTGGGGACCGGCGGCTCCGTCGAGCTCACGACCGACCCCGTCGAGGCGGTGACGGGCGCCGACGTCGTGATCACCGACTCCTGGGTGAGCATGGGTCGCGAGGAGGAGTCGCAGGAGCGGCTCGGGATCTTCCCGCCCTACGGCGTCACCGAGGAGCTCCTCGCCCACGCCCTGCCCGACGCGATCGTCCTGCACTGCCTCCCGGCCTACCGCGGCAAGGAGATCTCCGAGGAGGTCATCGAGGGGCCGCAGTCGGTCGTCTGGGACGAGGCGGAGAACCGCCGCCACGCCCAGAAGGCCGTGCTCACCTGGCTGCTGGAGCGATCGACGTGAGCGCCGTGACACCGCTGACGAAGCGTGCCCGCCACCAGCGGATCATCGACATCGTGACCACCCACCCCGTGCGCTCGCAGACCGAGCTCGCCGACCTCCTGACCGACCACGGCGTCAAGGTCACGCAGGCCACGCTCAGCCGCGACCTCGTCGAGCTCGACGCGGTCAAGGTCCGCGGCGGTGACGGCGCCCTGGTCTACGCCGTGCCCGGCGAGGGCGGCGACCGCTCGGCCTCCGCGCCCCGTGAGAGCGCCGCCGGACGAGACCGGCTCGCCCGGCTCTGCGGCGAGCTCCTCGTCAGCGCCGAGGCCAGCGCCAACCTGGTCGTCCTGCGCACCCCGCCGGGAGCGGCCCAGTTCCTGGCCAGTGCCTTCGACAAGGCCGAGCTCGGCGGCATCCTCGGCACCATCGCCGGCGACGACACCGTCCTGGTCATCGGGCGCGACCCGCAGGGCGGCGACGCCCTCGCGCAGCAGTTCCTCGACCTGGCCAACCACCACGCACCCATCACCCCTGACTCTGCAAAGGACTCCCAGTGAGCAAGGTCCTCACCTCCCTCCCCGTCGGCGAGCGCGTCGGCATCGCCTTCTCGGGCGGCCTCGACACCTCCGTGGCCGTCGCCTGGATGCGCGACAAGGGGGCGGTGCCGTGCACCTACACCGCCGACATCGGCCAGTACGACGAGCCCGACATCTCCGGCGTGCCGTCGCGTGCGATGCAGTACGGCGCCGAGCTGGCGCGCGCGGTCGACTGCAAGACGCAGCTGGTCGAGGAGGGCCTCGCCGCCCTCGCCTGCGGCGCGTTCCACATCCGCTCCGGCAGCCGGATCTACTTCAACACCACGCCCCTGGGTCGCGCGGTGACCGGCACCATGCTGGTCCGCGCGATGCACGACGACGACGTCAACATCTGGGGCGACGGGTCCACCTTCAAGGGCAACGACATCGAGCGGTTCTACCGCTACGGCCTGCTCGCCAACCCCGACCTGCGCATCTACAAGCCTTGGCTCGACGCCGACTTCGTCACCGAGCTGGGCGGACGCCACGAGATGAGCGCCTGGCTCACCGAGCACGGCCTGCCCTACCGCGACAGCCAGGAGAAGGCGTACTCCACAGACGCCAACATCTGGGGCGCCACCCACGAGGCCAAGACCCTCGAGCACCTCGACGTCTCCCTCGAGACCGTCGACCCGATCATGGGCGTGAAGTTCTGGGACCCCTCGGTCGCGATCGAGACCGAGGACGTCACGATCCGCTTCGACCAGGGCCGCCCCGTCGCCATCAACGGCACCCAGTACGCCGACGCGGTCGCGCTCGTCCACGAGGCCAACGCCATCGGCGGCCGCCACGGCCTCGGCATGTCCGACCAGATCGAGAACCGGATCATCGAGGCCAAGTCGCGCGGCATCTACGAGGCGCCGGCCATGGCGCTGCTGTTCATCGCCTACGAGCGGTTGGTCAACGCGATCCACAACGAGGACACCGTCGCGCAGTACCACAACGAGGGCCGCAAGCTCGGCCGGCTGCTCTACGAGGGCCGCTGGCTCGACCCGCAGGCGCTGATGATCCGCGAGTCGATCCAGCGCTGGATCGCCTCGCTCGTCACCGGCGAGGTGACCATCCGGCTGCGCCGTGGAGAGGACTACACGGTGCTGAGCACCAGCGGTCCGGCCTTCTCCTACCACCCCGACAAGCTCTCGATGGAGCGCACCGACAACGCCGCCTTCGGCCCGACCGACCGCATCGGCCAGCTGACGATGCGCAACCTCGACATCGCCGACTCCCGCGCCAAGCTCGAGCAGTACGCCGCGCAGCCCCTCGACCAGGGCCAGGTGCTCGTCGAGAACGGCACCCTCTACGGTGCCATCGAGGCCGGCGGCTTCGACCGGATCGCCGCCACGACGTCCTCCTCACGGGCCGTCGAGGCGGCCGACGACGAGGTCGACGACACCGCCCTCGACCACGCAGCGATGGAGTTCGGGACCGACTGATGGCAGGCACCACCAACGAGGGCTCGCTCTGGGGCGGCCGCTTCGCGAGCGGACCGTCACCCGAGCTGCAGGCACTCTCCAGGTCGACGCACTTCGACTGGCAGCTGACGCCGTACGACCTCGCCGGGTCGCGCGCCCACGCCAACGCCCTGCACCGCGCCGGCCTGCTCACCGACGCCGACCACGCCGAGCTGCTGCGCGGGCTGTCGGCGCTGGGGGAGAGGTACGCCGCCGGTGACCTGCAGCCGGCCGACTCCGACGAGGACGTCCACGGTGCGCTCGAGCGGCTCCTGCTCGACGAGGTCGGTCCCGAGGTCGGCGGCCGGCTGCGTGCCGGTCGCTCGCGCAACGACCAGGTGGCGACCCTGTTCCGGGCCTACCTGCGCGACCACGCCCGCACGATCTCCGGCCTCGTCCTCGACCTCGTGGACGTGCTCGAGCACCAGGCCGCGGGCCACCTCGACGTGATCATGCCCGGCCGGACGCACCTCCAGCACGCCCAGCCGGTGCTTCTCTCGCACCACCTGCTCGCCCACGCGTGGCCGCTGGTGCGCGACGTCGAGCGACTGCGTGACTGGGACGCACGCGTCGCGTCCGACTCGCCGTACGGCTCCGGTGCCCTCGCCGGCCAGACGCTCGGCCTCGACCCGGAGGCCGTCGCCGCGGAGCTCGGGTTCTCCGGCTCCTCGGCCAACTCCATCGACGGCACCGCCTCGCGCGACTTCGCCGCCGAGTTCGCCTTCGTGACCGCGCAGGTCGGCGTCGACCTCTCGCGGCTCGCGGAGGAGGTCATCCTCTGGACCACGCGCGAGTTCGACTTCGCGACGCTCCACGACTCCTGGTCGACGGGGTCGAGCATCATGCCGCAGAAGAAGAACCCCGACATCGCCGAGCTCGCGCGCGGCAAGTCGGGCCGCCTGATCGGCAACCTCTCCGGCCTGATGGCGACCCTCAAGGGACTCCCGCTCGCCTACAACCGCGACCTCCAGGAGGACAAGGAGCCGGTCTTCGACTCCGTCCAGACCCTCGAGGTCCTGCTGCCCGCGGTGACCGGGATGGTCGCCACGCTCGCCTTCAACACCGCCCGTATGGCCGAGCTCGCGCCCCAGGGCTTCTCGCTGGCGACCGACGTCGCCGAGTGGCTCGTCCGCGAGGGCGTCCCGTTCCGCGACGCGCACGAGGTCGCAGGCGCGTGCGTACGCCGTTGCGAGGAGCTCGGCTGCGACCTGCCCGACCTCACCGACGAGCAGCTCGCCGCGGTCTCTCCGGCGTTGACGCCCGAGGTGCGCTCGGTCCTCACCGTCGAGGGCTCGGTGTCCTCGCGCTCAGGTCGCGGGGGGACCGCCCCGGTCCGCGTCCGCGAACAGCTCGACGACCTCCGGTCGGCCAGTGCCGCCCACCGTGAACGCCTGGGCTGAGGGCGACCCGCTCGAGGTCGCGCCGCGGCTCCTCGGTGCCGTGCTCACGCACGGCGGCGTCTCGGTGCGCCTCACGGAGGTCGAGGCGTACGCCGGTCCCGACGACCCCGGCTCGCACGCCTTCCGCGGCCGCACCCCGCGCAACGAGGTGATGTTCGGTCCGCCCGGACGGCTCTACGTGTACTTCGTCTACGGGATGCACCACTGCGCCAACCTCGTCACCGGACCGGAAGGGGAGCCGGGTGCGGTCCTGCTCCGCGCGGGCGAGGTCGTCGGTGGCCTCGACACGGCCCGGGTACGACGTCCCGGCAGCACGGACCGCGACCTGGCACGCGGACCGGCCCGGCTGTGCCGGGCGCTCGGCATCGACCTCGCCGCCAACGCGACCGCTCCCGACCTGACGGCGGGGGAGCCACCACGAGAGGTCTCGACCGGTCCTCGAGTCGGCCTGCGCCACGCAGCGGAGCGGCCATGGCGGTTCTGGAGCACCGGTGATCCGACCGTCAGCACCTACCGCCCCGCGGCACCGCGACGACCCGCAGGCCGCTGACCTGCGGTTTTGCGTCAACACCACCCCCGGTTTTGCGTGCTCGCCGGGGTGTGGTTAATGTTCTCTCTGTCGCCGCAAGCGGCGCCGCTCCCCGGCCAGAAGGCTGGATGGAACGGAGACCAGCTGCGACCACCACCGAGCGTCAGACCCTGGGTTTGACTCAGGACAACACGCCCGGTAAGTTTCTGCAGGTTGCCCCGCGACCGGACCAGCCCAGCTGGCGAGGATCGGGTGCGTCTGATTTTTGAGAACTCAACAGTGTGTTTGATTAGTCGACGAATTAGTTTGTTATGCCCCGTTGACATC